>JADHOR010000005.1 GCA_016778895.1 Candidatus Puniceispirillum sp.
GGCAGACAAATGGCCTGTTCTGGTTAATCTATTGATAACACGAAGTAAAATGGCGCACTCGAGAGGATTCGAACCTCTGACCTCTGCCTTCGGAGGGCAGCGCTCTATCCAGCTGAGCTACGAGTGCATCTTTTTTGCTGTTGGCGTCATTACCGCGGGTAAAACACGTCGAGCCTCCCAAGACTAATTCGCCAGGGTAATTTGGCCGGAACAAACGGGCCGCAATTAATCCACCAAAGTCTGAATGGATCTCTTCTATACTGACTTTGTTCCGCTGCCAAGGGGGTAATGCTATTTGACCCTAAACATCACGCAGCGTGACCTATTTGGTCAGGCTCAGGAACACATCTTCAAGGTCGGGCTCGGCGGTGCTGATATCGCTTACCACGCAGCCGGTAGCCTGTACCGCCTGTAAAATATCAATTGCATTAATGGTTGCTGGATCAAAGCTAATCGATAGTTGCTCCTCACGCTGGGGGTGCAAGTGCGCGCCAAGGGCTTTTAGTGTTGCTGGCAGGACCTGGGGTGGCGGCGATGTCAGGGATAGATGAAGTGTTTTCTGACCCGCTGATGCTAATAAATCATCCTTTGTTTTTGCGGCGATAACCTGGCCCTTATTGATGATGGCGATGCGGTCGCACAGCGTCTCTGCCTCTTCCAGATAATGCGTCGTCAGCAGCACTGTAACACCGGCCTGGTTAAGTATTTTGATACTATCCCACAGCCGTTGGCGAAGCGCGACATCAACGCTGGCGGTGGGCTCGTCCAGTACCAGAATTGGCGGGCGATGAACCATTGCCTTGCCAACCAGCAGCCGTCGGCGCATTCCGCCGGACAGTCGACGCGAATAGAAATTTGCCTGTTCTGTCAGGCCAACCATTTCCAGAATTTCATCGGTGTGACGTTCGGATTTTGGCACTCCAAAAAGGCCTGCCATCATGTCCAGCGTTTCGCGTGGCGTGAAAAAAGCGTCGATATTCAATTCCTGCGGGACGATGCCGATATTGGCTCTTGACTGGCGCGGGTTATCATCAATATTCGTTCCCCAAATTGAAATACTGCCGCTGGTTTTTACCACAGTTCCGGCCATAATATTGATAAAGGTCGATTTACCAGCACCATTTGGCCCTAATAGCCCAAAAATGCAGCCAACTGGCACCTCGATATCAATCGATTTAAGGGCGTGCAGCGCCCGCCCGGCGGCATCATAGGTTTTACTGACCCCGCGTGCCTCAATTGCCAGGCCAGATTCGGGGGTATGGGTGAAAGCGGTATAATGAATGCCAGCATCTTGTGCGGTCATGATGGCGGCCCCTTGAGGATGGAGATCAGGCGTTTGTGCTTGCCAAGATATAGGCCGATGCGTGAGGGGCGGCAAGGGGCAATGTCCCTAAACGGCCGGCTGCTGCTGCGGAGATTTGCTGAGGCCACGTCTTGCATCGCCAATTGCCGCCGAAATCTCTCCGACATACGGGAAGATTCTTCGCCAGCCCACGCCGGTTACAATTGCATCGATTGGCAAGCCACTATAGGTTAGGGGTGGAAAAATAATTTTGTGGTCGTCGCGCCAGCAGATGCCAGTTTATTCTATACCAGTGAGGATATCATGAACCCAGACCAAGCCGGAAATGCTGCTGATCAATCAACCGCTTCATCATTACCAAATGTGATCGTGACAAAGCAGTCACGTGTTTCCTGTAATGGTGGCGGCGGTGCGCTTGGTCATCCGCAAGTCTGGTTGACGCTTGGCATGGATGGCAAGGTTACCTGCCCTTATTGTTCATGCGCGTTTGTTGCGGAGAAATAACCAAAAGCCTGGTGATGGCCAGCTGTGGCTTGAAGTTCAGAGGCAAGTCTGGGCGCGTCATGTCGGTTGTGGGGTGCGATAGCCCTTAACAGATGTAATAACGCCAACAAGATGAATGTGGGGATTTATGGCTGAGAAGGGCAGATTGGTATTAGTAGACGGTTCAGGATATATTTTCCGGGCCTTTCACGCTCTGCCACCCATGACCCGCAGTGACGGAACGCCGGTCAACGCCGTTTATGGCTTTACCGCAATGTTAATGAAACTTGTTGATGATCTGGCGCCCGATCATGTGGCGGTAGTGTTTGACGTTGCCCGCAAGACCTTTCGCTCGGACATATATTCGGAATATAAAGCTAACCGGTCAGAGCCGCCCGAAGATCTGGTGCCACAATTTGCCCTCGTGCGCGCCGCCACTGCGGCGTTGAGCCTGCCGTCACTTGAGGCGCCGGGTTTTGAGGCTGATGATCTTATTGCAACCTATGCGCGGGTTGCCGAGGATGCTGGCCTTTCGACGCTGATTGTGTCGTCAGACAAGGATCTGATGCAGTTGGTTCGCGGTAATGTCACGATGCTGGACCCGATGAAACAGCGCCGCATTGGCGTGGAAGAAGTATTTGACCGGTTTGGCGTGCCGCCGGAAAAAGTGGTTGACGTGCAGGCCCTGGCTGGGGACTCGACCGATAATGTGCCCGGGGTGCCGGGTATCGGGGTGAAAACTGCAGCTGAATTAATTCAGACTTTCGGCGATCTGGATAATCTGTTGGCAAGCGCGGAGACAATCAAACAGCCAAAGCGCCGCCAAAATCTGATTGAATTTGCCGAGCAGGCACGTGTTTCGCGCCAGCTTGTCAGGCTTCGTGATGATGTGCCGATGCCGCTCGAGCTTGCCGCATTATCGACCCCTCCGCGTGATATCGATCGCCTGACTCTGTTTTTACGGGAACAGGAATTCAAACGCTTGCTGGTTAGTATCGGCGCTGATCAAGGGGATAATGGTTCGGGCAGCGAGCGTAATGACAGCATTGGTGGTGCCGTGCGGTCGATGATGGCAAGCCCATCACCCTCATCATCAGATGTTGCGGGCAGTGCTGGATCACCGGCCATAAGCCCCGCTGTCGCGCGTGATCAGTTAACGCGCCATTATCAGCTTATCAACGATGTTGATGCGCTGGCGGCATTTCTTGGCGCGGCGACGGCGCAAGGGTTTCTTGCGGTCGATACTGAAACCAGCGGGCTGAACGCTGCAGCTGCTGATCTGGTTGGCATTTCAATGGCCTTGGCACCGGGCAAGGCCTGTTATGTGCCACTGCGCCATGGTGCTAGCGCCAAGCGTGGTGATAAGCAGGGTGGGCTTGATTTTTCGACCGAGGCCCCGGTTTCGTATCGGCAAATTCCGTTTGATACGGCACTGGCGATGTTAAAGCCGGTGCTGGAAGATCCGGCGGTTTTAAAAATTGGGCATAATCTGAAATATGATTCGCACATCCTGCTATGGCCGCGTAATGGCGGGGTAAAGCTTGCGCCGGTCGATGACACGATGTGCCTGTCTTATGTTTTGGATGGCGGCCGTATTGGCGGTCATTCAATGGATCATCTGGCAAAACACTGGCTGAATTATGACACGATCAAATATTCTGATGTTTGCGGCAAGGGCGCCAAGCAAGTTGCATTTGGTACGCTGGCACCAGAGGCTGCGCTAGATTACGCGGCCGAGGACGCTGATATCACACTGCGTCTTTGGCATCTGTTTAAGCCGCGTCTCAGTGTCGAGCGGCTGGCATCGGTTTATGAGAGGTTGGAGCGCCCGCTTATCCCGGTGCTTGCCGAAATGGAGGCAAATGGCATTACCGTTGATCGTGGGATTTTAGCGCGGATGTCGAATGATTTTGCAAGTCGTATGGTGGTGTTGCAGACTGAGATTCATCAAATTGCTGGCGAGAATTTCAACATTGCCTCGCCAAAACAGCTTGGTGAAATCCTGTTTGATAAAATGGGGTTGCAAGGTGGAAAAAAAGCAAAGACCGGGGCCTATTCCACCTCCGCTGATGTGCTTGAAGATCTGGCAGCATCGGGTGTTGAGATTGCTGCTAAGGTTCTTGATTGGCGGCAATTGGCAAAATTGAAGTCAACCTATGCAGATGCGCTGGTCGACTCGATCCTGCCGGCAACGGGGCGGGTCCACACATCATTTTCGATGGTCGGTGCCAGTACTGGCCGCCTGTCATCATCAGATCCGAATGTACAGAACATTCCCATTCGTACCGCCGAGGGTCGGCAGATTCGTACTGCCTTTATTGCTGCGCCCGGGCATAAGCTGATTTCTGCTGATTACTCGCAGATCGAGTTACGCCTTATCGCCCATGTTGCCGCTGAAAGCACGATGATTGAGGCATTTCATGCCGGGTTGGATATTCACGCGCGCACGGCGTCCGAGGTGTTTGGCGTGCCGCTTGATCAAATGGACAGTGAAACCAGACGCCGCGCAAAGGCAATTAATTTTGGCATTATCTATGGCATCTCGGCCTTTGGTCTGGCGCGCCAGCTAGGAATTTCACGCGGAGAAGCTAGCGATTTCATCACTGCCTATTTCCAGAATTTCCCTGGCATTAGGGATTTCATGGAGCGTATCAAGCTAGCGGCACGCGAGGATGGCTATGTCGAAACGCTATTTGGTCGCCGCATTCATATCACCGGCTTTGATAGTGGTAATCAGGCAATGCGCGGTTTTGCCGAACGCCAAGCGATCAACGCGCCAATCCAAGGCAGTGCTGCCGATATTATCAAGCGCGCGATGATCCGCATTCCACCAGCCCTCCGCGCGGCGAGGCTGAACGCGACGATGCTGCTGCAGGTGCATGATGAATTGATCTTTGAAGCGCCCGAAGCCGAAGCCGAAGCCGCAACCCGGCTTATCACGGCGGTTATGGAAAATGCTGCGGCGCCGTTACTGTCGCTGGCTGTACCGATTGTTGCCGAGGCTGGAATTGCTGATAGCTGGGCCGAAGCCCATTAGGGCTATGCTGGCTCCGTTATACTGGCCCGATTATGTCGATTTTCTGCCCTATATTGGCCTTGTTTCATTTGCAAATTAAAGGCTAATGGTGAGAGCCAGCAGCCAGGCTTATGAGCAATAGGCCGATGGGCTTGGCAGGTTTGTTGCGGGTTGAATGATGGGAAGTGGGAGACCAAAATGGCAGACCGAATTGCGCTTGTTGATGATGATCAGAATATTCTGACCTCGGTATCGTTAACACTTGAGTCTGAGGGCTTTGAGGTTGATTGCTATCATGATGGCGAGGCGGCGCTTGTGGGGCTTGCCAGACGGCCGGCCAATCTTGGTGTGTTTGATATTAAGATGCCGCGCATGGACGGAATGGAATTGCTGCAAAAAATACGCAGCCAGTCACAGATGCCAGTTATCTTCCTGACCAGTAAAGATGATGAGCTAGACGAGGCGCTTGGTCTTGGGATGGGCGCAGATGATTATATCACCAAACCGTTCTCGCAGCGATTATTGCTGGCCCGTATTCGTGCTGTGCTGCGCCGTGCCAGCGGCGGGGCAATGAAAGCAACGGGGCCAAATGTCATCCGCCTTGGTGAATTACTGATGGATCCTGACCGCCATTTATGCAGCTGGCGCGGTCAGGAGGTAAAGCTGACGGTGACCGAATTTCTAATTCTGCAGGCGCTCGCATCGCGTCCAGGCATGGTGAAAAATCGTGACCAGTTAATGGATGCTGCATATGGCGAGAGCATTTTCCTCGATGATCGCACCATCGACAGCCATATCAAGCGGCTCCGTCGCAAATTACGCGTGCATGACGCGGATTTTGACCAGATAGAAACGCTTTATGGCATCGGCTATAAATACAAGACATCATAAATGTCGCGCTGCGATGCCGAACGCGGCATAATGGCGGTGGTATGTTTCTGGTATTTATGGTGATCTCCGAGGGAGCGGGACTATCGAGACTTCGCGTTGGCGTCGATTATCTAACAGGATCCGTGGCAGGCTGCAAAGACTTGTGACGCCGTTTCGCATGAGCCGGCTGACTGCGCGGATCATGGCAATTATGCTGTTTCCGCTGGCTATTTTTCTGGTTGGGCTGCTGTCGCTCGACCAATATCGCACCACCTTAATCCAGTCAGAATTTGTTGCGCTTGAACGGCAGGGTTTTACCCTCGCACGGTCACTGGCGCTGGCCGAGGCGGATCGTGACCGGCGCGCTGCCCGCCGCCAGCTTTCGCCTGAAACCATGACCCATCTGTTGCCACTTGTTGGCCTTGGCAGCTCGTTGCGGGCGAGGGTGTTTCAGCCGAATGGCGTGCTGCTTGCTGATACGGCACGGCGTAGCGGCTTTCAGCCAAATGTTGATATCCGGCGGCATCAAGGCAAAAGCTGGCATCGGCAAACCCGTAACTTTCTGAATAATATGGTGACGGCGGCATCAGGCTGGTTTAGCCCGTATGATGAATTGCCCGAATATGTTGAGCGACGACGTCAACGCGCCAGCCATTATGCCGAGGTAATCGCGGCGCTGTCCGGTGAGCCACGCCGTGCATTGCGCATTGACCGAGATGGTAACCTGTTGCTGTCAGTTGCAGTGCCAGTGCAGAATTTACGCCTTGTCCGGGGTGCTTTGATGGTTTCAATTGGCGGCGGCAAGATTGAAAAAGAGTTGGCGAATGTGAATATCGTATTTCTGCAGCTATTTGCTGTGGTGCTGTTGGTCACGCTTGGCCTCAGCCTTTATCTGGCGCGATCCATCACAAGGCCGATTTCACGATTGGCAGCGGCGGCCGATAAATTGCGGCAAAGCGCGGATATGTCCAGCCGTCTACAGCGCCTGCCGCATCGCAATGATGAAATTGGTCGATTATCGGACTCGCTGATTGAACTGACCGATGAATTGCAAAAGCGTATTCAGGCCACCGCGGCTTTTGCCGCTGATGTGGCGCATGAAATTAAAAACCCGCTATCATCTTTGCGGAGTGCCACCGAAACCTTTAGCCGGGCAAAAACTGCGGCGCAGAAAAAAAAGCTGCTGGCGGTTATTCTTCAGGATGTGCAGCGTCTGGATCGTTTGATTAGTGATATTTCCCAAGCCAGCCGTGTTGATACTGAGATTATCGAGCAAGGCCGTGATCTGGTCGATTTTTCCAGCTTGATAGACAATTTCCTTCAGATGCGTGCGCAAACCTATAGCGAGCATAAATTGCTGTTTGAAAAACCGACAATGCAGATAATGCTGCGGATAAATGAGAGCCGGATCGTTCAGGTCATTGATAATGTGCTTAGCAATGCGATTTCCTTTAGCCCAAAACAGGGGGCGGTAAAGTTTGTCCTCAGCCATGAAGTTGCTGAAAAAAAGGCAGTCTTGGATATATTGGATGACGGTCCCGGGATACCCGAGAGCAAGCTTGATACCGTGTTTAAGCGGTTTTATAGCGAACGGCCGCACGGCGAGAATTTTGGTGAACATTCTGGCCTTGGCCTGTCGATTGCGCGGCAGATTGTCGAAGCGCATAATGGTAACTTAACCGCCTCAAACAGGCTTGGTGGCGGTACCCGCTTCCGGCTGGTTTTGCCAACGGAAAGCTAAAGCTGTTTTTTCCTGACAGCTGTAGTAAAGTAAGGTCATGTCAAATCCTATTTCTGCATTAAAGCTTGTGCTGGTGACAGGTGTTTCAGGTGCCGGTCATTCGACTGCGTTGAAAATTCTGGAGGATTATGGTTTCGCCGCAGTCGATAATCTGCCGTTAGCGTTGGTCGATCCCTTGATCGCGCTTGAGGTTGAAACTTCCGGCCGGTCGATTGCCATCGGACTTGATGTCCGCACCACAGGATTTGGAGCTGATGCAATCGCACGCCTGGTGAAAAATCTGGCGAAGCGGCTCGGCGATTGCTTTAAGATGGTCTTTATCAGTGCCGGCCATGCCGATTTAATGCGTCGATATAGCGCCACAAGACGCCAGCATCCGCTTGGTTGTCAGATGGATCTTGATGCGGCGGTCAGGGCTGACATGGAACGGATGACCGATGTTGAGGCTCTTGCCGATATTGTGATTGATAGCAGCGGGCTCGCCCCTACGGATCTTCGTCGCAGCCTGCTGGAAGCGCTGCATCTCGATAAGGTGCCGCCAATGCCGGTTCATATTTTGTCATTCTCTTATCGGCAAGGTCTTCCTGAAACTGCCGATCAAATCATTGATATGCGGTTTGCGAAAAATCCGCATTGGGATGACGGGTTGCGCAATTTGACCGGGCTTGATGCCAAGGTGGCGGCGTTTCTGGAAAAGGACGATGCGGCACGAGAAGTTCTCGATCAATTCAAAGCGATGTTATCGGTTATGTTTGCGCGAATGAAGATTGATGGGCGGCCATATTTGACGCTCGCCTTTGGCTGTACTGGTGGCAAGCATCGTTCGGTCTGGGCCGCTGCCCATATCGCAAAATGGGTCGAGGCTGAGGGGTATAGGGTGCGCCTTGAACATCGTGAATTGGCAAAATAGCTGAATAGGCCGTTACCTTGGCGCCTCACGCTCGCCCGGCTGTGGGGCGATTTGCCGCAGTTATATCTAGTTCTTTCAAAGAAGCCATTTATTTGCTAAAGATGCGAAACTGTCACCGACATAGCGATAGGATAGAACGATGACGTCTGATTATACGATTGCCGATATTGGTCTCGCTGAGTGGGGACGCAAGGAATTATCAATCGCTGAAACCGAAATGCCCGGTCTCATGGCGCTACGCGATGAGTTTGGTTCAACCAAGCCATTGGCTGGTGCACGGATCGCTGGTTGTCTTCATATGACGGTGCAAACTGCGGTCTTGATCGAGACGCTGGTCGAGCTTGGTGCTGATGTGCGCTGGTCGAGCTGCAATATCTTTTCAACCCAAGATCACGCTGCCGCAGCGATTGCCCAATCCGGTGTTCCGGTGTTTGCAATTAAGGGCGAGACCTTGGCCGATTACTGGGAATATGTTGACCGTATTTTCGACTGGCCGAATGACCTGACTGCCAATCTAATTCTCGATGATGGCGGCGATGCAACCATGTATATCCTGCTTGGCGCACGGGCCGAGGCTGGTGAGGATGTGTTGGCGAACCCGGAAACCGAAGAAGAGGAATATCTAAAGGCGCAACTCAAGCGCCGTCTGGCCAGCAGCCCGGGCTGGTTCACCCGTCAGCGTGACGCGCTAAAGGGCGTTTCCGAAGAGACAACCACCGGTGTTTTACGCCTCTATCAGCTTGCTGAAATGGGCGGGTTGCCGTTCCCTGCGATCAATGTGAATGACTCTGTTACCAAGTCAAAATTTGACAATTTATATGGGTGCCGCGAGTCACTGGTTGACGGTATTCGCCGTGCAACCGACGTAATGCTGGCCGGCAAGGTTGCTGTGGTTGCGGGCTATGGTGATGTGGGTAAAGGGTCGGCAGCATCGCTTCGTCAGGGCGGGGCACGGGTGATGGTTACTGAGGTTGACCCGATCTGTGCGCTGCAAGCAGCAATGGAAGGTTATGAAGTCGTGACCATGGAACAGGCAGCACCAAAGGCTGATATCTTTGTTACTGCGACCGGCAATCGGCATGTGATCACCATCGACCATATGCGTGATATGAAAGACCGTGCGATTGTCTGTAATATCGGCCATTTTGACAATGAGATTGATGTTGCGTCGCTGAATAATATGACATGGTCAGAAGTAAAGCCGCAGGTTGATGAGATCGAATTTCCTGACGGCAAGCGGATGATCCTGCTTGCGAAGGGGCGTCTGGTAAATCTTGGTTGCGGTACTGGCCACCCGTCATTTGTGATGTCAGCATCCTTTACAAATCAGGTTCTGGCACAGGTTGAGCTTTGGTCGCGTGGTGATCAATATGAAAACAAGGTCTATACCTTGCCGCGCCACCTCGATGAAAAAGTTGCCGCTCTGCATCTGGCCAAGGTTGGCGCAAGCCTCAGCACTCTTCGCCCTGATCAGGCCGATTATATCGGGGTGAAACAGCAAGGCCCGTTCAAGAGCGAGCAATATCGCTATTAAGCGAAAGCCAAGGCCCGCCAAAATGCCAGTTCTACAGTTGGAATTACCAGATTTGTCAGCAACTGCTCGGCTTGGGGCGTTGCTGGCGGATGGGTTGGTGGCGGGCGATGTGATCTCGTTAAGCGGCCCGCTTGGCGCAGGAAAATCAGCCTTGGCGCGGGCAATTATTCAGGCAGCCAACCCCGATGAAACCGATGTGCCAAGCCCGACTTTTACGCTTGTGCAGACCTATGCGCTTGGTGATGGAACCCCGCTTTGGCATCTTGATCTGTACCGCGTTGAGAGCCCTGAAGACGCTATGCAGCTTGGGCTTGATGACGCCTTTGTTGATGCAGTCTGTTTAATTGAATGGCCTGATCGGCTGAAAAAACTGCTGCCCAAAACCAATCTTTCAATTCACTTATATATGCCCGATACCGGTGCCGATAATGTGGCGCCATCATCGAACATACGGTTTGCCGACATCGCCGCACCGCCGCATTGGGCTGATCGAATTAGTCTGCTGCGGCGCCGAATCAGTGCGCGCTGATCAGGGTTCATGCAATGCTTGCCTGAGGATTTGTCGGGCTATTTTGGGCGATCACTTTGATGGCAGTTTTGATTGATTGCGGTAAAGGGGTCTCGCCTTTAAATCTTCTTGCTTCTATAGTTGTCGGATGACACCCCCTTCTGTTTACAGCATTGATGCCGGATTGCCCTTTGCCCGTGACTTGGCGGCTGGCGTTATAAAGCTTGCAGGCAGTCCGGAACGACTGGCGCGGGGCTTGGTTTTGGTGCCGTCACGGCGTGCGGCCCGGGCTTTGCAGGCTGCGTTTCTGGATAGTGCTGATGGCGCCCCGATGCTGTTGCCGCGGCTATTGCCAATTGGTGATTTTGGCAGTGATGATGATGGTAGGTTAACCGCGTTTCTGGGCGATGACGATAGCCCTGATTTGCCTCCGCCCATCTCAAAGATAAGACGCCAGATTTGTCTTGCTAAACCGCTACGCCATTTTCCGCTTGGCGGACATTACCCAAACCAGGCACAGGCCATGCAACTTGCTAACTCGCTTGGTGAATTGCTGGATCAGCTATACAACGCCGATGCCACGCCTGATCAGCTTCGCTTGTTATTGCCCGAGCGGTTCTCGGCACATTGGCAGGATGTCCTGACCCTTCTCGGAATATTGATTGAGCGCTGGCCGGATATTCTGGCGCAAGAAGGTTTTCTAGATGTGGTTGACCGACGTAACCGGCTTTTACGCCGCCGGGCCCAGCTCTGGCGTGATCAGCCGCCAGATCAACTTGTGGTGATTGCTGGCTCGACCGGCTCGATTGCGGCGACACGTGAATTGATCGGAGTGGTGGCGCAGCTGCCCGATGGTCATGTCGTGCTTCCCGGGCTAGACCGTCATGCTGGCGATCAATGGTTAACAATTTCACAAGATAGTGGTCATCCACAACACCAGCTGGCGCAGCTGTTGACTGCACTTGAAATGACACCGGATCAGGTGCTTGACTGGGTTGTCACATCGTCTACGGTGCCACCCGAGCTGGCCGCGCGCCGGCAACTGATGCAAGAGGTGTTTCGTCCAGCCGCGCTGAGTGCAAATTGGCAGCGCCTTGGCGATGCCGGCCCGCTGATTGACCGCACTGCGCTTGCTGGTCTTAAAATCATCACGGCGCGGGACCGGCGTGAAGAGGCGAATATAATTGCCCTATCCCTCCGTCAGGCGCTGGAAATACCGGATCAGACAGCCGCTGTTGTGACGCCTGATCGCCAGCTTGCCGAGTTGATCATTGCAGATCTGCTGCGCTGGGATATCACCGTTGAGGATTCAGCCGGCAAACGGCTATCGCTGTGCCCGCCCGGCCGGTTTTTGTTGCTTCTCTGTGATGCGGTAGATGCAGATTTTGCGTCAATACGATTATTGTCATTGTTAAAGCACCCCTATTGCGCCGGCGGAATGAATCCGGTTCAGTTTCGGCATTATGTTGACCGGATTGAGTTGGCGGCGTTGCGGGGGCCGCGTCCGGATGGGGGGCTGGCTGGGCTTTTGGCAACGCTTGATGATGCGGATCTGCGCGCCTTTCTAGAAACCCATATCATTGCCAATCTGACCCCGATGATTGAGTGCTGGCAGGCGCCAAACCCGACCTTGGCTAGCCTTGCGGAGGGTCTTTGCGAAGCGGCTGAACGGCTATGCGCAACTGTGATGGATAGCGACGGCAAGGCTGTTGATCGCGGTGTTGGTGCGATGGAATTATGGAAAGGCGCCGACGGTATGGTGGCAAGTGATCTGTTCCGCAACCTTGCCAGTGACGGCCGGGATAGTGCCATTGATGCCCGCGAGATGCCGCAGATTATGCGCCAGCTGCTTGATGCGGAAACGGTTCACCCGCATGTTACGCCGCATCCAAGGATTGCCATTTTAGGGGCGGTTGAGGCCCGAATGCACCCATTTCAGGTAGTTGGCAAGAACCGCTTGATCATAGCCGGTTTCAATGAGGGGAACTGGCCGCCGCGGCCGGATGTTGACCCGTGGATGAACGGCGCAATGCGAGCAGCGGTTGGCTTGCCGCCTCGGAACTGGCGCAGTGGCCTTAGTGCGCATGACGTCTATATGGCGATTTGCAGCAATGATATAATTATAACCCGCGCCGGCAAGGAAGCTGGAACACCCACAATCAAAAGTCGTTGGCTGCAGCGCATGGAAGCGGTGCTGAGTGCGCTTGGGCTTAGTGACGTGATCGACAATGGCGATTTGGAAAAATCCTGGCTGGCAAAATGCGAGCCAACTGTGGTTCCGCAACCGGCAACGCGGCCCGCTCCATGTCCACCATTGGCCAGCCGTCCACGCCAGTTCTCGGCGACTGAAATTGATATTTGGGTTACTGATCCCTATGCAATTTATGCGAAAAAAATCCTCCGGTTAAAGCCGCTGGATGATGTTGACCGGCCTGCCGATGCGGCGCTTCGCGGTACTCTAATTCATAATGTGCTTGCTGACTTCATCACCGTCAATCAAACGGGTGAATTAACCAGCGACGCTCTGACTGAATTACTGGAATTGGGCAGGCAGCATTTTGCCAGTCAAATTGATCACCCATCGATCCGCCATTTCTGGTGGCCCCGCTTTGAAGCGATGGCCGCATGGTTTATTGAGACTGAACGCCGCCGCCGCGCTGGTCTTGCAAATGTTTATGCTGAAAAAGATGGCTCGGTGTTCCTGCAAGCCCCGCTTGGCCCGGTCAAACTGACTGCGCGTGCTGACCGGCTGGAATATAATCAGGATCATAGCTGGACGATTGTCGATTATAAAACTGGCACTGCGCCAAGTGCGAAGTTAATCGAGATAGGCGCACGCAACCAGCTTGCGGTTGAAGGGTTGATAGCGTTTGAGGGTGGCTTTGAAAATTTGTCAGCAGGCCCGATTGCAGCGTTGGAATATTGGCAGTTGAGCGGTAAAAAATCGGCACCAGGCGAGATTAAGGCCCCGTTAAGGGGCTTGTTTGATGCTGCCGAAATCCGGCATCGCCTAGAAGCGCTTGCGGCCCGCTTTGATCAGGCAGAGACGCCGTATGCAAGTGCGCCAAATCCGAATATTGTGCCGCCATTCAAACCCTATCAGCACCTGAGCCGAAGCCGCGAATGGCTGTACGGAGAGACCGCTGATGAATGAGATGATTGCCCGCGCGAGTACGGCCCAGGCGGCTGCGTCTGATCCATCTGCATCGGTATTTGTGTCGGCTAATGCAGGCACTGGCAAAACCAAATTGTTGACTGACCGCGTGCTTCGCCTGCTGTTATCGGGTGCGCCACCGGATGGCATTTTATGCGTAACCTACACCCGCACCGCCGCGGCAGAAATACGCAACCGGATTTTCAAACGCCTTGCCAATTGGGCAATTACCTCGGCCAAGGAGCTTGATGATGATCTGGCAAGTATGGGCATTGCAACGCCAAGTCAGGAGACTCGCCAACGCGCCCGCATCCTGTTTGCCCAAATTCTTGACAATGACGACGGGCCGCGCGTCGAGACGGTGCATTCGTTCTGCCAGTCGATCTTGCGCCGCTTTCCGATTGAGGCAGGCGTTGCCCCGCATGTTCAGCTGGCCGATGATGATGAGCAGAATCGGTTAAAGGCTTTGGCGCGGGTGACTGTTCTGAGACAGCCAGCTCCTGAATTTGCCGCGGCGGTATTGCTAATGGCCGAGACAATCGGTGAGGCTCGTGCTGAAGAAATTGTGAATGATCTGCTCAACCGCAGTGAGGGGCTGGATGCGCCGGACTGTCTTGCCCGTATCGAGGCGCATTTCTGTGATGAGCTTGGTGTAGCTGACGCCGCTACCAGCCGGGTGAGGCTGGCAGATGAGCTGGCGCAAATTGATGATGAGAGACTGCGGGCAGTTTCGGCGGTGTTGCAGGCTTCAGGGGTAAAAAGTCAGCAGGATCGCGGTGCCAAAATGGATGTCTGGCTGGCACAGGATGCAGCAGGCCGTATTGATAAATGGCCATTTCTTATCGATGCGTTATTCAGCAATGGCCGCCAACGCAAGCATTTTTCCAATCCGGCTATTCGCAAGATTATGCCAGATATAGACGCGATCCAACAAAAGCTCGCTGACCGGCTGCAGCCGCTCTTGCTTGATCAGGCCGCGCAGATTTGCCGTGACCGCACGGTGGCACTATACCAGTTTGGTACAGCCTTTCATAAAGAATATAGCCGCCTGAAGGCGCAGCGGGGCCTGCTCGATTACAATGATTTGATTACCCGTACCAATGATCTGCTCGCGATGAGCGAGGTAGCGCAATGGGTAGCGTGGAAACTTGATAACGGCATAGATCATCTGTTGATTGACGAAGCACAGGATACCAGCCCGGCACAATGGAAATTACTGCGGCGGCTGGTTGATGAGTTTTTTGATGCTGAGGGAGCTTCGCGCCACCGCCAAGATGTCCGGGATCTTGACCGAACCATGTTTGTTGTTGGCGATTTTAAACAGTCGATCTATTCATTTCAGGGGGCTGATCCGGCGGTGATGAATGAAAACCGGGTTGACCTTGCGCGTCGTGCCAAAGTTGTTAATGCAATTTTTCGTGATGTGCCGCTGTCGGTGTCATTCCGTTCGGCAAGCCCGATTTTAAATCTGGTGAATGACACGATCCCCGATCTTGCTGGTATTAACGATTTCACCAAGCATGATATGGCCCGCAGTGGGGCTGGTGGTTTTGTCGAATTATGGCCGATAGTGACGGGGGATGATGATGTTGCCCCCGAGGTGCGCGCGGCTACCGTGCTGGCGCGGCGTGTCAAAAGCTGGATTGGAAGCCGCCAGTTGCCGTCCGGTAAACTCGTGGATGCTGGTGATATTCTAATCCTGCTTCGCAAACGTAAGCAGTTTTTTGAATTGCTGTTATCGGCATTGCAAAGCATGAATGTACCGGTTGCCGGCGCCGACCGGATGAGGCTTTCAGAGCAGATTGAGATCCAGGATTTGCTGGCGCTTGGTGACGTGATGCATCTTGGTGACGATGATCTGCAATTAGCGGCGGTGTTAAAATCGCCATTATTTAGCATGAGCGAGGATCAGCTTTATGAGCTTGCTTATGACCGTGGTAAGTCGAGCTTGATTTCGCGGCTGATGGTGCATCGCGGCGCTGATAGTCCAGTGGGCAAGATGGCTGACCAGCTTGCTAGATGGCAAAATCGGGCTGAATACGAGTCCGTATTTGGCTTTTTCAGCTATGTCCTTGTTGATGGTGGGCGGCAGAAATTCAGGGATAGGCTTGGTCGCGTGGTTGATGAATCGCTCGATCATTTTCTAAATCTGGCGCAAAATTTTGCCCTCGGTGGCGGTGTGTCGTTGCTTGAGTTCCTGACTATGATCCGCACTAGTGGCGGCGAGGTTAAGCGCGATATGGACGCATCTGGCAGTGACGAGGTGCGCGTCATGACGATCCATGGGGCAAAAGGGTTAGAAGCGCCAATTGTAATCCTGCCTGACCTTCTGACTGGTAAAAGCCGGCACGAGCCAGTTCTCCGGTCGGGCGATGGGCGGGTCTATTACTGGCTACCGCCATCGAGCCTGCCGCGGCCTGATTTCCTCGAATCTGTACGTGAAGCCGCAGCAGCGCTTCGGGCCGAGGAAAGCAATCGGCTGCTCTATGTGGCGTTAACGCGTGCCCGTGACGGGCTGATCATTGGTGGCTGGGAAAAGGCCAGTGGCGTGCGCACATTAGAAGGCAGTGATTACGAGCTATTGAGCGATAAGATCAGGTCATCAGACAAGGCTGAAATCATGAGTGACGGTACCGTTCTGATCATGGCTGAGCAGACTGCGAAGGACGATCAGGAAACCCGAACAAAGCCCGACTTGCCGCCAAAAAAGCCGATTGGTGATGCGGCTGATTGGCTGTTGTGCCCGGCACCGAAAGACGATCGCACGGGGCGGCCAATTCGGCCGTCACAGCCCGGTCTTGACCATAATCCTCAATCGCTTGGAGACGATACTGGTCTAGAGGCCGCGCAAAGTCGGCATATTACCTTTGCTTATGGTCAGCTTGCGCACCGTTTGCTGGAACGTCTGCCAGCCCTTAATCCGGCAGGACGGCGAGATCGTGCAGTTCAGCTTGCGGCGCAGGCCCGAATGATTCCAGATGCGCTGGCGACCAGCCTGATTGATAAGGTACTTGGGCTAATTGAAATGCCCGCATTCGCTCCGCTATTCGGTTCGGATGCGCTGGTCGAGGTGCCGATTAATGGGCGGTTGAATGGCGTCGGGATCGCCGGACAAATTGACCGGCTCTATGTCGATGCTGAACGCATTATTCTGGCTGATTTTAAAACAGGTCAACCGGGCAATGGGGGCGTGCCCCGCAGCTATCTTCAGCAAATGGCGCTTTATGACGGATTGCTTCGTGAGATTTATCCGGGGCGGGACATTGAGTGCTGGCTCGTATGGGTCGATACGCTTGACTATCAGCTGATCGAGCCTGCGGCGCGTGATCAGGCATTAACCGAAATTTTTGCTGCCTACCATCGCTGATCATCGTTAAATATTAATGAACCGTGCTTGACGCGGTGCCGCCCAGTCCATAAATTCGAACGGTCAAGACGGCGGTGCAAATACCGCGGATTTTTACAATGAAATGGAATCACAATGGCAACCTCAAAAACCACAGATAGCAATTTTACGGCAGATGTTCTGCAATCGGACAAACCTGTGTTGGTTGATTTCTGGGCTGAATGGTGCGGTCCGTGCAAGGCAATTGGTCCTGCGCTCGAAGAAATTGCTGGCGAAAAGCAGGATAGCCTATCAATCGTTAAGTTGAATATTGACGAGAATCCGCTGACACCGCAAAAATATAATGTCCGTGGAATTCCAACATTGCTGATTTTCAAAAATGGTGAAGTTGTCGCCGAAAAAATGGGCGCTCTGCCAAAATCGCAGCTAGAAAGCTGGATTGAGCAATCAGTCTGACGCTGGAAAGAACGAGGTAGAGTTGAAACGCTGTCCTAGTCGGGCAGCGTTTTGTTTTGCACCAATATGTGTCCGGCAAGGTAAAGCGAGCCACAAATGATCACCGGACAGGTTAAGTCGAGATTGTCAAAAGCCGACATGATACCACTAACTGGCATCGCATTCAGCCCTTCTGCAGTTGCGGCATTGGCCATTTGACCTGCGCTTAGACTGGCATCCTGACCTGGAATGGCAAGACAGCGCACCGGCCCCGCCAGATCGGCAAGTGGCGCAAGGAATTCTCCAGGGTTGCGCGTGTTGAGGGCGGCACAAATAATGTTCCATTTCTTGTCATAGATTTGCCCCAGCGCCACCGCCAGCGCCTTGGCGCCATGTGCATTATGCGCCCCATCAAGCCAGATTGCCTGATGAGGCCAATGCGCGGCCAATACGCCGGTTGCCAAATGCTGCACACGGCCCGGCCAGATGGCTGATACGGCGCCGCTGGCGAGGGTTTTGTCGTCAATTTTCTGCGGCCATGATGCCAACAGGCCCTTATTGGCAAGATCACGGAGACAGGCCGCTGCCAAACTGGCATTGTCGAGCTGGTGTGGCCCGCGTAAGCTGGGGCTAGGTAGCAAGATGCAAATGTTATCAACGGTAATTTCAATGCCACCACCTTCCAGTCTGTTGATGCTAAAATCGCGCCCGGCGACAATCAACGACGTACCTATTTTTGCTGCATAATCATCCAGAACTTGCAGGGCTTCGGGGTCTTGCCGGGCACTATAACACGGGGTTTTGGGTCGCATGATGCCGGCCTTTTGGCTGGCGATCTGGGTAAGGTTCGTGCCAAGAAAATGCTCATGATCTCGGGCAATCGGAGTGATAATCGTTGCCAGCGGTTGGGTCAGGACATTGGTCGAGTCGAGGGCGCCGCCAAGGCCGGTTTCAAGCAGCAGCAGATCGGCTGGATGTCTCGAGAATGCCAGCATTGCGGCTGCCGTTGTGACCTCAAAAAACGTGACCGCCATGTCGCCATTTGCGGTTTCAACCTCTTCCAACAGATCGGCCAGCGCGTCATCATCAATCAGCTGGCCGGCAAGCCTGATACGCTCATTGAACCGGCAAAGATGCGGCGAGCTGTAGACGTGAACCGTCAGGCCGGCAGCTTCAGCCATGGCCCTTAGAAAAGCGATGACTGAGCCTTTGCCGTTGGTTCCGGCGACATGGATTGCTGGCGGCAATTGGTGATGTGGGTTCCCTAGCTTGTCAAGCAAGGCAAAGCTGCGATCAAGGCCAAGATCAATCAGTTTTGGATGGAGCTGCGCCAACCGTTCAAGCACAGTATCCGCGCGGTAAGCGGCGATACCCGGCGACGATGATGATGGTGGCATCAGGCGTGCTTTCTGCTGTCTTTCGATCCCATCATGAAATCAAGAAGGCGGCCGATATAAACAGGCTGTTCGGCGCGCGGCACAACCGCGTCTACCATGCCATGATCCATCAAATATTCGGCCGTCTGGAAGTCATCAGGCAGGTTTTCGCGGACGGTTTCTTCGATCACACGGCGACCGGCAAAACCGATGATGGCACCTGGCTCGGCGATCTGGATATCACCAAGCATCGCAAATGACGCAGTGACACCGCCGGTGGTGGGGTGCGCCAGTAAAACAAAATAGGGCAGGCCGGCATCACGAACCATTTCAACTGCAGCGATGGTCCGTGGCAATTGCATCAGTGATAACACCCCTTCCTGCATTCGTGCGCCGCCAGTTGACGGCACGGTGATCAGCGCCGCCTTGCGGTTAACCGCCTCTTGTGCGGCGCGAACAATGCCATTACCAACCATGCGGCCCATCGAGCCACCCATGAAGCGGAAATCAAACGCTGCGATTACAACTGGATAGCCATTAATTTCGCCAGCGCTGACAGCAATAGCGTCGTTCAGGCCGGTCTTGTTACGGGTATCGCGGAGTCGGTCAGTATATTTTTTACTGTCACGGAATTTTAATGGATCATCTTCAACCGGGCTTAACGCGATTTTCTCAAACTTTGCGGAATCGAACAGCATGGAAAACCGGGCTTCTGGCGGTAAGATCGCGTGATGGCCGCAAGTTGCACAGCAATTATGGGCCTGTTCATATTCGCGGTGAAAGATCATCTGGCTACAGGCGCTGCATTTCACCCAAAGATTATCTGGCACGTCGTCAGATTTAACCCATGCCTTGATTTTTGGAAGGACAGAATTTGTAATCCAATTCATAGCAATCTCCCTATGCGCGAATAGCTGCGCTAAGATCACCGACAAATGCGGCAACTTTACGGACGATGGCGGTGCGGTTTTCTGCCTCATCCGGACTTGCCGGATTGGCAACAGCATCTGCAATCAGATCGACCACTGCTGATCCGACAACCGCGCCATCGCTAAGTCGCGCCGACTCGGCTGCCTGCTCGGGGGTGCGGATACCAAATCCGGTAACGATCGGCAGTTCAGTCTGCTTGCGAATGCGCTGATAGGCCTGATCAATGCTGGTGGCAGCCGCGCTTGCCATGCCGGTAATGCCGGTCACTGAAACATAGTAAACAAAGCCGCTGGCCTCGGCCAGGATGGCCGGCAAACGCTGGTCATCGCTGGTTGGGGTGATTAGCCGAACAACGTTCAAACCTGCTTTGCGCGCCGGAATACACAGCTCGCTATCTTCTTCGGGTGGCAAATCAACAATGATCAACCCGTCAACGCCAGCCGCCACGGCATCATCAATAAACCGATCATTACCATAGATATAGATCGGGTTGTAATAGCCCATCAGAACCAGCGGCATATTAGGGTGGCGTTGGCGAAAATTACGCGCGATTTCGATCGTTCCGGCCAGCGTCATGCCGCCTTTCAAGGCGCGAAGCGAGGCTGCCTGGATTGCCGGGCCATCCGCCATCGGATCTGAAAAAGGCATGCCGAGCTCGATAAAATCGACGCCAGCCCCAACCAGCCCATCCAATATCGCATCAGTGGTGGCAGCATCAGGATCACCTGCGGTGATAAACACCCCTAAACTGCCGCGGTTTTCGGCTTTGGCCTTAGCAAATGCGGTGTTGATGCGACCTGCCATGATTATCTCTTTTCTAATTTCAACGGGCTTGCGGCTTACATTCGGCCAAGTTTTTCAAGAACTGGAAGCACCGCGCCCAGATCCTTGTCGCCACGACCGCACATATTCAATATGACGATCTCGTCAGGCTTCATATCGCCGATGACGGTGCTGACATAAGCCAGCGCGTGCGATGGCTCCAATGCTGGGATGATGCCCTCAAGACGGGCGCACAGCTGAAACGCAACAAGCGCGTCATCATCGGTGGCGCTGACATAATTGACCCGGCCAATATCATGCAGCCATGAATGTTCTGGCCCGATGCCCGGATAATCCAGTCCAGCTGAAATCGAATGAGCATCAGTGATTTGCCCGTCATTATTCTGCAAAAGATAGGTGCGGTTACCATGCAGGATGCCAGGTGTTCCACCCGTCAGCGAGGCAGCGTGAAGGCCGCTACCAAGCCCCTTGCCAGCGGCCTCAACGCCATAGATGGCAACCTCGGCATCGTCCAGAAACGGGTAGAAAAGACCGATAGCGTTTGAGCCACCACCGATACACGCAACCAGGGTATCAGGAAGCCTGCCCTCAGCTTCAACTATTTGCGCACGCGCCTCGGTGCCGATCACCGACTGGAAATCACGCACCATCTGCGGATAGGGGTGCGGGCCTGCGGCAGTGCCGATAATGTAGAAATGCGTGTCGGCATTGGTGACCCAATAGCGTAAGGCCTCATTCATCGCATCTTTCAGGGTACCAGTTCCGGATGTAACCGGGTGGATTTTTGCCCCGAGAAGGCGCATCCGGTCGACGTTTGGCTTTTGCCGTTCGACATCTTCGGCGCCCATAAAGACTTCGCATTCCATATCAAACAGGGCACAGGCGGTCGCCGTCGCAACACCATGCTGACCAGCACCGGTTTCGGCAATAATCTTGGTTTTCCCCATCCGTTTGGCAAGCAGCGCCTGACCCAGCACATTATTGATTTTATGCGCACCGGTATGGTTCAGCTCGTCACGTTTAAGATATAGCTTGGCACCGCCAAAATGCGCGGTCATGCGCTCGGCAAAATACAGCGGGCTAGGACGGCCAATGTAATGTTTCTGATAATATAGCATTTCGCGCTGAAATGATTTATCAGCGCGGGCTTCATTATAGGCCTTCTCGACATTCAAAATCAGCGGCATCAGTGTTTCAGCAACAAACCGCCCACCATGAATGCCAAAGCGACCAGCCTCGTCAGGCTGGTTGCGGAACGTGTTTAGATTGGTTTTGCTCATAAAAAGCTCTCATCCTGTCAATGTTGGTAATACCAACGCGGCTCCCACGCATTGTTTTAAACCATTTGGGCCGCCCGAATAAAGGCATGAATCTGTTCTGCGTCCTTTTTTCCGGGGGACGATTCAACGCCAGATGAAACGTCGACTGCCTTTGCGCCGCTGATTCTGATGGCAGTCGCCACAGTATGACGGTCAAGCCCGCCCGCCAGCATCCATGGCAGACGGCCGCGATAGCCAGCTAAAACTGTCCAGTCAAACCGGTGTCCGGTGCCGCCGGGCTGAGACCCCGGTTGGACTTTGGCGTCAAACAGCAACCAGTCAGCAAGATCATCCCATTTCGCGCATTGATCCAGATCCTGCGGCGTTTCAATGGCGATCGCCTTGATTACGGGCAAACTGGTGCGGGCCTTGATGTCGGCCACATCTTGCCGGGATTCGGTGCCATGAAGTTGCAGAATATCCGGGCGCGCCGCGTCAATCAGCTGCATTAGCAGATCGCCAGTAATGTTTACGCTCAACAATACCCGCAAAGGGTCATCTGGACCCGCGGTATCGGCCCAGGCGGCCAATTCGGCTAGTTTCGCCATGTCGAGGTGACGCGGCGAACCAGGATAATAGACCATGCCGACCCAGCGCGCACCAGCCTCGCGGCAGATCGCATAGTCATGTGCTGATGATATTCCGCAGATTTTAACCTGAGCGGCCATGTCTATACTTTCGGGTAACGCCAGCTGAACTCAATGCCTAGCGCAAGCGCTGATCGGCGGTCAATTGATTAAAGGCGGCCGGTTGGTCGTCGGTTTCAGGTGATCTGGCTGGCGCTGTCAGAAAGGAATGCGGCGTTGCGGTAGGTTCAGCCCCCACTTTATCCGCCTTGGTCTGTAATTTGTTGAATTGCCCCTGTAGTCGCCACAGCTTTGCCCGAATCGCCAGCCACTGCCCCCACAGGACGATAGCGCCCATCAAACCACCGATGATAAAGCTGGATAGTATCAGCAACCATATTGGTGCGGTCAGCGTGCTCTCAAATGGCCAGAGACGCAGCGTGATCAGGGTTTCGTTTGACGTTGCGAATATGACCGCGAACACAACCAAAGCAATGGTGATGCCCAGCCACAAAAGCCGACCCAATAGTCGCATGATTTGATCCGTCTAGCGGTTTAGCCGCTCGCGCATACCTTTTCCCATCTTGAAAAAAGGCACTTTTTTTTCAGATACTTCTACGCTTGTTCCAGTTCGAGGGTTCCGACCAATTCGTGCTTTTCGTTCACGAACTGAAAATGCGCCAAAGCCACGTAATTCAACGCGGTCCCCACGCTCAAGGGCGCTGCCAATTTCATCAATGATTGTTCCGACCAGCCGTTCAATATCACGATGGTATAGTTCTGAATTATTTGCCGCTAATTTCGCGATAAGTTCTGACCGTGTCACAGAAGTCGCTCCCTTTTATTCGTTTTTATATTCCGCTAAGGATGCCTTTTTGCCAATCGTGGGTCAACTTAGAATTGGCTGAAGTTTGCAATCAGCATATTGATGGACTGGGTGCCCCCCCGATATGGCCGAGACCGGCACTAAAAAAAGCCAGCCGATGTGGTGATCGGCTAGCTTATTAATTAAGAGCTGTGATATCTGAAAGTTAAGGCCGTGGCCTTACGACAGGTGAGGGCTTTACTTATCGTCACTTTCTTTCTTGGCGAGTGCCGCACCAAGGATATCACCAAGGCTGGCACCGCTGTCTGATGAACCAAACTCCGCCATCGCCTGCTTCTCTTCGGCTGACTCGCGTGCTTTGATCGACAGTGACAATTTGCGGGTTTTCTTGTCAACACTGGTGACGATGGCGTCAACTTTTTCGCCGACGGCAAACCGGTCTGCCCGCTGTTCCGCACGATCACGGCTAAGATCAGTTCGGCGAATAAAGCCGGTCATATTCTCGCCAATGGTTACATCGATGCCGTTTTCTGAGACCGCGCTAACGGTACAG
Source organism: Candidatus Puniceispirillum sp. (assembly GCA_016778895.1). GTDB lineage: Bacteria > Pseudomonadota > Alphaproteobacteria > Puniceispirillales > Puniceispirillaceae > UBA3439. The sequence continues at coordinate 23,654 of JADHOR010000005.1, forward strand.
GTGACAACTTCGCCTTTGCGATAAGCATCTGCCTGACCGGCGAACGGATCGTCGGTAAGCTGTTTGATGCCGAGTGAAATACGCTCCTTATTAACATCAATATCAAGGACTTTCGCCTTAACCATATCGCCTTTAGTAAAGCCTTCAAGCGCCTCTTCACCAGCAGTTTCCCAGCTGATATCTGACAGGTGAACAAGACCGTCTATATCTTCATTCAGGCCAACAAACAGACCAAATTCGGTGATGCTCCGGATTTCGCCGTTAATCTCGGTGCCAACCGCATAGGTGGCGCTAAGATCTTCCCAAGGATTATTGGTGCATTGTTTCAGGCCGAGTGAGATACGGCGCTTTGACAAATCAACGTCAAGCACCATGACTTCAACTTGCTGGCTGGTTGAAACGATTTTGCCCGGGTGAACATTCTTCTTTGTCCAGCTCATTTCAGAGACATGAACAAGCCCTTCAACACCGGCTTCAAGCTCAACAAATGCGCCATAGTCAGTGATGTTGGTGATGCGGCCTTCCATCTTGGCCCCGACTGGGAACTTGCCATCGACATTTTCCCAAGGGTCGGACAGAAGCTGCTTCATGCCAAGTGAGATACGCTGTGTCTCAGCATTAAAGCGGATCACCTGAACCTCGACAGTTTCGCCGATTTGCAGGGCTTCTGATGGATGGCTGATGCGCTGCCATGCAATGTCGGTCACGTGGAGTAGGCCGTCAACGCCGCCAAGATCGACGAACGCACCGTAATCAGTTATGTTCTTTACCACACCCTGAAGAACTTGACCTTCCTGCAGGTTTGAGACAAGCTCTGACCTTGCTTCGGCGCGTGACTCTTCCAGAACGGCGCGACGTGAAACAACTATGTTACCACGGCGACGGTCGATTTTCAGAATCTGGAACGGCTGTGGTGTACCCATGAGCGGGCCAAGATCGCGAACTGGGCGGATATCGACCTGGCTTCCAGGCAAAAACGCTGTTGCGCCTGACAGGTCAACCGTAAAGCCGCCTTTTACCTTGCCAAAGATAACACCAGTGACGCGCTCTTGCTTTTCGAATGACGTCTCCAGAACGCCCCAAGCTTCTTCGCGCCGGGCTTTGTCGCGGCTCAGTAAGGCCTGACCGTTACGGTCTTCCATACGCTCGACATAAACCTCAATTTCGTCACCGATTGAAATATCTGCCTTTTGTCCGGGTGCAGCAAGTTCCCTTAGCGGAACCCGGCCCTCAGATTTCAGGCCAACATCAATGATGACTGCGTCACCCTCGATGCCAATAACAAAGCCGCGGACAACGCTGCCCTCGACATTGGTGCCTTCCCCAAAGCTTTCGGCTAGAAGATCGGCAAAGTTTTCAGTGGCAGCATCGGCTGCCGAATTCGTTGTAGATGTCAAAAAAATCTCCGTTTTGTCGCTATTCCGATGCTAACCACCAACCGGCCAGAAAAAGGATCGGAATTTATCTTGCCTCAGCCGACATGAGGGCCGCATTGGACGAACAATAACCAAACTGTTGCCATTTCTGACCATATGGTTTGGTTCCAAGCGGGTTTTTTGGCGACCAGTTTGTTTCGCCGGCAGTCTGTTTAACGTTTAAATGAACCGGAAATGTTCGTAAGGTCTCCGGCTCGGGCTCATTGCTTTGGCGAAAAAGCACTATCAACATGTGACAGGGCCAGTGCCAAAACCTCCGCTTCATCCATACTGGATGTATCGATGGTGATTGCGTTGTCTGAGGCCTTTAACGGGGCCACCGACCTGGTCCGGTCACGTTCATCACGCGCCTTCATTTCCGTCAGAACGTCGGAGAACATAACCGATTGTCCGGACTGAAGCAACTCTTTGGTGCGGCGCTCGGCTCGAATGTCAATATCGGCGTCAATAAAGAATTTCAAATCGGCATTTGGCAGCACAATTGTGCCGATATCGCGGCCATCGAGAACCGCACCGCCGCCTTGAGGCGGCGTTAAGGCAAAGGTGCGTTGCAGTTTCAGCAATTCGGCCCTTACCGGGCCAAGCGCGGCCACTTTTGACGCGAGGCTGGCAATCCGGTCATTACGGATTTCTGGCGATTGTGTTAATTCAAGGTCAAGCAATGCAGCTTCTTTAACTGCTTGTTTTTCATTAATATAATTAATATCAGCACCAGCATTAAGCAGGCTGAGTGCAATGGCGCGATACAGCGCACCCGTATCTAGATAGTCGAACCCAAGATACGCGGCGAGGCCTCTGGCAAGTGTGCCTTTGCCGCTGGCGGCGGACCCATCAATGGCGATGATCATGCGGTTAGCCTGGGACGAATATAGGCGCCTAACTGGTTCAACCCGTTGGCAAATCCAGGAAAGCTAGTTTCGATGGTGGCACAGCCAGTAACGGTAATCGGCGCTTCGGCGATGAGGCCAAGCGTCAAGAACGACATGGCGATTCGGTGGTCATGCTGGGCTGACAATGTCGCACCGCCGGTGATGAAGCTGCCTGAAACGCGCATCGAGTCATCATCATGATCAACTGTAACTCCACATTCGGCAAGACCGTCGGCCATCACCTTTATCCGGTCAGTTTCCTTGACCCTTAATTCGGCTACGCCAAGCATTTCTGTCGTGCCATTTGCGGCTGCTGCGGCAATTGATAAAATCGGAAATTCATCAATCATTGATGCAGCACGCGCGGCTGGAACGGTAATACCATGAAGCTGGCTGTAGCGGATGGTCAAATCGGCAACTGCTTCACCACCCTCGATCCGGTCGTTGCTTTTGACGATATCACCGCCCATTTCAACAAGCGTTGTAATAATGCCGGTGCGAAGCGGGTTCATGCCGATACCAACGAGAGTGATTTCGCTACCTGGTATAATCAAAGCCGCGACAATGGCAAATGCGGCAGATGAGGGGTCGCTTGGCACGATTATGTCGGCGGCCCGCAATGTTGCCTCGCCCAAAAGATGAACATGATGCGTGCCATCGCTTTTGATTTGCTGTTCAACCGATGCGCCAAAATGCCGTAGCATCGATTCGCTGTGATCGCGCGACGCGTGCGGCTCGATCACTGTCGTGGTGCCGCGGGCATTCAACCCAGCCAGTAAAATTGCTGACTTAATTTGCGCCGAGGCAACTTCGGAATGGTATTGGATTGCCATCGGGGTAAACGCGCCGGTGATTGTCACCGGCAAAAGGCCGCCGCCACGGGAGGTAACAGATGCGCCCATCTCGGTAAGAGGGTCAGTAATTCGCGCCATAGGCCGCACGCTAAGCGATAAGTCACCGCAAAATGTCGCAGTAATGTTCTGTCCGGCAACCACGCCCATCAACAGCCGCGCGCCGGTCCCCGAATTACCAAGATTAAGCGGCGTCACCGGCGAGACCATGCCGTTTAGCCCAACGCCGGTAATGTGCCATATCCCGTCATTATCGCGGTGAATCTCGGCACCAAGCGCAATAAGCGCGTTCTTGGTCGAGATCACGTCAGCACCTTCCAGCAGACCTCTGACTTTGGTCGTACCAATGGCGAGGCTGCCGAGAATTAGTGAGCGGTGCGAAATTGATTTATCGCCCGGAATTGGCATTGTGCCGCGAAGCGGACCAGCCTTATGCGAGACAAGTTGATCATGCGAATGTGATGACATCAAAAGACCTTTTTGCGGGTTTCTGGCGGGCGATTTTGCCGGCCGCTTCATAATTCGGCTGCTTGTAACATTTTTAATGCCCGCTAGGCAATCAGCGGCATGAAAGTCCAAAATCGTGGAAACCGGCTTCGAGCTTGGTAATAAAAGTAAGCAAACCGGCAAAAATTGTTTTGACAGCTTGCAAAATTTGTTTCAAATCCCGTAATGATTATCAGTTGTTTCTTTATCATTGGTTAATGCAAGGGATTGTAGAGAATGGCAAAGGTAGAGCTCGGCGTTAAGCGGTCTTGCCTGTCATGTGACATGCGCTTTTATGACTTTAAACGTAGTCCGATTATTTGTCCGGGCTGTGGCACAGAATTTGATCCAGAAAATTTGGTAAAGGCTCGTAAAGGTCGCGCGGCACCGAAGAGCGTTGCGAAAGCTCAGGTGTCCCGCGAAGGCGACGACGCGGACGATGTGTACAATAGCGATTTTGATCTCGATGATGATGTCGATGATGATGTCGATTCTGACATTACCGTTGAAGAGATAGATGATGATATCGATTTTAACGATGATGACGATGATGACGATGTTGACGATGTTGACGTTGATGATGCGGATGGGCCCGGCTTTATTCGTGATGATATCAGCGACGGCGATGAATTATTGCCTAACCTGGACAAGAAGGACGATTAACCGCGATCTTGCCTGCCGACACTTGGTTAATCGATCCGTACCTGGCGATAGCAATCGAATTACCTGTCACCGGATAAAAATTGCCGCTGCTGGGTAAAAATCGCTTGCGTCGGGCATCTCCCCTGCGATACACAATCCCCGCGGCTCTCAGGCGCCGCAAGAATTGGAACCGCATGATCTTAAAGAGCTTTAACGATTAACAAGCGTGGCATGAACGGTAACAAGGGGCTATAGCTCAGCTGGGAGAGCGCTACAATGGCATTGTAGAGGTCAGCGGTTCGATCCCGCTTAGCTCCACCAATTTCCCACATATCCCGAAAAAAGATTTAGCTAACCAGAAAGTTGGCAGCAAATTAAAGCATGCGGCTGGCCGCGTTGGGCCATTGCCGCTTTTCGAACCGTTCCCGCTTCACCTGAAGTTCGCCTGACTAAAGCCTGACTGACCTGCAGCTGCAAAAACCAATCGCTGCAATCGTTCTGATTGTGTGAAAAGTCAGGCTAGGGCGCTAACTAGGCGGCAACGTTACTGCGGTTTGCCAGGCACCGCAGTAACGTCTCGGCAGTTTTGGCCTGGCGAAGCTGATTGCAAACAGCAACGTCACCAAGCGATCTTGCCACGATTGAAACGCATTTTAAATGATCGCTATCAGCGTCCTGTGGGCCGATCACAAGGCACACGATATCAACTGGCTTTTTGTCGGCCGCATCGAAATCAATCGGTTTGGCGAGAACAGCAATGATGCCAATTGTGCGTGTCAGTTCGCCATGCACGGCATGGGGAATCGCAATCCCGCCGCCAATCGCGGTGCTGCCAAGACGCTCACGGCGCATGATCATCTCGAAAAGGCAGCGTGGGGAAATGCCAGTAAGCGCCGCACCATGCTCGGCAAGCTGCTCAATCAGCTGCTTTTTACTGCTGCTGACAACGCCCACCATTATCTGGCCGGTGGCGATATAATCAATGATGGACATAAAAAGACCTGTAAAATGAATCCTGCCCTAACATTGCCAGCCCGCCAGTTGCGGCGGCCTTCAGTACCAAGGCGGCGGAGGTATAGGATGTGCACGATAGGCTGTCAAGCGGTGATCGCCGGCTTTTAGATGCTAAAACGCTCACCAAGATAAACTTGGCGGACACCGCTATGCTGAACCACCTCATCGGGGGTGCCCTCCATCAGCACAGTGCCATCATGGATGATATAGGCACGATCTACAATTTCGAGTGTTTCACGAACATTGTGATCGGTAATCAAAACGCCAATTCCATGGGTTTTGAGATGGCTGATCAGATCACGGATTTCACCAAGTGCAATCGGGTCAATGCCTGCAAGTGGCTCGTCGAGCAGCAGGAATGTTGGGCGCGCGGCAAGGGCGCGTGCAATTTCAAGGCGGCGGCGTTCACCTCCTGAAAGGCTGACTGACGGGGTGTTACGAAGATGCGTGATACCAAATTCGGCCATGAGGTCATCTAAGGTGGCGTCGCGCTCATCTTCGTGATCTTCCAGCGTTTCAAGAACGGCGCGGATATTCTGCTCAACGGTTAAGCCGCGAAAAATGCTGGATTCCTGGGGAAGATAACCCGTGCCAAGGCGAGCGCGCTGGAAAATTGGCATGTCAGTAACGTCGCGCCCGTCAATAAAAACCTGGCCTTCATCAGCGGGCAGCAACCCGGCAAGCATATAAAAAGTTGTGGTTTTGCCGGCGCCGTTGGGCCCAAGCAGGCCAACTGCTTCACCGCGTTGCAGCCCAAGCGATACATTGCGGACCACGCGCCGTTTGTTGAAGCTTTTACCAAGACCTTTGGCGCGCAGACCCTGACTCCCGGTCACCAAAACTGGCCGCGCCATTCCAAAATCTAATTCTATATTGTCAGACACCATGATGCCCTTTTTTATAGCGATCAGGCTTTGACACCCCCATTCACGCTTCTTTATCGGCCGATTAATCACTAATTGTCAATGAGTTGTCGGCGTAATACCGGAAATGCCTAAAGGAAAGTCCGGCCGCAAGCGTTACGGCGTCAGGATGCCAGTGACGCGCTGGCCTGTCGGACTCGACAGTATCCTGCTGATTTCTTTGTCAAAATCAATCTCTGCACGATCGCCGCGCAAGATATTCCTCTGGTCGTTGATTTCAACATTCCCATGAAGATTTGCAAGGGATGTGCTGGCAACATAATTCAATTTATCCGCAGTTGCGGTGGTGCCTTCGGTGGTTTTAACTTTGGTATTGTCATAGGCGTCAATGGTTTTCAGGCTGCCATCTGCACCGATATAGGCAATCAATTTATCGCCGAATATGCTGCGTCCATCGCTGTTTTTATAATGAGCTTTACCAATTGCGGTGACCTTGCGGTTGTCATTATTGGTCGTATCATATGTGATTGATTGGGTTGCCGTCATCGCACCACGCGGCCCGACGACCGACGCCTTTTTACCGGTCAATACATAAAGGCTGGAGGTCAGATCATAATCCAGCTTGTCTCCCTTGGCAGTGTTTTCACCCTCGACATAGGTGACGGCACCGGTGGCGATCAAGCGGGTAATGTCACGGGTCTCTCCTTTGGTTTCATAATTTGCGATAATATGATTAGCCGCAATGTTCGAACTGCCCTGTTGGACATAGGCATTGCCCTTGGCAACATATCTGCCGTTATTTTGATCCCATTCCAGGAATTCGCTGGCCTCAATGGTAATTGGTAACGGCTCAGTATCGACCGGTTTTGCCACAGTCTGCGCCCAAGATAAAGGGGCCAGGCCGCTGATCATGACTAGACCAATTACACCGGCGGCAATAATGCGCGACACATATGACAAGGGTGGAGATGATTGGCGCATAATATCGGTTACTTTCTATCCGTTTGCCTGTCTGTTTGGCTGTCCATTTGGCTATCCATCCGAATTGTAATTTATCTTGCGAGTTTGGTGCTCTGCCAGTTTTTTTGGGTCAATAATCAGGTTTTAGTTTTGGTTTTCAGCAGTTCTTTATCGGCGTCCGGTACGGGTGAAGGTGCGGGTGCCGGCGCGATCGCGTTACTGTTTTTAATCACCATTTTTGCCGCCCCGCCAAAAATAATACGTGCGCCATTATCATAGACTTTCATGCTATCGGCATTGATGCGCCTGTCAATGTCTTGCACCTCGACGGGCACATCACTATGCATCTCACCAGCTCGCAAATTTGCCTCTAACGCTTCGGTGTCGAGGCGAAGATTTCGCGCGGGCTGGGTGACAACAACCTCCCCTGTCATGATCACGATATCGGTTTGTTTGTTGAAAATACCGGCATTTGATTCAAGGTTGACCAAGCCTCCGTTGCTTAATGTCACAATGGCCGTTGGCTGATCCATGTCGACCCGCCCGGATCCGTCAGGCGCTTCGTTGGCCTTGGCCGCAGTAATCTGATAGGGCCTGCCAGCCGGGGTTAGGCCGCGATAGCGCGCGCCGGTTAGTTGCACCTCGCCCGTGTTGGAGAGTTTCACCTCTTTGATCTCCAGCGATACATCCTTGCCGTTTGCCAACAGGCCAAGCCAGCTGGCAACCGCAAGGGTCAAGACCGCGCCAATGCCAAGAAACAGGAATGATAATGGGTATCGCCGCGGGCTTGGAGCTGCTGCGGTTTGGGCTCGTGGGGTAAAGCGGCTTTGTCTTTGTCTTTTTGTTTCGGCCATTTGAAAAGTCAGTTCCTGAACGATCGTTGGAAGTTCCGCCCAAAGCGGCGGATGCGATGTTTCTGCCGACAACCGGCTGGCCGCACTCTAATGATGGAAAATATCCACATCGGCAAAGCCGTCAAGGTCAAGCTTGGCACGCGTTGCCAGAAATGCAAAGCATTGTGCGGCAACATCGCTGCGCCCCTCACGTGCCAGCATCATGTCGAGCAGCTCGCGAATACGGTGCAAAAACAAAACGTCTCCCGCTGCATATTCGGCCTGTTCGGGCGTCAACACTGCAGCACCCCAATCTGATGATTGCTGCTGTTTTGAGATGTCGATTTGTAGCAATTCGCGGCAAAGCTCTTTCAAGCCGTGCCGGTCGGTATAGGTGCGGGCAAGCTTTGAGGCAATCTTAGTGCAGTATATTGGGCCAGCGACCGGGCCAATGCCGTGACTAAGGCTGGCAATATCAAAGCGGGCAAAATGAAAAAGTTTGGTAACGGCAGGGTTCTTTAGCAAGGCAGTAAGGTTTGGGCTTGGCTTTTTCGGATTTCCGATCTGCACAAGATGCGCATCACCATTACCGCTAGATAGCTGCACGACGCATAGCCGGTCACGCTGGGGGTTGAGGCCCATTGTTTCGGTATCAATCGCCACAACATCGCCTAGATCAATGTCGGCTGGCAGATCGTCTGGATGGATGTGAATTGTCATTTTTGCCTCGCTTCTTGGACCATTGCATCTCGCCGGGCCTCGATAAACGGGTGCAGGCTGCGGTACCTTTACACCGGCTATGGTACTTAGCTTCTGTTTATAAAGGCAATGGTGCCCAGGAGAAGACTCGAACTTCCACGACCTAATGGTCACTGGCACCTGAAGCCAGCGCGTCTACCAATTCCGCCACCTGGGCTTGCCATTGGACTTGCGGCATACCGCTACCCTACTGACGGCGTCAGAATAGTCGCTAACGCTGGCGTGTCAAACCTTTTTACAACGGCCCTGTAACAGCGATCATAACGCAGAAATACGGTGCCCCATCGCTGTCTGATAGAACCGCAAAACTCTAATTTATTGCAAATCTGCACGGCTGGGATTGTAAAGCTGTCGGGCTTGACCTAATTTGCCGTAATCAGAAAAGTACAGCCAGATTTTATCCGGCTGCCTTGTTGCCGATAACCCGATTGCGCTGTTCTGGGCTGGGCGGTCAAACAGGGGATAATCCAACTAGGGGTGTGGTGATGATCAACACGGTAGCAGTAATTGGTGGTTCTGGATTTGTTGGGCGGGCAACTGTCGAGCGGCTGGCGCGTGCCGGCAAGCAAATTATTGTTCTATGCCGCAATAGTGAACGCGCAAAATACCTGAAACCCTTGGGCAATGTTGGCCAGATCACCCTATTGGCAGGAAACGCAACGGATCAAACCGTGCTGGAGACTGTCATCAAATCGGCCGATGCAGTGGTAAATCTTGTGGGTATTCTGGCCGAAGGTGGTGGTCAGAAATTTGCCACATTGCAGGCCGATCTGCCCGGGCGCATTGGGGCATTGGCAAAAGCCAATGGTGTTGGCTCGGTCGTCCATGTGTCGGCGATTGGTGCTGACCCCAACTCGCTAAGCCACTATGCGCAAAGCAAAGCTGCTGGTGAAGCTAATCTTTTATCGGCGTTTCCAGCGGCGGTGGTGCTGCGGCCGTCAATTATTTTTGGCCCGCGTGATGATTTCTTCAACCGCTTTGCCGCAATGGCCATGATGGCACCGGCGCTACCCTTGCCGGGTGGCGGCAAGATGCAGATGCAGCCGGTTTACGTAGAGGATGTTGTTGGTGCAATCATCGGAAGTCTTGGGCTGGCCGACAAACTGGCCAAGCCTGCTGAGGGCAAGATCTATGAACTTGGCGGGCCGGAGACATATAGTTTCCGGCGATTGATGGAGATTACATTGCGGCAGATTGGACGCCGGCGTCTACTTGTGCCAGTGCCATTTTTGGCATTGTCATGCGGTGCGGTTTTAGCCGGACTATTGCCGAACCCGCCGATCACGCGCGATCAGGTTAGGCTGCTAAAATGCGATAATGTTGTTGCCAACAAGGCGCGAACCTTGGTTGATCTCGGCGTTACCGCAACATCGGTTGATGTGGTGTTGCCAACCTATCTCGATCGCTATCGGCCGGGTGGTATGTTTCGATCTTAGGTGATGCTGGGTGCGATCCAGCCCTGAATTAACGCCAGCAATAAAAGCCCGCCAAGTGCCAGCCGGTAATACACAAAAATCTTAAAGCTAGCGACCGCAAGCCAGCCCATCATCCAGCGGATGGCAAGCCAGGCGAGCAGGGCGGATAAAACCGCAACAATCACCCCATCACTGCCAAGCCCGGCATCACCGCTGTTCACCAGATCGATTGTTTTCAGCAAACCCGCGCCAGCAATTGTAGGCAGCGATAGCAGCAACGAAAACCGCGCCGCTGTTACCCGATCAAGGCCCAGAAAGCGGGCCGCGCTCATCGTTACACCTGAACGCGAGGCCCCCGGAACGAGGGCGCAGATTTGTGCAGCGCCGATCACCAGCGCGTGTCGCCAGCCGATCGCTTTTAGATCATGCTGTATAACTGGCATTTTATCAGCACCCCATAAAATTGCCGCAAACACCAGATTGGCAATTGCAAGGGTGTGAACCATGTCGAGCCAGCGCCAATTGGCATAATTTACGATGTAGCCAGCGAACATTACTGGAAACGTTGCCATAACCAGCATTATGCCAAGCCGTGCATTATGTTTGTCACCGTGGCTCCGGCGCAGCAACGCGCACAGAATGGCGATTATTTCGGCACGCAAATAAACCGCAACCGCGATCAGGGTGCCGACATGGGCCGCAACATCAATCGCACGGCCTTGATAGGCAAAATTGGTCACGATGGGGATCAGGACCAGATGGCCGGATGATGAAACCGGCAGAAACTCGGTCAGACCCTGAATTGCAGCCACAAGAATAAGCAGGCTCATTGGCATCAAACAGGCTCCCCACAACAAGGCTTAAAGCACGTGCCAGCGTTAGCTCTCAAATGGAACAGTCGGCGCTCCTGAACGCGGTATACCATACCGCGATATGTTCGGCGACATCTTCGGTGAATTATTTGTCGGGCTGAATGTCAACTAGTACCACATCGGACCTATTTTGATAGTTTCTACTGATGTCCATGCACAAGATTGAATCTTGCTTGCAATTATCGTTGAAAAAAGGTAACTATTGTTGACTAATTTTCGGAATTCGGATTTCGCTACGGTGCGATGGCTCCCGCCAACCGGCGTGTGGAGCACGGTTGCGGTAAAGCCAAGGTGGTAAAAACGGCTCCGGTTTTGGGTGTTAACAAAAGGCATTTAGAACCGGCGAAATACGCGTCAAGAATGTTGGTAGACCGTACCTTTTTAAGCGATGTCGGAACGATTTTATGGCCTCGGGGAATGGGTGAATTTGTCCTACCCACGGGGCTAGTGGCACCATTAGAACGGCGTGCCAAAGACAAAAACCGGCGTGGTCTCTGTTGGATTGACGCTTGACAGGTGGAAATTGCCAGATGGGGTTGCCGGTTGGGAATGGTAACTGGGGGTTAAAGAAATATCGGTGCTAAGCGAAAGCGTCACGACTGAGCTGATAAGCCGAGTTGGTCAGGAGAAGTTAGAATGTCGTCGAAGATGTTGAAATTTGTATCGACTGAAAAAGCCATGCCGGAAAAGCGCAAGGCGGGAAAACGCATTGCCGATTTTAACGAGATTTATGACGAGTTCGATGTGTTTGAAGCCGAAGCACAGGCATCGCGTTGCTCGCAATGCGGGGTACCGTTCTGCCAGGTTAATTGCCCGCTTCACAACAACATTCCCGATTGGTTGATGCTTACCGCCGAAGGCAGGATGCAGGAAGCTTATGAGCTGTCGTCACAGACCAATAATTTTCCTGAGATTTGTGGCCGCATCTGTCCGCAGGACCGGCTGTGTGAAGGCAGTTGTGTAATCGAAAAAGGGTTCGAATCAGTAACAATTGGCGCGGTCGAGAAACATATCACTGAGACCGCCTTCGCCGAAGGTTGGGTCAAGCCAGCAGCGCCCCGCGTCGAGCGCGTGGAGTCAATTGGTATCATTGGGGCGGGGCCAGCAGGTCTGGCCGCTGCCGAGATGCTGCGTCATCGGGGCTATCAGGTGCATGTCTATGATCGTTATGACCGCATTGGCGGCTTGCTGATGTATGGTATTCCAGGCTTTAAGTTGGAAAAATCAATCGTCGAGCGGCGCGGGCAGCTATTGCGGGATGGCGGCGTTCAGTTCCATCTTGGCGTTGATATTGGCGGCGCGACAACTTTCGCCGATATTCGGGCGAAACATGATGCGATTCTGATCGCAACGGGCGTTTACAAAGCGCGCGACATCGCCGCCCCCGGCAGCGGGCTTAATGGGATTGTTCCGGCGCTCGACTATTTGACGGTATCGAACCGTAAAAGCCTTGGCGACAAGGTCGACGCATTCGAATCTGGGGCGCTGAATGCCGAGGGCAAGAGTGTTGTGGTCATCGGCGGCGGCGACACGGCAATGGATTGCGTGCGCACGGCGATTCGTCAAAAGGCCAAATCTGTAAGCTGCCTGTACCGCCGTGACCGGGCAAATATGCCAGGCTCGCAGCGTGAGGTTGAGAATGCCGAGGAAGAGGGCGTTGTTTTCAAATGGCTGTCTGCACCACAGGCTTTTCTGGGTAATGGCAAGGTGCGGGCAGTACAGGCACAGCGGATACATCTTGGCCAGCCCGACGCAACCGGCCGGCAGGTGCCTGAGGTCATCGATGACTCATCGCATGAATTACCAGCCGATATGGTGATTAAGGCGCTTGGGTTTGATCCGGAGGATTTGCCAGCCATGTTTGGCGAGAAAGGGCTGCAGGTTACCCGGTGGGGAACCCTGAAAATTGACTGGCGGACCATGATGACGAATTTAGACGGCGTGTTTGCGGCTGGCGATATTGTTCGGGGCGCCTCACTTGTCGTTTGGGGTGTTCGTGATGGCCGTGATGCCGCCGAAGCTATTGACCAATGGATTACGGCCACCGCTGATGCGCCGCTTGCCGCTGTTGCCGGACGTTAGAGCGCCGGGTAAAGGGAGTTTAAAATGACCAAGATTTTTGATGAAGCTGCCTATCTTCAGCGCCGTGCGGCAAATGAGGCAAAGTTAATCGAGGCTGGTGTCTATGGCCCGGAAATGGAGCATGATGCGTGCGGCGTTGGCTTTGTTGTGGCCCGTGATGGCAAGCCGAATCGTGCAGTGGTCGAGGCCGCGGTTGAGGCATTGCAGGCGATTTGGCATCGTGGCGCGGTTGATGCCGATGGCATGACGGGTGACGGCGCAGGAATTCACATCGAAATCCCACGTGACTTTTTCATCGAGCATATTGCCCGTACCGGCCATGATGATGATGGCGGCAGGCTTGCTGTTGGCATGGTGTTTTTGCCGCGCACTGACCTCGCGGCGCAGGAACGTTGCCGCTGTATCGTCGAGCAGGAAATCCTCGCTGTGGGTCATTGCATCTATGGGTGGCGGCAGGTGCCGGTCGACATTAAGGCACTTGGCAAAAAGGCGATCGCAACCCGGCCTGAAATTGAGCAGATCATGTTTTCGATGCCTGTTGAAATGGATGTAGCAGAAGCCGAACGCCAGCTTTATGTTGTGCGCCGCCGCATTGAAAAAGCGGTAATGAAGCACATGATCAGCGATTTCTATCTCTGCTCGCTGTCCAGTCGGTCAATCATATATAAAGGTATGTTTCTGGCAGAACAGGTCACGGCATTTTTCCCCGATTTGCTTGACCCGCGCTTTATTTCGTCCTTTGCGATTTATCACCAGCGCTATTCAACCAATACAATGCCGACCTGGAAGCTGGCACAGCCGTTCCGGGTGCTGGCGCACAATGGTGAGATCAATACTATTCGCGGCAACCAGAACTGGATGAGCTGCCATGAAGACCGTATGGAGTCAGCCGTTTTTGGCGATCATATTGATGATTTGAAACCGGTTGTCGCTGGGGGCAGCTCGGACTCGGCGGCACTGGATGCCGTGTTTGAATTGCTGGTTCATGGGGGGCGGGAATTGCCGATGGTCAAAACCATGATGATCCCTGAGGCGATTGATGTTGGCAGTGATCATCCGCGTGCGAAACTTTATGCCTATTGCAATTCGGTGATGGAACCTTGGGATGGGCCAGCGGCGATTGCCGCCTATGCTGGTGACTGGATTGTTGCTGGCCTTGACCGTAACGGCTTGCGGCCTTTGCGCTATGTGGTGACCCATGATGGGCTGATCATCGCTGGGTCCGAAACCGGTATGGTGGTTGTCCCCGATACGAAAATTGCCGAACGTGGACGGCTTGGGCCGGGACAGATGATCGGCATTAATCTGGCTGAAGGCCGTCTTTATAAAGACGATGAGCTAAAAGACGCCTTAACCCAAAAATGCGATTGGAATACATGGATTGGCCGCGCCAAGCAGATGGACGCGTTGCTGGCCAATTCAACCGGCAAGACAAGTCAGCCGCTTGGCAAGTCTGCCGCACGCCGCCGCCAGATGATGGCTGGCTGGACAATGGAAGATATGGAACTGGTCCTGCAGCCAATGGCGCAAACTGGCAAAGAGGCTGTCGGCTCGATGGGTGATGATACCCCGCTGGCGGTTTTGTCGGATCGATATCGCGGCCTGCATCATTTCTTCCGGCAGAATTTCTCGCAAGTGACCAACCCGCCAATCGACTCGCTGCGTGAACGTCATGTAATGACACTCCGCACCCGGCTGGGCAATCTCGGCAATATTCTAGATGAGGCACCTGAACAGTGCGATCACCTCGTCCTTAATTCGCCGGTTTTGACCGTGCCAGAATGGGACGCGCTATGCCGTTACGTCGGTGACAAGTCTGCTGAGATTGACTGTAGCTTTGAAAATGATGGGTCAGACACCGCTTTTACCGATGCGATTGAGCGGATTCGGGCCGAGGCTGAAGAGGCGGTGCGGTCGGGGTGTGAGCACGTGATGCTAACTGATCGTAACGTGTCGGAGTCCCGCATCCCCATTCCGATGATTCTGGCAACCGGGGCGGTGCATTCGCACCTTGTCCGTCAGCAGTTGCGGACATTTACCTCGGTTAATGTTGCCAGTGGCGAATGTTTGGATGTGCATCATTTTGCTGTGCTGATCGGGGTTGGTGCTACAACGGTAAACGCTTATGTGGCTGAGGCTGCAATTGCTGAAAGGCATGAGCGCGGCCTGCTGGTCGGCATGGAAATGCGTGACGCGGTTGGCAATTTTGTCAAGGCAGTCGAAGAAGGCCTGCTGAAAATCATGTCGAAAATGGGCATTTCGGTTATCGCTTCTTACCGTGGTGGCTATAATTTTGAGGCGCTTGGCCTTTCGCGATCACTGGTTGCCGATTTTTTCCCGCCAATGTCA
The DNA here is from genome assembly GCA_016778895.1 of Candidatus Puniceispirillum sp. Lineage (GTDB taxonomy): Bacteria > Pseudomonadota > Alphaproteobacteria > Puniceispirillales > Puniceispirillaceae > UBA3439. The sequence continues at coordinate 39,085 of JADHOR010000005.1, forward strand.
TCACGCATTTCGGGCCTCGGTCTGAAGGGCATTGCAACACGCGTAATTGATATGCATAACAAGGCCTATGCCAGCGACGATGTGCATTTGTCGGTCGGGGGTTTCTTCCGCTATCGAAAATCAGGTGAACGTCATGCATTTGATGGCCAGATGATCCATGCGATGCAGCACGCCTGCGATACTGGGTCGTTTGAAAGCTGGAAAAAATATTCATCATTGGTGAACGGTCAGGGGCCGATTAATCTTCGCGACCTAATGGATTTTAAGCCGGCCAATGCACCGGTCGAGATTGATCGAGTAGAGTCGATCACTAACATCCGTAAACGGCTGGTCTCGCCGGGGATCTCGCTTGGCGCACTTAGCCCCGAGGCGCATGAAACCCTATCGATTGCAATGAACCGGATTGGCGCAAAATCTGATTCCGGTGAGGGTGGTGAGGATCCAGCACGGTTCAAACTTCGTGAGAATGGCGATAATCCTTCAAGTGCAATCAAACAGATCGCCTCAGGCCGGTTTGGGGTCACTGCTGAATATCTGAATAATTGCGAGGAAATTGAAATTAAGGTCGCTCAGGGCGCAAAGCCGGGCGAAGGTGGGCAATTGCCTGGCATTAAGGTTGATAGCCTAATTGCGCGCCTGCGCCACTCGACCCCCGGGGTGACATTGATTTCGCCGCCTCCGCATCACGATATCTATTCGATCGAGGATCTGGCGCAGCTAATCTATGACCTAAAGCAGATTAACCCCGACGCAAAAGTCTGCGTAAAGCTGGTGGCATCAACCGGTATTGGCACGATTGCCGCCGGGGTAGCCAAGGCCAAGGCCGACTCGATTCTGGTATCAGGTCATGGTGGCGGTACCGGTGCGAGCCCGCAATCGTCAATCAAATATGCTGGCCTGCCATGGGAAATGGGTCTGTCCGAAGTGCATCAGGTTCTGTCGATGAATGACCTTCGCAACAAGGTGGTTTTGCGGACTGATGGCGGGCTGAAAACCGGCCGCGATGTGGTGATGGCAGCAATGCTTGGGGCGGATGAATATGGTATTGGTACATCATCACTGATTGCCATGGGCTGTATCATGGTGCGCCAGTGCCATTCGAACACCTGCCCTGTCGGGGTCTGTACCCAGCGTGCTGATCTTCGTGCCAAATTTGAAGGGACACCGGAAAAAGTTGTGCAGCTCTTCACCCATCTTGCCGAAGAAGTGCGGGAAATTCTGGCTGACCTTGGGTTTACCTCATTGCAGCAGGTCATTGGCCGGACGGATCTTCTCACTCAGGTTAGCCGCGGTGATGAGGCGCTTGATGACCTTGATCTCAACCCGATTCTGGTTCGAGCAGACGGAGAAGATGAATTGATCAGTAGCCGCGGTGGCCCACGAACCGAAGTGCCGAACACGCTGGACGCGCAGATGGTTGTCGATGCCAAGCTGGCTCTTGAAAATGGCTCAAAAATGCAATTGTCTTACAATGTCGAAAACACCCAGCGTGCGATTGGAACGCGGCTGTCCTCGCATATTGTTCGGCGGTTTGGCATGACCGGACTTCGTGAGGGGCATATTCTTGTCAGGCTTCGTGGTTCGGCCGGTCAGTCTCTGGGCGCATTCGCGACACAGGGCCTTCGTCTTGATGTTATCGGTGACGCCAATGATTATGTCGGCAAGGGTCTCTCCGGTGGCATGATTGTGGTGCGCCCATCGGCAGCGATCAGTTTTGTTGCCAGCGCCAATACCATTATTGGCAATACGGTGCTTTACGGGGCCACTTCGGGCAAGCTGTTTGCCGCGGGTCAGGCGGGCGAACGATTGTGTGTCCGTAACTCTGGTGCCACAGCTGTTGTTGAGGGCAGTGGATCAAACGCTTGTGAATATATGACTGGCGGTAAGGTTGTGATCCTTGGCGAGGTTGGCGATAATTTTGGGGCCGGTATGACCGGCGGCATGGCCTTTGTCTATGACGAGGCTGGAACGTTTGGGTCTCGGGTTAACCCGGAAAGTCTGCAGCTTGGCCGTATTGCGCATCCGCATTGGGAGACTGTACTACGTGATCTGGTTGCCGAGCATGCCCGCGAAACCGAGAGCGCCCTTGCGGCGAGGATTTTGAATCAGTGGGACACCGCCGTTGCACATTTCTGGCAGGTTGTGCCAACCGAGATTATTCCAGTTTTGGACGTGCCGCTTGGTGTTGAGGATGACCTGTCTGAGACTGCGTAACAGCTGATTTTGCTTAGGCTGTAAAAGCAGATTGTTTCCCGTGCTGCTTTGCTATAAAGCATAATTATGTTCCAGATTAAGCAGCAAACACAGGCAGATAGTGCGGTCGTCGAAGAGTTGATGATCAAGGCCTTCGGGCCCAATCGCTATGAACGATCGGTTTGGGCATTGCGCCCCGGCGAGCCGGTCGAGACCTTGTGTCTTGTTGGTTATGATGATGATCAACCCGTTGGTTCGTTGCGCTTTTGGGAAATAATGCTTGGCGACGAGACGATTTTGCTGCTGGGGCCGCTTGCAGTTGAGCCGCATGTTCGCGGGCAGGGCTTTGGCCAGCAATTGGTAATAGAGGGTATGCGCCGTGCGCGGTTTGGCAGATGGCGCTTGGTTCTGGTGTCTGGCGAGCCTGACTATTATCCGAAATTTGGCTTCACACCGGCAGCCAGCTTTGGGCTGGAATGGCCCGGATTTGTCGAGCCGGAACGGCTGCAATTTTGCGAACTGGTGCCGGGCGCGCTAGCTAGTCTGCCAAAGAGCGGCCTTATTGTGCGGGGCATTACGCCGGCAGTTTAATATGGTATGGTTGTGTCCGGCTGCGTTTGGCGAAAAGGGTAAAGTTCTATGCGGGTCTTGCATCATTATCAATTATCAGCATCGTCACGTTTTATCCGTCTTTTAATGGCCGAGCGTGGCTTAATGGTTTTGCCAAAACTTGAAATTCCGTGGCAGCGCAGCGAGGATTTTCTGAGTTTAAATCCGGCTGGTGATGTGCCGGTACTGGTTGCCGAGGATGGGCTTGCAATTAGCGGCGCGATGGTGATCGCGGAATTTATCGAAGAAACCGAAGATGCCACGCAGCATAACCTCTTATGGGGCGAGGCTCCGGCTCGTGCCGAGATCCGCCGGCTGGTGCATTGGTTTGAATATAAATTCAGCCGTGAAGTAGGGATGCCGATTTTGTCAGAACGGGTGGTTAAACGGTTTTCCGGGCAGGGCACCCCGTCATCGGTCGTATTGCGCGCCGCAATGAGTAACCTGCAAATCCATCTTGATTATATTGACTGGCTTGCCGAGCAGGGTAACTGGCTGACCGGTAAACAGATGTCGCTAGCTGATCTGGCGGCGGCAGCACATTTATCGGTATTGGATTTCTTGGGTGATATCGACTGGAGCCGACACCTAGAGGCAAAAAGCTGGTACGTAAAAATCAAGTCGCGCCCGTCATTCCGTGAATTGCTTGGTGATCAGGTTGTTGGCCTGACTCCTCCCGACCATTATAGCGACTTAGATTTTTAAACCGGTTTTCTGATCGGTCTATAGCTTGCCAGCGGTTGGCTTGGCGCTACTCTGCGTTGAGCTGTTCAAGCAATTTGGTGATGACAGCCTCAATCAGTTGTAACTGTGCTGGTTCTGAAAACCGGTGTGTTGCTGTCTTGTCAAAATGCAGCAGAACATCCTCAGACTGCAGACAATCAGCAAGCCGTATCGCGGTTTGCCACGGCACCTCGTCATCATTCATGCCCTGTAAAAGACGCACGGGCAGTTGAAGTGGCAAAGGCCCTCGAAGGCGAAGATGCTGGCGACCATCCTCGATCAGATGATAGGGGTAGATGACCGGATCATCGGCATAGGGATTATCCATGGCGATCTGGCCGTCGGCCTGCATGGCGGCGCGGCTTTCAGCGTCAAGTGGTTGCCAGATTAGGTCTTCGGTAAAATCTGGTGCGGCGGCAATGCCAACCAGACCAGCAACCCGATCTGGCCGTGCCAACGCGACATTAAGCATGATCCAGCCGCCAAGTGATGACCCCACGAGAATTTGCGGGCCTTCGCTCAGATGATCAAGAACTGCGATTGCATCGGCTGTCCAGTTGGAAATATTTGTTGCGAGAAGCGCGCCATCTGATTGGCCATGTCCGCTATAGTCAAACCTCAGAAAGGCCCGACCTTGCTGTTTGGCCCAATTTTCGAGAAAAAGTGCCTTGCTACCCTCCATATCCGAGCCATGACCGCATAAAAAGATAATTCCGGGCGCTTTTCCGACAATTCTTTTGTAGGCGATTCTGGTTGACTGGTTTATCCTGTGCCACGAAATAGATTGCATAAGCCTAACCTTCCAGATCCGGCAATCGCCAGCCTCTTCCTTGCTTAATTGTCGTCGAATAAATCTTGACCGATTGTGCAAACCAAAGCCATCTTAAACCTCAATGACAGTAACACCAAAATCAAATTTGCTAAGACAGCGCGGCGGCAAAGTGCCAACGATTGTACAGATCCTGCCAGCGATGGTTCGTGGCGGGGTCGAACGCGGCACGGTTGAAACGGCGGATGCCATTCGAAGACATGGTGGTCGTGCGGTTGTGGTGTCGTGCGGGGGGCCTATGGTGCGCTATCTTGATCGGCTTGGTGTCACGCACCACCGGCTTGACGTGCATAGCAAAAATCCGTTTCGCTGGCTGCAGATCCGCCGTCAGTTGAAGGCTATTCTCGTCAGTGAGGGAGCGGATCTAGTGCATGTGCGCTCACGCGTGCCAGCGTGGGTTGCACTGCCTGCCGCTACTGCTCTCGGGATAGGCACGATCAGCACCGTGCATGGGCGCTTTGTCACCAAATCTGCGTTTAAACGGTTCTACAATGCGAAATTGCTGAAAACCGATCATGTGATTGCGATTTCAAATTATGTAAAGGAGCTAATCGCCAGCCAGTATGTCGGCGTCGACGAGCGTTTAACGGTGGTGCATCGCGGCGTTGATACAGATCTGTTTAATCCTGAAAAGGTAAACCAGACAAGGATTATTAATTTTGTCGACAGCATGGCAATTCCCGAAGATGCCCCAGTGATCATGTTGCCGGCCCGTGCCACCGCATGGAAAGGTCACCAGATTTTATTGCAGGCACTGGCAAAAATCAAAGACCAGCCATTTATCTGTTTGATGGTTGGCGCTGGTGACGGCAAGCCAGCCTTTGTGTCCGAACTGGTGCGTTTTGGTCAGCAATTGGGGCTGGAGGGCCGGTTCCGCCTGACGCCGATTGTTGATGATATGCCTGCCGCGCTTATGGTTGCGGATGTGGTCGTGATGCCGTCGATTACCCCTGAACCGTTTGGCCGTGTCGCCCTCGAGGCGCAGGCAATGGGGCGGCCGGTTGTGGCCTTCGAACATGGTGGTGCCATCGAGTCAATCAAGCATGGTGAGACCGGTTGGCTGGCAATTCCACGGGATGTTAATAGTCTTGCCGCTGCAGTGAAGGCGGCGCTTGACCTCAGCCCGCGCAAACGTAAATCTCTTGCCAACGCCGCGCGCCAGCATATTGAGGCGCATTTCTCCACTGAGACCATGTGTCGGGAAACGATGAAAATTTATCGGCGTGTGCTGGATCAGAATGCGGTAAAGCAGGGCGAAAAACGATAGATAAGGCAAACAACCACCGTCCAGTATCGACAGCAACAAATGTGATTTTGGTGGTTTGAGCCGATCCGTTGCAATCGCTGCCGTGCAGGGTTCTGATGCGGCATATGATTTGCACCGGACAGCTGACACCAAAGGTCTGATGCCCAAAGTTTTGCATGGTAAAGCACCAGTGTACTTGAGTTTCGGCGAGGGTGAGGCTATGTTCGGCGCGGCGCGCAGTGATGCGGTTCCAACATCATTGGCCGCATTGATAACAAGAGGTTTCGAACAATAATGCCAAAAATTACGCTTCCCGATGGATCGCAGCGGTCATATGACGCGCCGGTAACACCTGCAACGATTGCGGCCGATATTGGTCCGGGCCTAGCCAAGGCAGCATTGCTGGCGGTTGTTGATGATGCCGAGTGGGATCTAACTCGCCCGATTGAAACGGACTCGCGGCTTTCGCTGGTCACGCTAAAGGACGAGCAGGCGCTAGCATTGTTGCGCCATGATTGCGCTCATGTAATGGCCGAGGCGGTGCTAGAATTGTTTCCCGAAACACAAGTAACCATCGGTCCAGCAATCGAAAACGGATTTTACTATGACTTCCACCGCGAGACCGCCTTTAGCGAGGATGATCTGGCCGCTATTGAAACGCGCATGCATGAAATTGTTGATCGTGATGAGCCGATTATCCGCAATGTCTGGAGCCGCGATGAGGCGGTCGCCTTCTACAAGAAAAACAATGAGCCGTTCAAGGTTGAACTTGTCGAGGCCATTCCTGCGGATGAAACCGTTACCTTTTATCAGCAAGGAAATTTTATCGATCTTTGCCGGGGGCCACATCTACCCTCAACCCGAAAGCTGGGTCATGCGTTCAAATTGATGAAAGTCGCCGGGGCCTATTGGCGGGGCGACTCCAAGCGGCCGATGTTACAACGTATCTACGGCACCGCATGGGCAAATGAAAAGGATCTCGTAGCCTATCTTCATATGCTGGAAGAAGCTGAAAAACGTGACCACCGCAAATTAGGTCGGCAGCTCGGCCTGTTCCATTTGCAGGAAGAGGCGGCAGGTTCCGTGTTCTGGCACGCCAAGGGCTGGGTGCTTTACCGCGAAATAGAGGCCTATGTTCGCCGCCGTCTTAACGCGGCTGGCTATGGCGAAGTTAAAACGCCACAATTGGTCGACCGCAGTCTATGGGAGGCGTCGGGTCACTGGGAAAAATTTGGCGAGAATATGTTTACCGCGCAATCAGAAGATGAGCGTACATTGGCGTTAAAGCCGATGAATTGTCCGTGCCATGTACAGATTTTCCGGCAGGGTATTAAATCCTACCGTGATCTGCCATTGCGGATGGCCGAATTTGGGTCTTGTCATCGTAATGAGCCGTCAGGAGCGCTGCATGGTATTATGCGGGTGCGTGCCTTTACCCAGGATGATGCGCATATTTTCTGTACCGAAGATCAGATTACTGCTGAATCGGTGAAATTCTGTTCGCTTCTGCAATCCATCTATGCTGATTTCGGCTTTACCGATGTGCGGGTGAAGTTTTCTGACCGCCCGGAAGTGCGTGCGGGTGATGATGCCACATGGGACCGTGCTGAGGCAGCTCTGACCGATGCCACCAAGGCGGCCAAGCTGGACACAATATTAAATCCGGGAGAGGGTGCGTTTTATGGCCCGAAACTGGAATTTGTGCTGCGTGACGCAATCGGGCGTGACTGGCAATGCGGTACTTTGCAGGTGGATTTTGTGCTGCCGGATCGGCTGAATGCCGAATATGTTGGCGAAGATGGCAACCGGCATCGTCCGGTGATGCTGCATCGCGCGATTCTGGGATCAATGGAACGCTGGATTGGCATTTTGATCGAGCAATATGCTGGCCGGATGCCGGCATGGCTGGCACCGGTGCAAATTGTCGTGGCCTCGATTACCGATCAGGCCAATGATTATGCCCGTGAGGTTGCCGATGTAGCAGCGGCGATGGGGCTGCGGGTTGAAACCGACCTTAGAAATGAAAAGATCAGCTATAAGGTACGCGAACATAGCGTTATGAAAGTGCCGTTTATTCTGGCGGTTGGCGGGCGTGAAGCCGAGGCAAAAACTGTCGCGCTTCGCCGTCTTGGCTCGAATGATCAGCAGGTCATTGATATGGCTGAGGCACTGACACTGCTGAAAGCCGAAAGTCTGGCCCCGGATATGCCCCGCTAGGTATCTAGCCATTGAGAGCTGTAACAGCGATAAATCACCAGTGATGATAATTGAATGTTGAGAAAATCGAAAAAACTGGTAACAATCCGCTGTTTTTGGTAGTTAAGTAGCATTCGCAGTCTGTCCGGTGGATGGGTTGCACCAAACTGAGCAAAATACACCGCTATAGGAGAGTTAAATAGCACGTCCACATAGTAATACGCCGCCCACTCTGGACGGCCCGCGCGTCAATGGCGCCATTCGCGCACCAAAAGTACGCTGCATTGATCCAGAAGGTAACCAGCTTGGAGTTCTGGATACAACCGAAGCAATTCGTCAAGCCGAAGATTTTGGACTTGATCTGGTTGAGGTGCAACCGAATGTTGACCCGCCAGTTTGTAAAATACTTGATTACGGTAAATTCAAGTATGAGGCGCAGAAACGCGCCAATGAAGCCCGCAAAAAACAAAAGATCATCGAGGTCAAGGAAATCAAGCTTCGCCCGAATATTGACGAGCATGATTATCAGGTCAAAATGCGGAGCGTTCAGAAATTCCTTAGTGGCGGCGATAAAGTCAAGGTAACCTTGCGTTTTCGCGGCCGGGAAATGGCTCATCAGGACCTTGGTGCGGTTGTGTTAACACGGGTTCGCAACGAAACTGACGAATTTGCCAAGGTTGAGGCGATGCCGAAAATGGAAGGTCGCCAGATGATTATGGTTCTGGCGCCAAAGTAATCGCCAATGGCCATTTTGAGAGTGGCTATTTATTGACCTTAATCTAACCATCACCTATAGGTCGGTATCTACCGACGGACATGTGCCGATTAACATTTGCGTCACAGTGGGATCAGGGCTTGATTCCGGTGGGCTTTGACTATATAAACCGGTCATCAGAAGTCTTGCGTCGCGTCCGGGCCTGAAAAAACAGGGCATGCCCGGCCGGCTTATCGCTTTTTCATGTCTATCCAGGGATGGGCAGGAAAAGAGCTTCCTTTTAAGAAGAAAGAGGTCAAAATGCCCAAGATGAAGACCAAAAGTGGTGCGAAAAAACGATTTCGCCTAACCGCAAATGGCAAGGTTCGTGGCTCAGCTGCTTTCCTCAGCCATAACCTACGTCGCCGTTCCCAGAAAATGAAACGTCAAGCTCGTGGTACCATGATCTTGTGTGATGCCGATGCGCGCATTGTAAAACGTTTCCTTCCATACGCTTAACGGAGGCTGGAACATGGCACGCGTTAAAAGAGGTACCACGACCCACGCCCGGCACGCCAAGGTAATCAAGGCGGCAAAAGGCTATTACGGACGTCGCAAAAATACATTCAGAACCGCCACCCAAGCCGTCGACAAGGCACGTCAATATGCATATCGCGACCGGCGTGTGCGCAAGCGGGAGTTCCGCGCCGTGTGGATTCAGCGGATCAACGCCGCTGCACGCTTATATGGTGTCACATATTCACAAATGATGGGCGGGTTGATCAAAGCTGGTATCGAGATTGATCGCAAGATGCTCGCCGATCTGGCAGTGAACGAACCACGCGCATTTGAGGCCCTGGTGGAGCGGTCAAAAGCGGCAAGCTAGGGATCATCCCAAAAATCGAGACGACAGATGAGCCGTTGTGTTGACCGGTGTCAGAAAAAATGATTGGTTTTGACCATGATTAATCTGGCGACTGTGATCACAGCGGCTCATTTTTTTTAAAGCTGACTTCCTGTTCCGAACGACATGATGACCAATGGTGACACATAATGCAAAGCCTTGACACTGTATCCTCAGAAATTATTGACGCCATCGGTGGCGCAGATAATCTTGATGAGCTGGAGGCAATCCGGATTGATGCGCTTGGCAAAAAGGGCCGGATTTCACTACTGATGCGGGATCTTGGCGGATTGGATGCCGACGCTCGCAAAAAGGCCGGACAGGCGCTTAACAAGGTCAAGGATATGGTCGCCGCAGCGATAGAGGCGAAACAGACGACATTGGCCTCGGCCGCGCTGAATGAAAGGCTGGCAGCAGAGCGGGTTGACGTCAGCTTGCCAAGCCGGCCAGAATACGAGGCCCGCCTTCACCCATTATCGCGGACAATCGAAGAGGTGATCGCAATCTTTGCCGAAATGGGGTTTCAGGTCGCCGAAGGCCCAGATATAGAGTCCGATTATTATAATTTTACCGCGCTTAATATTCCGCCTGAACACCCCGCCCGTCAGGAGCATGACACATTTTATCTGCCGGCAGATGCCGATGGCAAACGCAAGGTGCTGCGCACACATACATCGCCTGTGCAAATCCGCACGATGGAGGCAAATGAGCCGCCAATCCGCATCATTGTGCCGGGCCGCACCTACCGGTCCGACCATGACGCTACCCATTCGCCGATGTTTCACCAATGCGAAGGTCTGGTGATCGGTGATGGTGTTCATATGGGGCATTTGAAGGGCTGTCTAATTGATTTTTGTCGGGCTTTCTTTGGCGTTGATGATTTGCCGGTGCGGTTCCGGCCAAGCTATTTCCCATTCACTGAACCATCGGCCGAAGTCGATATCGGCTGCACCCGCGAAAATGGTGCGTTAAAGATCGGTGCTGGCGATGACTGGCTGGAAATTCTGGGGTCGGGCATGGTCAACCCGCGGGTATTGGAAAATTGTGGGTATGATCCGGAAAAATATCAGGGCTTTGCCTTTGGTATGGGGATCGAGCGGATTGCCATGTTAAAATATGGCATTCCTGATTTGCGAACATTCTATGACAGCGATTTGCGCTGGATGCGCCATTACGGCTTTTTGTCATTCGATGCACCGTCAATTCATGCTGGTCTTGCTGGGGGGGCGGTCTGATGAAATTCACCCGTGACTGGCTTTTCTCGCATCTCGAAACCGACCGCCCGTTAGCTGAGATTCTGGACGTTTTGCCCACGCTAGGGCTGGAGGTTGAATCAGTTGTCGACCGCGCTCAGACATTGGCGCCGTTCATTATTGCCGAGGTGATTTCGGCGGAACAGCATCCAAATGCTGATAAACTGCGCGTTTGCATGGTTAATATTGGCCAGGATGCGCCGGTTCAGGTGGTCTGCGGTGCGCCAAATGCGCGGGCCGGAATGAAAGGGGTGTTTGCGCCGGTTGGGGCCTATGTGCCGGGCATTGATCTAACCCTGAAAACAGGCGAGATTCGCGGCGAGCTATCAAATGGAATGTTATGCTCCGAGCGCGAAATGCAGCTGTCCGACGAGCATGACGGCATTATCGACCTTGCCGCTGATGCGCCGGTTGGCGAGGCCTTTGCCGCCTATGCCGGCCTTGATGATCCGGTCATTGAAATTGCAATTACGCCGAACCGCGCTGATTGTCTTGGGGTTCGCGGCGTTGCGCGTGATCTGGCGGCAGCGGGTTACGGTAGGCTAAAAGCACTTGATACCAGCCCGCTGCAAGGAAGTTTTGAAAGTCCGATATCATGGGAACTGAACCTAAAACCGGAACAGGCGCATCTTTGCCCGCTTGTTTCAGGGCGTGCCTTTACCGGCCTTAGAAATGGTGCCAGCCCCGTATGGATGGCAAACCGCTTAACCGCAATTGGACAGCGCCCGATTAGCGCCCTGGTCGACATCACTAACTATATCATGATTGATCTTGGCCGCCCGCTACATGCCTATGATATTGACAAGATTGAAGGTGGCAAATTGATAATTGGCCCGGCCAAGGCGGGGCAAACCATGACGGCGCTGAATGAAAAGACCTATGAGCTTGATGAAGACATGCTTGTGATTGGCGATTTGAATGGGCCGGATGATCTTGCCGGAATCATGGGTGGCGAGCGCTCGGGGGTCAGCGATGCCACCGATAAGATGTTTCTTGAGATTGCCGTCTTTGATCAGGTTGCGGTTGCAGCCACAGGTCGCAAGCTGAACATCCATTCAGACGCACGTTTTCGCTTTGAGCGCGGTCTTGATGTGACCTCGCCGGAATGGGCATCAGGGTATGTTGCTCGCATGGTTCTTGAAATCTGCGGCGGACAGGCAAGCCATGTCGTGACCGCTGGCGACGGTGCGAAATGGCAGCGTGAGATTTTTCTTGCGGTGGATAAGGTCGAGCGTTTGACCGGAATGCAGGTGCTACCTGCCCGTCAGCAGGCAATTCTCGAAAGCCTTGGCTTTACAGTTCGTGACGCTGCCAGTGGATGGCAGGTTAGCCCGCCACCATGGCGCGGTGATATAGATGGTGCGGCTGATCTGGTTGAAGAGATTAGCCGTATATTCGGGTTTGGTCATTTGCCTATGACGCACCTGCCCCGCGAGAACGTGGTTGCTCAGCCTGCTGTCAATGCGGAACAGGCGCGCCCGTTACGGTTGCGTCGTGCGTTGGCTGAACGTGGCTTAACCGAGGCGGTTACCTTTTCGTTTCTCGCGGAAAAAGAAGCAGCCATTTTTGGCGGTGGTGGTGCCAGTCTGAAACTGGTTAATCCGATCAGTGCAGATTTGTCGATAATGCGGCCGTCTGTTTTGCCAAACCTCTTGTCAGCTGCGGCGCGTAATCAGGATCGCGGCGAAGCTGATGTTGCACTGTTTGAAATCGGCCCAATTTTTCTTGGCGATGAGCCTGATCAGCAACGCACTGCTGTCGCGGCAATCCGCCATGGGGCGATGGCACCACGTGAATGGCATGGCAGCCGTCGGATGGTTGATTTATTTGATGCTAAAGCAGATGCCGAGGTGACACTGGCGGTTCTTGGCGTGCGGCGTGCCAGTCTTCAGGTTGAAGCAGGTGGCCCCGATTATTTTCATCCGGGTCGCTCTGGCCGGTTGTTGCAGGGCCGTACCCTACTTGCACAATTTGGTGAATTCCATCCGCAAATTGCCGCGCATTTTGGTTTGCGGAGTGCCCTTGTTGGCTTTGAATTATATCTGGAAGATGTACCGCTTGCCAAATCAAAAGGACCAGCACGCGCCTATCTAAAAATGTCACCATTCCAGCCGGTCAGCCGTGATTTTGCCTTCATCCTTGCTGAAGATGTGGCCGCAAGCCAGCTGCTTCGCGCGGTGAAATCGGCGGCCGGGCCATTGGTAAGTGATGTTCAGCTGTTCGATGTCTATCAGGGCAAGAATATTGCCGACGGTCAAAAATCGCTGGCAGTCACGATCACATTGACGCCGCAAAAGGCAACTTTGAGTGAGGCTGAAATCGACGCGATGAGTGATGCTGTGATTGCCGCTGCCAGCAAAAACTGCGGTGCTGTGCTTCGTGGATAATTTGGCTTTATGCTGAAGAGGATAGTCTCTTGTTTCCTGAGTTCCTGTGAACAAAATATGGTGTAGTCTATGAGTGGGTGTCTAATGTTTGCACAACATTTTTAGAAGTATCATTGTCAAATTTTCTATTTAGTTGTTTTGAAAGGGCAAGCATTTGGCGAAAATTGGATTTGTGGGCCTGGGGCAAATGGGAAGTGCAATGTGCCCTCACCTTATAAAAAATGGTCACCAAGTTACGGTCTATGACGTTTCGCAAGAAGCTGTATCTGCCCTTGAGAAGCAAGGTGCAAAAGGTGCGAAATCTCCAAAAGAGGCCGCACAAGGCTGCGAGGCGGTTTTTGCTATTTTGCCGATTGGTGCAATAGTAGAGAAGGCTGTTCTCGGCCCAGATGGAATCGCGGATGGAATGTCCAATAATGCAATATTTGTTGATATGAGCACGATTCTGCCAGACGAAACTCGTCAGATTGGCAAACGCCTTGCTGATCGGGGGTTCTCTATGGTTGATGCTCCTGTCGGTAGAACATCAGCGCACGCAGTCAATGGGAAATCAACTTTTATGGTTGGAGGCCAAAAACAAGATATTGATCGTGTGGTGCCATTCCTAGAATGCATGGGGGAGGCCATAACGTACTGTGGTGAACTAGGTTAAGGTTCTGTTGTAAAATTAGTGAATAACTATATTTCAGCTGTATCTAACCTAGTTACGGCAGAAGGGTTAGCGCTAGGCCTGAAGTCGGGCGTTAGTCAAGATGTAATGGTGGAAGTGATCTCTAAGACTCCGGCAGGCCTTGGGCACATCACCACGGCTTGGCCAGGAAAGGCATTATGTGATAATCCCTTGCCGGCTTTTATGTTAGATCTGGCGCGTAAGGACATTGGTCTCGCTCTGACAGCTGGAGCATCCTCGAAAGTGCCGTTATCCACAGGTTCTGTTGCCCGTGAGGTTTACAATATTGCAAGTGCAGCGGGCCGTGGGGAGGAGGATTGGACAACAGGAATTTACAGAACTGTAAAAAGCCTCTCAAAAATAACAGAATAGTGATTTTTGATCAAAAGGCTGGAAATTGATCCAAAAGGAATAAAAGAAACTTTTTCTTTTCACTCAAATGAAACTTCTAGCACACGGGTTAAAGTCATTTTGACCTCAAGGAATATTTAAGCCCTTTATGTTATGGGCCCTGACTCTGCGGCTGGTTGGGGTAAATACTTCATGACCAACCAGTTCTCAGAAGATAAACCTCAATTAACTTCAATGCTTTTCGTGCATATAGTCCGCCGATGTTAGGCCCTCAAAATAAGGGCCTTTTTCCGCCAAAATTGTTGAAATACGTTTCACGCCGGTTTTGAGCCCGTTAAAAGTGCCAGACTGTATGGTCTGCAAAGTTATTTCTGGGCAGGTATTGCTGGGCAATGTTAGCTAGGGTTGCGCTACTGACCGACGTTTCTTCATTCGAAGCTTTTGGGTTGCTTCGTCTGTGCCGTCATGATGTGTTCCAAACCAAACATCCAGTGGCACGTCCATGTTTCCATAATTGCAATCAAAATATTTATGGTGAAGCTGATGGTGAAAGTCAGCTGAATCGAGAATTTTGGTATCCTTATTCAAGATCTTTTCAAATCCTGAATGGGTAAATGCTGGGTTTAAGGTTACCAAAACAAGGTGGATGATAACAATTACTGGATCAGTTGGAATGATAAAATGTACCAGTGGTGATGATTGATAAATCAGATTTTCGATCGGATGCATCGAAATCCCTGACCACGGTCCAGTATTTACATTTCTGTGGTGTGTGATGTGAACGTGTTTATAGAGAAAATGGTGGTGCAGAAGGCGATGAATAAAATAGAAGTGGGTTCCACGGATTAGAGGAAGGCATAAAATCCAGGCAAAGAATTGAAGAGGATGCGCAGAGAATGGGGCAATGCTAATCCATTCATTTGCCATCGCGTAAAGGTACAGAACCTCGTAACTAGTCCACACAGTTACTCCACTCGCAATGCTTCAGAACATATTGTCATAGACCTGATCGTTGAATTTAAAGCCTTTGTTGTTTGATGCCATCTCCCTTTTCAGGAATTTGAATCTTGCTCCCTGTGCTTTTTGGACGTGTAAGTGCAGGTGTAAGGATCCTGCAACCAAAAACAAAAGAGCCGTATTCCGAAGGAAAACCAGAAGCACCCAGTCCAAAGTTAGCTGCTTCATTGATTGGAAACTCGGCGTCAGATATTTGTAAGTCAAAAACCCTAAAATACTAAACATCAAGAAACGTGAGATGGTAATCCAGCGTCTCACCATCCAGTTAAAAATCTTGCCTAAATCAACAGGCCATTCAAATAGGGGGTTGTACCTGATTGGCTCTTCAGGTCTGTAATTCCATATCTCTCGGTCTCTGGAGCTCTCAGCCAATCCCATCTCCTTGCAGCCATTTGCCTCGTAATCAACGTTCATGACTGCGGGTATGCAGTTAAGAACTATATTTTCTCAGCGAAACAAAAAAGACAGAAGTTGTTTTGCTATAAATTGCTCTCAAGGATCATGTCCGCCGCTTTTTCGGCAATCATTAATGTTGGAGCATTTGTATTCGCAGAGGTTATTAAGGGCATAATGGAAGCGTCGACAACGCGAAGTCCGTTTACGCCGTGTACTCGTAAATCTGGTCCAACGACAGCAGCTACATCGACTCCCATTTTACAGGTTCCCACAGGATGGTATACTGTACCACCGCCTTTGCGGATTGCGTCAAGTATCTCAGAATCTGTTTTTACTTGTTCACCGGGTACAACCTCAGCATCCCACAAATCACAAAAGTTTGATTGTTTATATATTTCTCGGAGGATCTTAATACCCTCAACCATAGTGTCTTGATCAAGTGCATCAGTGAGGTAGTTTGGTTGAATTTTTGGATCTACGGTTGGGTCTGAAGTGACAATTTCAATCGATCCACGTGATTTGGGATGGCATTGCCAAATCGCACTGGTAAAGCCGGGGTAACGGTGTAGTGGCTCGCCAGGTTTGTCAACTGAGAGTGGCATCACAAATAACTGTAAATCTGGATGGTCTGTTGGAGCGAGGCGAGTCCGCATCGCTCCACCAACTTGTCCAGCGCCTACGGTCAGTGCTCCTCGACCACGAAAAGCCCAATCTAAACCCATCTTGAGTAGAGACAATGGGTTACGAATTTGTTTGTTTAGAGAATTTTGCGACCGCATCTGCACGATTGTGCGCATTTGATAATGATCTTGAAGATTCTGGCCAACACCTGGGCTGTCGACAACTATATCAATCCCATGCTTTTTCAACAGCGCCCCAGGCCCAATTCCTGACAGTTGAAGGACCTGTGGAGATTGTATTGCCCCTGCAGATAAAATGACCTCAGTTTTAGCATGGATTATTTGCTTTCTTCCATCTTGGGCTATTTCAACGCCAATAGCTTTTTTGTTTTCGAAAAGGACACGGTTGACCAGTGTTTTAGTCATTATATCAAGATTTTTGCGAGATTTAGCTGGTGCCAAAAAAGCGCGAGAGGAACTTGAACGCCATCGAGAGCCAATGGACAAATGGTACTCTCCTACGCCTTCAGTTGTATCGGCATTGAAATCTTCGTTCAGTGGAAGCCCATATTGATGGGCGGCGCTTAGCCATGCAGTGCAATCAGGATGATGGTTGCGCAATTTTGATACTTGCAATTCACCGTGCGTGCCGTGGAATTGAGAGTCTCCACCATTGAAGCTTTCCAGTCTTCTAAAATATGGTAAAACTTCATTATACGACCATCCATGATTGCCAAGTGCCGACCAATCATCAAAATTTTGATGTTGTCCACGAATAAAAATTAGTCCATTTATACTGCTGGATCCACCAATCACACACCCGCGTGGCCAGTTTATTGAGCGACCACCAGAACCGTCTCCGGGCTCGCAGGCAAAGTGCCGAGAAACCTTCGGGTTGTTCATAGTTTTGTAATAGCCAACTGGCAGCTTTAACCAGAAGCCATCATCCCAAGCGCCTGCCTCAATCAAAAGCACTTTGTTTTGTGGGCGCGACGTAAGTCGGTTGGCCAAAAGGCAACCAGCGGAGCCGGCGCCAACAATTATGTGTGTGTAACGTTTATGGAATATGTTCATAGTTTCCAATATTTGACTGAGACAGCGTAAAAATCCAGAACATTATTTGACTGGGCTCATTTAAGCGGTTTCCTAAGAAATGCCGCTGCTCATTATTTTTGGTGTTATGAGGCTACCAAAATAAAGCATGAAGGTCGAACTGCATGCAAATGCAGAATTAACAGAGGTCGAGCCAATTTTTCTGTGTGAGAAGCGCTAACATTTCAAGCTAAAATCATCTAGGCTTGGCGTGCGTCAGGTAATACTTTTTCAATTTGCAGGAGATTTTGTGTGATCAAAATAAATTCTGTTGAGGCTTGGGTATATCGTTATCCTCTAGCAACCAATGTTCAAACCTCGTTTGGCACAATGTTTGATCGACCAATGGTTTTAGTTAAATTGATTGACGAGGATGGTGTGGCCGGGATTGGTGAGGTCTGGTGTAATTTCCCAGCGGTTGGTGCGGAACATCGTGCCCGCCTAATTGAGAGTGTTTTTAAACCTCTGTTGGCTGGAGAATCATATTCCAGTCCATCGGAGGCCTTCGATCTATTGACAAAAAAAACCTGGGTTCTTGGTTTGCAAACTGGCGAATTTGGACCGATCGCCCAATGCATTGCCGGTATTGACGTTGCTTTTCATGATTTAATGGCGAGGCGTGATGAAATACCGCTTTGGAAATATCTTGGTGGAGTGAGTGATAGCGTGAGGACTTATGCAAGCGGTATTAACCCTACCAAAGCTGAGAAGACTGCAGAAATGGCGCTTGAGGCGGGATATCGTGCTCTTAAGTTAAAGATTGGGTTTGATCCGGCTCACGACATCCAGAATATCAAATCACTACATGCCTTGCTGGGTAGAGATGGGGAGC
The DNA here is from genome assembly GCA_016778895.1 of Candidatus Puniceispirillum sp. Taxonomy (GTDB): domain Bacteria; phylum Pseudomonadota; class Alphaproteobacteria; order Puniceispirillales; family Puniceispirillaceae; genus UBA3439. Next base: position 57,097 of record JADHOR010000005.1, read on the forward strand.
TGATGGTTGATGCAAATCAGGCTTGGACTTTAAATGAAGCTAGGGAGATGATGCAGAAAATTGCTGTGTATGACATCAAATGGCTTGAGGAGCCTATTCACGCTGACCGACCCAATGACGAATGGTTTAGTGTAAAGTCCTCGGGCAACACACCGCTCGCAGGTGGTGAAAACATCATTGGAGCCTATAGCTTTGATAATTTAATTGAGGCTGGATATCTGTCAGTTATACAACCTGACCTCGCAAAATGGGGTGGCTTGACAGGAACAGTGACTGTTGCAAAAAAGATAATGGCGGCAGGTATGCGATATTGTCCACATTACCTTGGTGGTGGGGTTGGCTTACTCGCATCAGCACATGCGCTAGCTGCAGTCGGTGGAAACGGTATTCTAGAGGTTGATATTAACATAAATCCTCTTCGCACTATTTTTGTAGATAGATTTTTTGAACCGTCATCGAACCTGATGAAGCTTGGAAATTCACCTGGATTAGGTGTAGACTTCGACTTAACGTCAATAAACAAATTCAGGGTTCAGTGAGCCGTCGACGTCGATTTCCCAAGAATCATGTCTGCACCCTTTTCAGCGATCATCATTACTGCTGCGTTTAGGTTTGCCGATACCATAGTTGGCATTATAGATGCGTCAACTACCCGAAGATTTTCAATCCCATGGACCTTTAGCTCTGCATCCACAACAGCAGTTTTGTCATTTCTGGTGCCCATACGGCAGGTTCCCATCAAATGGTATATTGATTGACCAATTTCGCGCGCTGAGTTCAACAATTCCTCATCATTTTGGCAGGCAAAACCTGGAAAGGTCTCTTCTACAATAAAAGGCCTCAAGGCATCAGTTTGAGCTAGTTTACGACAGATTTTGATTGCGGCCAAAATTACGTTTTGGTCAGTTTCGGCGGCCAGGTAGTTTGGCTGAATTTCTGGGTGCTCAAATGGGTTTGAGCTTTTTGCCTTGATATATCCGTGACTCTCGGGACGGTGTTGCCAGGTCGCCAGGGTAAACCCAGCTTGTCTCTCCAATGTAGATTGCATGCCACGCTGGTGCGTTCCTGGGGTAAAATTAATCTGAATATCAGGGGAACTCAGACTCTCATTTGACTTAAGGAAACAAAATACGGCTGTTGGGCCAAGGTTTAATATCGACTTTTTTCCAAAACAGTATTTTGCAATCTCAGCAATCAATGGCAGTCCATGTGCTCGATTGTTGATTGTGTCAACTCCGCGAACCCGGTACGTCAACCGGGTCGCATAATGGTCCTGAAAATTGGTTCCCACGGCTGGCAGGTCATGATGAACCTCGCAGCCAATCTCTTTCAAATGGTTTGCGTCGCCAATTCCTGATAGCTGCAAAAGGTGTGGGGAGTTTATAGCGCCGGCACATAAAATTAGTTCTCTTCCTGCAGAAATTTGTCGCTCCATTTCCTGATTTTTACCCAGTTTGAATATGACGCCGGTTACGCGTTTTCCTCGTAAAAGAATCCGGGTAACGTGAGCGTTTGTGACCACCCGCAAATTGGGACGTTTTTTAGCTGGGTTTAAGAAAGCTCGGGCAGCACTCATGCGAAACCGCCCACGCACGGTACGTTGAAGATATGAAATCCCCTCTTGTGTCGCACCGTTGTAATCTGCATTCCTTGAAATACCTAGGCTCTCTGCTCCTTTGATATAGGCCTCGCAGAGAGGGTCTCGCCAATCGAGATCACTGATGGTCATTTCACCATCGGTGCCGCGATAGGACTGATCATCCCGGGACTGATAACTCTCAAATTTTCGGAAATAAGGCAAAATATCGTCATAGGACCAACCTGTATTGCCTTTTTGTGCCCAGACATCAAAGTCCATTTTCTGGCCTCTGTTGAACCCCATTCCATTAATTGAGCTTGATCCACCAAGCACTTTACCTCGGGGAGCTGGTATGGTGCGGCCATTGGTGCCCGCACTTGGTTCGCTCGAATACATCCAGTTGAATTTTGGGTTAACTAAAGTTTTGACGAAACCAGCTGGTATATGAAGCATAGGGTGCCAGTCTTTTGGGCCTGCTTCAATAACGCAGACACTATACTTACCGCATGCGCTGAGGCGGTTTGCCAGAATGCACCCTGCAGAGCCTGCGCCTATTATTACGTAGTCAAAAATTTCAACGTTTCCAGTCATAACTCACCACTCCGTTTTCTGACCAGCTTGGGTAAATTTACTCAGTGATCAGAAAGCCTTGGTATCCGCTTACCGCGATGAAATCACAGTGGTTTCGATAATGATTTAATCCAAAAACGTATGGCATAAAGACCCGTGGTTTTCCGGGAACGTTTGCGCCAAGGTACCAGGAATGATTAGCTTTCGGTAAAAGCGTTTTGTTGGCTACATCGGTAACATGTTCGGTCCATTCGTTGGCAGCTGCCTCCCTGGCTTCAACCTTGGAGTAACCTCTCTGAACCATGTGGCGTAGCAAATCTGTAATCCAATCGACATGCTGTTCAATTGCACGTGGCATGTTTGTTAATACTGATGGGCTGCCAGGCCCAGTTATGGTGAACATGTTTGGGAATTTTGGGACAGCTAGACCTAGATATGTTTGTGGGCCAGCAAGCCATGCTTCCGCTAGTTTTAGGCCGTCCCTCCCTTTAATGTTCATTTTTTGCAGTGCTCCGGTCATCGCGTCAAAGCCTGTCGCAAAGACTATCATATCCGCTTCTATTTTTGTGTCATCGGTCAATATTATTCCTGCAGAGGAGCATGAAGCTATAGGGTTTTGCCTGACGTCAATTAGATGCACATGTTCAAGGTTGTATGTCTCAAAATAATTAGTATCGATTGGTGGCCGCTTGGTACCAAACGGGTGATCTTTCGGTAATAATTTTTTCGCTGTTTTGACATTGTGGACGGTACTCATGATTTTCTGCCTGATAAATTCAGACATTATGTTGTTTGACTCTTCATCTAGGAGTACATCGTCAAAACTTTCACGAAAACTGAGCCCACCATGTTCCCATGCAGCTTCCATAATCCTGTAGCGTTCTTCTGCTGAGGTTTTCCGAACCTGACGATCCGGTGCTATCCATGGGTGTCCATGGCGTGACTCCAGCATTTTTGATCTCCAAGAATCAATGTCTTCGATGAATGCCGAATGGAAATCTCTGGATAGCGGCCTATTACGCGCGGGTACGCTATAATTAGGCGTTCTCTGAAGCACATACAGTTTTTTCGCATACTTCGCAATTTCAGGAATTGCCTGAATTCCGGTTGAGCCTGTACCAATAACGACGATTGTCTTTTTTTCAAAATCAACTGTGTCATGGGGCCATTGACCAGTGTGATAAATTTCACCTTTGAAATCAGAAAGGCCATCAATATCTGGCATATTTGCTGAAGAAAGACACCCAACGGCAGTAATTAAAAAACGCGCTATGAAAGTCTGACCAGTTTGTGTTTTTACGTGCCAAAGTTGTGAATTAGCGTCCCACTCGGCTTCTGTCACACGCTCATTAAAACGAATGTCTTTTTTGAGGTCCAGTTTTTGGGCGCAAAAATTTAGGTAGCGCAAGATTTCTGCTTGTCCAGGATACCGTTCAGACCATGACCATTCTTCAAGCAAATGCTTGTCAAAATAGTAGCAGTAAGTATGACTTTCAGAGTCACAACGCGCACCGGGGTAGCGATTCCAATACCAGGTGCCCCCTACATCACCTCCAGCCTCAAGAACCTTAACTTTATGATTTAGTTTTTCACGCAAGCAATACAGCTGATATAGGCCTGAAAACCCTGCACCAACAATGATAGCGTCAAGGGTGTGATTGTCATGTTTCATTGTACCAACTTTCAAGAAATTATTTTTTTTCAATTCAACTAGAAATTATTCTCAGTGCGATTAGCTTTACTACGGTTGTATGCAAAGTTACCAACTCATGCGAATTGTTCAAATGTGAAAAATTTGCAGTTGTAGGTCTGGGATGGTGTAATCATTTCTCCTTGCGATAAAAATTCCTAGAAAAGGATTGTGGTTTGATGATTAAACTTCAACAAAAATCGATTGTAGTTACAGGTGGTGCCAGCGGTATTGGAGCCGCTATTTGCACTGCTGCGCATAAAGAAGGGGCTACGGTTGGTATCGTTGATATTAATGGTGATGCGGCGCAAGAGTTATGCACAGCGCTTGGCCGTCGCGCTCACTTTGCGGTTGGTGATGTTGAGTCGGAAGGATCAATAGATGCTGCGCTGGAGAAGCTCTCTACAAGCATGCCTGCCTTTAACGGTTGTGTGACCTCCGCGGGCATAATGCCAACCCGAGAACCAATAGAAGAAATGCCACTAGAAAATTTTAAAAGAGTGCTTGAAAATCATATCAACGGCACATTCGTTACTTGCAAATTAGTTGGCAGGCGAATGCTAGCCACAGGTGGAGGTTCTATAGTTACAATGTCATCAGTGTTGGCGTTGAGACCTGGGCCTGTACTAGGATATGGCGCTGGTAAAGCAGCAATAAAGAATCTTACCCAGGCCATGGCTGTTCAATGGAGCAAAAAAAATATCCGTGTCAACACAATCTGTCCGGGTTGGGTTGACACCCCGTTTATCAGAAAACAGGAAGCAGCGGGACGAGATTTATCACCAATTCTCAACATGACGCCGATGGGCAGAATGGCCTTGCCGTCAGAGATTGCCAATATTGCTTTGTTTTTGTTATCTGATTTATCGAGCGCCATGACAGGTTCTGTCACTGTTGCTGATTGCGGCATAACACTTGCCGGCGGATATCTTCCATATGGAGAATTACCTGAATAGACAAAGTGTATCTGTATTGATCAAACTTTCTTTTAATCAAATTCTTATGTGAGTGTAGCTTCAGGAAGTGTTGGGAACTGTGGAACAAAAAATCCTTTTTATTGGGCTCGGAATTATGGGAGCTCCAATGGCAAAAAACATTATTCGAGAGGGCTTTGACGTTGCTGTGTGCGACATTCAGCAGAATGTTGTCGACGGATTTAAGGGCGTCGCCTCGGCCGGATCGACTAATCCCTGTGAGGCGGCTGATCAACGTAATGTAATTATGATGATACTGCCAAACAGTGATATTGTTGATGCAGTGTTGTTTGATAAGGGTGGCGTTTTGGAAACCTGTGCACCAAACAGCCTTATTGTGGATATGTCGACAGGCTCATACCCAAAATTGATGGAAACAGCAAAGCGTGTTGCCAACCGGGGTCACAGATTTGTTGATGCACCTGTTGGCCGGACACCTCGGGAGGCAATCACCGGCAACCTTCTCGTGATGGCGGGTGGAGAGGCAGATGACGTTGCAGCGCTTGATGGTGTTTTCAACGCCGTGGGCGATACAATTCTTCATGTTGGTCCAGTAGGTTGCGGCTTGAAAGCAAAACTTGTCAATAATTACATGGCTATGGTCAATAACGCATTGACTGGAGAAACGCTTTCTCTAGCAAAGGCTGCGGGACTTGATGTAAGGGCTATGGCAAAATTGATGAGTTCAACGGCGGCTGGGCTTGGTCAACTCAATACAAATTATCCTAAAAAAGTTCTTGCAGGCGACCTGACGCCAGACTTTCCGATTTTTATGGCGGTTAAGGATTTGAATATGGCAATAGAGCTTGCAGAAATTGCAAACCACAAAGTTCAATTTGGAAGAGTGGCTCGAGAAAAGTTCATCAGTGCAGAAAAAGCTGGGATGGGGGGCCTTGATCAAACAGCTATTCTTGAATATTTCATGGGCTCCCAGTGACTGCGCATCAAAAGCTAATCAACCAGCATGTCAACGGCCAATTAACTGCTCAAATGCAAACAATAGGCAGAACAAAGCTGCAAGAGCAAGAAAGGTTCCGTAAATTGTATCTTTTACGGATTTGGGTGCAGTGATTTTCTGGATGGCTGACAAGAATAGTTCTTCAATCACTTTTGCTGATCGATAAATGATCATTGACGCGCCTCACATGATTGATGTTTAACTTTTAAAGAGTCGCTCATAGCCTACATGTTATAAGATCATATGGCTAAAATTTAATGTTTGCCAATTTGATTTGCCCAAAAGCTCATATTCAGGAGAGAAAAATTTGCAGTGGCTAAAGATAATATTGATCGCCATGGTTGCGTTTTATATTTCCTCAGCCGTTGCAGATGATTTAAATGCTGGCTTTGTAAAACTCTCAGAGGGCAAACCAGATGAGGCAGTCAAACTATGGGTACCATTGGCAGAATCTGGTGACAAAGTTGCACAGGCAAGTCTTGGTTTGCTCTACCAGACTGGCCAGGGGGCGCCCCAAGACCAACTCCGAGCTGTTGAGCTTTTTAGGAAATCGGCGAAGCAGGGTTATCCTTTTGCTTTTACGGCTCTTGCAAACAGCTACCACGAAGGAATGGGTGTCGAAAAAAGCCTAAGAAAGGCGCTGTATTGGTTCTTGTTATCAGCTGAATTTGACCCCAACGCTGCGTTTATGGTTCAGGCAATTGCTGCGGAATTGCCAGCTGGGACTTTTGATGAAATTGTCGCGCAGGCGGTTGCATGTCAAGCCAGCCAGTACTCCAAATGCCGTTTTTAAGCCGCTTTGTCTGTTAAGTCAAAATTTAGCTTTTACCCAGTTCCCCCAAAACTTGCAGGCCCTTGGACTTATCGATGGTGACTTTTCTTTCTTCAGTTGTAAAACGGCACTCAGCAATTAAAATGATGATTGCATCAGCAGCCATTGTGAGCACTGCTGGCCTTATTTTTCGCAGCCTAGACAATATTGATCCGTTTGGAGTTGTTTTTTTTCGAGGGCTCGCACTTTCATTTGTGATGTTAGTCGTCTTAACTGCTCTTTACAGGCAGCGAGTTTTTTCGGCAATCTGGAGCATCGGAAGGCAAGGTATACTTGGCGCCCTGTTTTTTACTGGAGCTCAGACCTTTTATGTTTTTGCTTTTTCAAACACTACAGTTGCCAATACAACATTTACCATTGCCCTTGCGCCCTTTATTACGGCCCTAATTGCATTTTTTGTGATAGGGGAGCGCATTGACAGAGCCACCCAGCTCGCGATGGCCACTGCGAGCATTGGTATCTTCTCTATTATAGTTAATGACGTTACTTCAGAGGGATTGGTGGGCGTAGTCTTTGCTTTGATGACAGCCTTTTGTTTTTCCTGCTTTGCTGTCACCCTTCGGCGAAATAGGCATGTAGAAATGTTGCCAGTGCTATTACTTACTGGGCTCTTTAGCATGGTCGTTGGATTGATCTTTAGTCAGTGGAGCGCTGTACCAGAAATACGCGACATAGCATTATGTTTTATTTGGGGCGGCGTCTTGCAAGGTTGTGGGCAAACCCTTCTAGTGCTGTCTACAAAAGTTTTAAAGGCTGCTGAAATCCCTCTTATTATGCTTCTTGAATTTGCGCTTGGACCAATATGGGTTTGGATCTTCTTTGATGAGTTCGTGAGTCACGGCACCCTTTTTGGCGGGGGGCTAATCTTTTTATCTGTATTTGGCTTGGCGATGTATGAAATTTTTAAACAGCGAACCAAGGGTTGATAAATTAGAAAAATGGATTTTCTTGGGCTTGGTTATGAAAATTTATTAATTTGTCTGCTTAGCATAGTGGCTGGGGGGTTCATGCGGGGCTTTCTCGGTTTCGGCGCAGCACTTGTAATTGTGCCAACGCTTAGCTTCACACTCCCGCCAGTTGTTGCTGTTGCTATCCTCGTTATAATTGAGATTCCAACGATACTTTACCTCGTGCCAACTAGTATTCGTGATTCCAATTTAAAGACTGTTATACCGATGTTAATCGGTATTATTGTTGCCGTGCCCGTAGGTACTGCTGTTTTAGTTGAGGTCAATCCCGCTAAAATGAAACTGGTCATTTCTTTTACTCTACTAATGACCGTGGCTCTTCTCGCTTCGGGCTGGCGTATAAAGGGTGTTGTTGGCAAGGCTGTTATGTCAGGTTCAGGGTTGGTAGGCGGATTTATACAAGGCGCTGCTGGAATGGGCGGCCCTCCACTAGTAACAGCGTTAATGTCATTACCGGATAATGCAAGCACTACCCGCGGCAATATTGTCATTGCACTCAGTTCAATGTCATTGATTAACTTTGCTGCTTTACTTGTTTACGGTCAGTTCAGCGATGACGTTTTAACGTTTGGCATCATCAGTGCCCCCATATATGTGTTGTCAAATTATTTGGGCGCACAGTTTTTTCGTCAGCAGGGCAACGAACATTTTCGCCGTGCGGCACTCATTGCGCTTGCGTTGATTGCCATTGTAACAATTTACACAAACTTATCATAGAAGCTCAGGCATTCAGGGTTCAAGCTGGTCCAGCGGCGTTAACACCAAATTCTTTTGGCGATAAAATTTTATTATTTTTGAGACGAAAGAACATTCTTTTTCATACACCGGCAGATAAGCGATCAATTAACTTGCAAAACCATTAAAATTTTGGAACGTTTTTTTAACCAAAGTTAATTGCCTAGTGAAGTCATAGGCTTGTTGGATTTGATTTTAGGGAGGAAAAAATGAAAATTTTAAAGCCAGTTCTTGGCTCAATGTTTGCGGCTCTGCTGCTAGTAGCAGGACCTGCAAACGCAAAAAAAGTAACGATGAACATTGGTTACTCGGTTAACGAAGGCCATCCATATGGCACTTTCATGCATTTGTTTGCTGAGCGCTTCGAGACACTTTCAGGCGGCACGGTTCGTGTGAAGGTGCACTGCTGCCATAAAATGGGTAGTGAGCAGGAGCAATTTAAGAAACTTCAGCTTGGCACTCTTGATGGGACAATGATTGCGCAGAACAACGCCGGACCATTTTACCCAAAAATTGATTTGTTGGTGCTGCCCTATATGATCCAAAACTATGATCATGCTGTGAAGATTGCAGATGGTCCGGTTGGTCAAGACATTTGGGGTGGAATGCCAAAAGAAGTTGGTGTTCACCTTGTCACGATCCCACTGTTCTCATTCCGTCACATCTACAACACTAAGATGCCTATCAACAATCTAGCTGACTTTGCAAAAATGAAGTATCGGGTGCCAAAAAACACTGTGATGGTTGACACATATAAGGCGTTTGGATCAGACCCTGTGCCAATTGCTTGGTCAGAGGCGCTGACCGCTACGCAGACTGGAACTGTTGATGGCGGTGACTTGCCTTTGGACGTTCAGTACTCACAGAAGTTCCACGACATTGCAAAGCATGTAGCGATGACTGGACATTTTGTCCTGGCTCCGCCATTTTTTGTTAGTGACTCGTTTATGAAAAAGCTTGACGACAGTCAAATGGAAGCTATGCAAATGGCGGCGAAGATTGCCACTGCTGCATCACGGTTCCACACTAACTACGGTATGTCTATCGTGCAAAAAAAGATGGAAGCGACCGGTGTGACGTTTACTCAGCCAGACATCGGCCCTTGGGTTGAAAAAGCAAAGGCTGTGCACACTGCTTTTGCCAAGGAGCGCGGTCCCGAGTATGCCGCAATCATGGATAAGATCTATGCGGCAGCAAAGTAAATAAGTAACTTACAAGCTGGCTCCCAAACCTGGGGGCCAGCTTTTACATTTTGACAAGTGAGATTGCTAAAATGTGGAAATTTTTAGAAAAACATTTTGAAGAAATTTTAGCTGGTATTCTTGTAATGTTTATGGCTTCGATGGTGTTTTTCCAGGTCGTCATGCGCTACTTGTTTAATATGCCGACCTCTTGGTCCGACGAATTGGCAATTTATGCAATGTTGTGGTCAGTTTATATCTCAGTCGCATGGGCAGTTCGAGAGCGCGCGCACATTCGTGTGATGAATTTTGTACAATTGTTGCCATCAAAAATGGCCCTTGGGATGACAATTTTTAGTGATCTTATATGGTTTCTTTTTGGAATTTTTCTCACCTATCAGAGCATTTTGTTGGACCTGTCTTTCTGGAAAGACGAATACCGTTCACCAGCGTTAGATATTGATCAAAAATGGCCATACATGTGCCTTATCCTTGGCTTTGGTCTGATGACTTTGAGGTTGGCGCAGGTTTATTACCGCTGGATAAAATATGGCGAGCCAATCCTAGAGCCCCGTGACGATGAGGATTTACCTCATGCTTGACCTTTTGATGGACTTTATTTTTGACCTGTCAGAAGGCCAGCAGGCTTTGATCATGTTTGGCTCAATGATCTTAATGATTGTTCTTGCAGTTCCAATTCCAATAGCTGTCGCCATAGGTACAGCGATTGGTTATTTTATGATGGACCTGAATTTGGTTCAAGTTGTGCTGTCCATGTATACTGGCGTGGAGCCATTCCCGCTGGTAACAGTTCCATTATTTGTTTTCGCGGGCTCCTTAATGGAGCAGGGAGGTATGGCACGCCGTATTGTGAATATGGCGCAATCAATGATCGGCAATTATACGGGAAGTTTGGGTCTAGTGGCAGTTCTGGGCTGTGCTTTTTTTGCCGCCTTGTCTGGGTCTGGCCCAGCGACTACGGCTGCTATCGGCGCTGTTATGATACCATCAATGATTAAGCAGCGTTGGGATCCTGCGATGGGCGGTGCAATTGCTGCCGCTGGCGGTGCGCTTGGGAGTCTCATTCCGCCAAGTAACCTAATGATTATTTATGGTATTGTTGCCGAACAATCCATTCCGCGTTTATTTCTCGCTGGCTTCATACCTGGTTTCTTTGCGACTGCTCTGTTGATGTTAACGGTCTATATAATCGCCAAACGGCGAAATTATGTCGGTGATGGGTCAATTTTCTCTTGGGCAGAGGTTGGGAGGACAATGGCTGATGGGAAATGGGCCATACTTGCGCCATTCATAATTCTCGGGGGTATCTACAGTGGGGCTTTTACCCCCACAGAAGCCGCGTCTGTAGCTGTTTTTTATGCATTACTGATTGGTGGTGTTGTTTACAGAGAGCTAACAGTTAAAAAAATACTGGTCTGCCTAAAAGTGACCGCAATGATTTCAGGTGCAGTTTTGATTATTGTGGGTCCAGCGAAAGCTTTTGGGGAGTTGATGAGCCTTTTGTCTGTTCCGGACATGATTGGAGAAGCTTTAAGTGGCGTGACGGAAAACCCATTCTTGCTGCTAATGATTATCTCAGTAATCTTGATAATTACTGGCATGTTCCTTGAGTCAATTGCTCAGATTATTCTTCTTACGCCTTTGCTGCTGCCTATCGTGGTGGCGCTCGGTATTGATCCTATAGTATTTGGCATTGTGATGGTAATTTCCTGTGAGGTGGGCTTTTTGACGCCGCCTGTTGGCGCAAACCTTTTTGTTGCTGCGCGAATAACAAACCTTGGAATTGACAAGATTTCGGTTGCGGTTCTCCCGTTTCTTCTGGCTTATATTGGTGTGCTTGTGCTTGTTGCGCTCTTCCCAGATGTCGTCACTTGGTTGCCGAATTTGGTCTATGGTAAGTTCGGCTAGGGTCAGTGTCTGGTGAATGTTTTAAATTTTCGCGGAGAGCTGAGCTTTTCATGCAGTTTTGTATAACAACTGTGCGAAGTTGGTTTTTGTTTCGTCCCTGCCTTTCAAATAGGTTCTGGTGCTCTCCCTAACGTAAGTTTTGCTCCAGAGATTAACATGAAATAATGTAAGCCCGTCTTTCAAGCATTGACGTTAGGTTCATTAAATTGAAAAGTCACCTATCTTATTGCGCAAAGTTGAACTAAGACATTATTTCCAATTCTGGTGATGGAAATAATCCGCTTACATCGGCTCCTGACGCTAACTTTTCCAATATATCAGCCTCATATGCCATACGCGCAAGTGACGCCTCAAGTATGGCATCGGCGCGGTTTAGTGGCACAACAGTAACGCCATCGTCATCACCGAGAATTATATCACCTGGCATGACAACAACTCCACCACAGCTGATGCGATCATCAATTGAGCCGCCCCAGCCTTTGTGCGGTCCTGCAGGCGATAAGGCACTCAAAAAAACTGGCAACCCCATAGCTCGCATTTCAGCTGCATCTCTCGCCGCGCCATCAAGCACAACTCCGTTTATGCCGCGCAACTTCGCGCGTGTGTTCAAAATTCCGCCCCAGACCGCGCGATCGCTATAGTTTGCTGCGTCAATCACCAGAACCTCCTTTGGGTTCAAGCGGCCAATCACCTCATGAAGGGCGGCATTATCGCCTGCAAGAACGCTGACCGTTCGTGCCTGTCCAACGATTGTCATTCCGGTTGATAGCGGCGAGATGCGACCCGCCATGACATTCTGACGGTTCATCACATCACCAGCAATTGCCGGTGGAACGCTGGCCCATTGAGCAAGTTTTCTTGGAGATAGCGGCTTGAAGCCGTTTTTGAAAATTTGAACTGGCATTTATTTACTCCGTTGCAAAGCCACGTCCGGGGCGAGTGTATTCTGGACGCGGTGGGCTGAAGACGTCGAGTATAACAGCACCCTCAGGCCCGCCAATAATGCCATGTTCGACACCCCCTGGGCTGCACCAGAAATCACCCCTTTGAACGGCAATTTTTTCACCGCCTTGAATGCGGGTCGCACTACCTTGCAGCATTATCCCCCATTGTTCCTGTGGGTGGCTATGGATTGTACCAACCGCATTCGGCGCAATACGTACAACTGATAACATCGCCTGGTCACCCGGAAAAATACGGGTCGTTAGCCCTTCGCTTAGGGTTCGGGCAATGCCCTGGTCCATGGCATCAATATTAAAAAAGTTAGTATCTTTTTGGCTCATAGTAACCTCTAAAACGGCTGATAGATCTCTTGATAGCGGTATCTTTAACGATATGAATAAAGCCATTTATTGACTTCAAACATTGGTAGTAGAGTTATTGTGGCGCCGCTGGAATGATGAAATCAAGCAGAAAAAACAAAGTCAACAAAGTGACAAAGGCCTGCTAGCCTCACCTCAGATTTCATGATGTGGTTTTGCGAAATTTACAATCCAGTCATGTTGGGTCAAATGGTCCAAGTACAGTTCAATAGAGCGTTTGATAAAAAATCGGTTGAATTTTTACGAATGTAATAATATAACATTATATGATCAAGAGACGTGTTAGAACACGTCCAATTAAAAGGGTTCAACCAACAGCTAGCTCGCGACCTTTAAAAAGGAAAGGCAATGATGGCAAAAGGACTGATAAAGCATTCAATTGTGATCTCGAAATCTTTTTGGGGTTCCAAATTTTTTGGACTCTGCAGGTTATGTGGGCTGGGCCTATTGATAATATGGGCTAATTCTGCTGCCATGGCTTCGCAAAATCCTCTATCTGTGGTTGCTTCGATAAAACCAATTCATTCATTAGTCTCTGCGGTGATGGGCGATATTGGCACGCCACAATTGCTGCTTAAGACGCCGTCATCAGCGCATCATTTTACCCTAAAACCGTCACAAGCTCGTAGCTTGCAGGCAGCAGATATCGTCTTTTGGGTTGGCCCTACGATGGAACAGCCACTAACAAAAGCACTGGCGACGCTTGCGCCACACGCCCAGACGACACCGCTGATCGACGCTTCTGGTTTGGTGCTATTTGAATTTAATAACCCTTTGCCTGCTCACAAAAAGCCCAACCATGACAAACATAATGATCGTGACGAACATGCCAAACATACCAACCACGGTGACCAAGATGATCATGCGAGCCATGGAATTAATCCGCATATCTGGCTTGATCCGCAAAATGCTCAGTTAATGCTTCGGGAGATCTCATCGCGGCTTGGCAAGGCCGATCCAGAAAATGCCGAGATCTATGCCGCGAATGCTGATCAGATGTCGGTGCGTCTTGCAGGTTTGCAGGCCGATATTGCAAGGCAGCTGGCACCATATTCAGCGTCAAGATTTCTTCTGCTACATGACGCGCATATTTATTTTGAGCGCCGGTTTGGGTTAAGTAATCATGGGGTGATAACAAGTGAGCCGGACATAATGCCAACTGCATCGCGGATAAAGGCGCTCCGCTCAGAGCTTGACGAGCACCAAACCGACTGTATTTTTGCAGAACCGTTTTTAGGGCAAAAAGCCGTAGACCTGATTGCCGAAGGCAGCAAAGTTCGGATTGGCACGTTGGATCCGGTTGCGAGCAACTTGCCTGCTAGCGATGAGCTCTACCCAACTCTTTTGAAGAGCTATGCCGATGCGATGGAATCTTGTTTTCGCGCCAATTAGTTTTTGAGTGCCTAGCTTAGCGTTGGTCAGCAATAATCATATCAGCCGCTTTTTCGGCAATCATGATTGTCGGCGCATTCGTATTGCCCGACACCAGCGTTGGCATGATGGATGCGTCAACTACGCGTAACCCCGAAAGTCCGTAAACACGAAGCCTTGCATCAACGACATCCCCCGACTTTGGATCAGGCCCCATGCGGCAGGTTGAGACGGGATGATACAAGGTCACGCCAGTTTCACGCGCATAGGCTAGCAGTGCATCATCGGTATCAAGGTCTTTGCCCGGGCGTATTTCTGCCTCGACGAGTGGCGACATATGATCACTTTCCATAATTACCCGCGCAATTTTCATTCCGGCAACGTGCACACGGCAATCTTCATCAGTGCTTAGATAATTCTGCCTGATCGCAGGTGCGGTCATCGGGTCGGATGATTTGATATGCACTGAGCCACGGCTTTCTGGCCGCAGCTGGCAAGGACCAAAAGTCATGCCTGGAAATTTATCAAAGACACGTTTTGCCGGGTTAGCAAAGCTGGCATTAGCAATGTGATATTGGATGTCTGGACTAGTAAGACCATCACGCGATCGAACAAACCCACTAAGCGCACCGGCTGGTAGGCTAAGAAGGCCGCGACGTGTTAAGCTATAGCGGATAATCTCGGCCGCTAGCCCAAGTCCATGTGCACGGTTGTTAAGCGAAATGTTTCGTCGCAAACGCCATGATAAGCGGGAGATATAATGATCGGCTAAATGACTGCCCACCCCCGGTAACTCATGGCAAACATTGATGCCATGGCGCGTGATATGGTCGGGCGCGCCAATTCCAGATAATTCGAGAATTTGCGGCGACTGAATTGTGCCTGCTGACAGGATAACTTCGCGTCCCACCTTCAAATTATGCGCTTTACCATGACGGTTAAAATGAACCCCATCAACACGTCCTCCGCATAGGCTGATAGATGTAACATGCGCGTGCGTGATAACTCTAAGGTTAGGCCGCTTCCGCGCAGGTTGCAGGTAGGCTTTTTTGGCAGAAAAGCGGAGTCCGTTTTTCTGGGTCACCTGATAATAGCCAAACCCATCCTGACTAGCTCCATTATAGTCCTTGTTACGCGGATAACCTAGCTTTTCGGCTGCATCAATCAGCATATCAAGGGCTTCATAGCGACTGCGTACCGGGGCGACATTCAACGGCCCGCCAATGCCGTGGATTTTGCTGTCAAAATCCATATCACCATTTGCCAATGCCTCACAATGCTCTGCCTTGCGGAAATAAGGCAGCACATCATCATATGACCAGCCACGATTACCGCGTTGGGCCCAGCCATCATAATCGGCTGACTGCCCCCGCACATAAAGCATTGCGTTAATAGCAGATGATCCACCAAGCACTTTACCGCGCGGGATTGCAATACGGCGGTTTCCGCTGCTTTCTTCAGGCTCTGTCTCAAACATCCAATTCATTGCCGGATTAACCATCGTTTTGATATAGCCTGCTGGGATATGAATAAGTGGGTTACGGTCTTCCCCACCGGCCTCAAGAAGCACAACATGACAAGTCGGATCCTCGCTTAAACGTGCGGCCAGCACGCAGCCAGCGGACCCACCGCCAATGACTATATAGTCGGGTTGATAATGATCAAATGCCATTTTAGTTGCCCTTCAAATAAGATTGTTCAGTCCTCGTATGATAAGCGTGAAACCACCGCAAGCCAGTGCAAAATGAACAAAATGACGAAAGGTTTTTTCAGAGATGCGTTGGCGTGTCAAATGCCCCGCTTGTTGTCCGGCGATAGTTGGAATAATCATAGTAGCTGATAACAAGAGGCTATCACCAACAGGAAACCCAGCATGAGAAATACCTAGCCACAAAGCGATATAGCCGAGCGATAGAAACACGCCAAGCAACATCGCAAGCTCGTCTTTGCTAACGCGCATCATCATAAATAACTGTACGCTGGGAAAAGAATACATGCTGGTAAAACTGCCCAGAATGCCTGATGTGATGCCTGCTGGGATAATTAGCCGTTTGAGGCTTTGGACTTTTATGGTTCGTTGCCGAAATTGGGGCAGTGGAAAGCTGGATAAGATAGAGTGAAGAGAAATAAGCAGTCCAATCAAAATGCCAAGTGAATGACTATCAACCGTTACCATAATGGGCGCCCCTATTAGCATTATTAGGGTAGCGGCGCCAACAAGTGGCCAAAATTGTCTCAAAATGCGCCAATGCGCTCGATTGAGCCAGATTTGTTGAATGTTGGCCACAATAATTGGTAAGGCAAGAACAGCAACAGTTTCGGGGAGTGACAGTGCAAATAGCATAATGGGTGTAGCAATCAGCGGTAACCCAAATCCTAATGCGCCCTTAACAAAACAGCCTAGAAGAACTGCAGTTAGCACGATTATGAAATCAGCTGAAATTAGAGTCTCGATAATCATCGTGTCATATCCTGAAATACTCAATGGCTGGGATTTTGTTCAGCTTGAAGACATGATGTTGAGCCAGTCTTGTCCCCAATTTCCAACAATCATGTCAGAGGATCAAGCCACCAATCGCATTTCAAGAGCAAGCAGATTAGACAATCTATGGATAGTCCAGGATTAAAGGGATTGTCGACTTAAAAAAATATGCGTACCGTCGTCAGGCTTTAGAAGCGTGGGTTGCGGCGTCAAAGGCCGAGCGTCTTTTGAGGCCAGCGGGCGCTCATGTGAGCAGATTTAATAGGCAAGTGTAGGTTCAATCAAAGCCAGCAGGCCTAGGGTTTGTCTATGTTTAGAAATCTTCATTCCTGGGTGTTTATCCCCACATCCTTCATTCAAGAATTGGGCTGTGATGAGCTTTGATGTAATAATGCTCATCATCGCTGGTGCGCTTGCTGGTGGTTTTGCCAATGGCCTTGCTGGGTTTGGTACTGGCCTTTTTGCGCTCGGGTGGTGGCTAGCGGCAATGCCGCCATTAGATGCGGTTGTCACGGTTGTGATCATGTCGTTGGTTGGTGGTTTGCAGGGCTTGTACGCCGTTCGCAACGCCATTGATAAAGTCGAACAAATACGATTTTTAGCACCGGCATTGGTTGGTATTGTCATAGGTTATTTGCTTTTGGATGCGGTGAATGTCACGATGCTGAAACTCCTGGTAGCAAGCCTACTTATTTTGTTTGGTGGTTTTTTTACCTTTCGCAAAACCTTGCCAAAATTAACCAAACGTTATCTTGTGGCCGATATGCTTGTTGGGTTTATTGGTGGTCTCTTTGGTATGGTGGCTGGAATGTCCGGAGCGATTTTAACCATGGGATGCTCACTTTATGACTGGTCAAAGGCGCGTCGACGCGCATTGGTACAGCCTTTCAATATGATCGTCTTGGGAACGGTGCTGGTTTTGATGGCCTGGCGCGGGTCAATCGGCCAGCACATCTGGCTGATTGTTGCGGTGGCCTTTCCATTTTCGATTATTGGCACGCAAACTGGTATTTTTATGTTTCGCTGGTTAAATGATCAGCAGTTTCAGCGGCTGCTGATATGGTTGATTCTTGCATCGGGTCTTGTTCTTGCAGGACGCGAATTAACTGCTATCATCGTTTCGAGGTAGTTTATTAATTGCGTCATTCCAATGTTTAAAAATTAGTTTCAAGGGTGTTGTGATGACTGAAATGCCGATGGGAAGCCGCGATGATGTTCTAGCTGGAGCTGGCACTGGTGGCACGACTAGCTCGCCAGTTGCATTTCCCATTCCGGCTGATGAGCTTGGTAATGTCTCGATTACCCCCGACGGTGCCTTTGAGGCGGGAACTTATCAAACATTTGTACTGACCTACAGGGCGGGTAAATTTGGCATTGATGACTCTGGATCAATGCGCGTTTGTTTTCGGTTTGCTAGTGATCAAACCCGGCCACAATTTGAAGATCCAGAGGGGCCAAACTACACGACTATTGAGGCGTCAAACAATGCCGTTCTTACGTATCATTATGATCCAAAGGGCAATGTGCGCCCGTGGGATAGAACGCTTTATGTGAAAGTTGTACGCGGGTTCTTGCGTGAAGGTGATCAAATTACGATCACTTTTGGTGATCGGTCGGGTGGCTCGCCGGGGATGCGGTTGCAGACATTCTGTGAAGAGAGTTATGAGTTCCACGTATTGGTTGATCCGATTGCTACCTATTGTTATCAGCCGATGCCCGTTCAACCAGTGATTAAAATTATTCCAGGGAAGCCTGATCGTTATTTGGCGGTCGCACCAACCATCCGTGCAGTGAATGAGGTGTTTTCAATTAAATTCAAGGGTGAGGACAAATGGGGTAATCCATCAGACCAGTGCGATATTGTTTTATATCCACGATCCAGTCATCCTATTAAAGGGCTGCCCGAGAGTGTTAGCCTGAAGCCAGGGTCTTTTTCCGGAGAAATTGCAGGCCTTTTTGTTGCAGAGGCAGCTGAACTATATGTAGATTTTCTGGATTGGGCAGGTACGGTAATGTGCCGGACAAACCCAATACGGATTGAAGATCATCCATTATCCAGACATTTTTGGGGTGACCTTCATGGCCAGTCGGAAGAAACCATAGGCACTGGCAGCGCTGAGGCCTATTTCAGGTTTGCCCGTGATTATGCGTTTGTTGATGCCACAGGACATCAGGGTAATGATTTTCAGATTACTGGTGATTTCTGGGCTCAGCTCGACCACCTATGCGCTGCGTTTAACGAGGATGGAAAATTTGTTGCCATCCCGGGCTATGAATGGTCTGGCAATACTGGCCTTGGTGGTGACCGCAATATCTATTTCCCAACTGAAGGGCGAACCATTCGCCGGTCTTCGCACGCGCTGGTCAGCGATCATTCTGACATAGACACAGACTGTAATTCAGCTGGCGAGTTATTTGCCGCATTTGCTGAGTATGGTGAGGATGATGTTGTCGTTTACGCACACTGTGGTGGCCGTTATGCAGATATTGAACTGGCCCATGACGGACGGTTTGAAAAATCCATGGAAATTCACTCAAGTTGGGGTAGTTTTGAATGGCTGGTTCAAGATGCCTTTCGACTTGGATACCGCATTGGCATAGTTGCTAATTCGGATGGGCACAAGGGGCGGCCTGGCGCCAGTTATCCGGGTGCAGCATTGTTTGGTGCGGTTGGTGGGCTGACATGCTTTTTGACTGATAAATTAAGCCGTGGGGCGATTTTAGATGCGATCCGAAAACGTCACCATTACGCGACTACTGGCGGTGAAAATGGCCGACCACTCATCACACTTGACGTAGATTTTCCACAAGGCGGCACAAAATTTCATGACGACCCCCGCCATGGACGTGACAAAGGTACAGCCGCAAATCAGGCAATCATGGGAGATATAGTTCATCTGCCGGCAGGCGGTGCATCACTCAAGGTTGATATACGAGCTAGTGTGGCAATCGAACGTGTTGATATCTTTAATGGTCTAAACTTGATTGAAACCATTCGCCCTTATGCAAAGGAAGACCTTGGCAGTCGTATTCGGGTTATTTGGGAAGGTGCAGAATATCGTGGCCGTTTCCGGCAGGTAATCTGGGATGGATCAGCTTTTTTGTCCGAAAATGAAATTATTTCGGCGAGCCCAATTAATTTTTTTAATAAAGATAAAACGCTGAACCAGCCATCACCAGTTGAATTGAATTGGCGCGCTTTGACTACGGGAAATATTGGTGGGTTTGATATGATGCTTGCCGATCCTTACAGAGGTACGCTTAAGATCGAAACACCATTGATCAAGGCTGGTGTGCCGCTGGAGGATATCGGTTTTGAGGATGAGGTTTTTGACAATAGCGGCGTGTTGCCACGCTACCTTAAGCTATTTCGGCTGCCGACAGTTAACCCGCACAAGACCTTACAGTTTGAGCGCGTGCTCTTTCTTGATGGTGATCGAGATAATCCAATCTTTGTTCGTGTAACTCTGGAAGATGGTACCTTGTGCTGGACAAGCCCAATCTACCTCTATCGCTAGAGTATAACTCTAGCGCTAATGATTCTCACTTCCATATGTACAGCGCCGCAAATACTCAGTTACTTCGGTGCGGGTGCCGAACTTTGATAATGTGCTGGCGTGAATCGGCTGGCGCATACAGATGGAGATTGAGTGTCCCATTTTTTTACAGATTTCACGGAACATCAGTGAATAGCCCAATGTGACGCTGACCCTGCGTGCCATCTGGTATAATAGTGTATTCCGTCCATCAAAATAAAATGGAATTGTTGTTGTGTTGGGAACTTGTGCCAACTTTGCCGCAAAAGTTTTCCACTCGGCATCAATAGCGTTACCAATGAAGTTGGGCGCCAGAGAAATCGCTCCAGCTGGAAAAATAATCACCGCGCCACCATCCTTGAGGTGCTTTGTAGCGTCAGCACGGGTTTTCAAATTGCTAGCAAGTGCGGCTTCAGTTTCATCAAAATCAATTGGCAGAATCTTGTCCATAACTGCGGGTGCCTGGCGCAGAACCCGATGTGTGATGATCTTATAGTCATGCCTTACATTAGCCATTAACGCGCACAACGCTAAACCATCAATCACCCCATATGGATGGTTTGCAATCGCCAGGACCCGTCCGGTAGCCGGAATTGAGGCGGGAATACCGCCGATAGTGCTTCGCGTTAGACTAATGGAAATATCCAGCCGTTGAAGGGCATCAGACCAGAAATTTTGGGTTGGTAAATCTTCATTAACATAATCAAAATACAATTTACGGATACGAGGCTGCCCGGTAATTTTCTCAATTGACCTGATAAGATGGTTTGAAATTGCACCCATTTCTCCGTTTGAAAACGAAAATATAGGATGCGCATCGGTTGGGTGAGGGGCATTCGGTCGCATGCTCAGAGGATTCCCCTGGAAACCTAATTAATCGAACCAAAAGATAGCATTTTTAAGACGCCATGAAAGTAACATTCGCTCTTTTGGTATCAAAATTTGAATCAGTCCAGACTTAATTCTGCGAAGAGCGCACTTTGGCAACTGAAATCTAACATTGATGACTGCGTTGCTTAAAGTTTAAGTGGGGCTTTATATGGTATTTTCTAGAGAGGGTTGCAGCATGAAACGCGACATCATCACAAGTTGCGGATTGGCTGTCCAGCAATCATTGCCTCAACTGCTTCTAGTGTTTCGCCGTAAAAAATTTCCATGGTCTCACGCGTGACATAGCCTATATGAGGGGTCATCAAAAGATTGGGTGTTGCACGCAAAGGATCATCCGGGGGCACAGGTTCGAGATCATAGACATCAATCGCCGCGCCAGCGATTTGTCCGGTGGCAAGTGCATTGGTCAATGCCTGCATATCTATGATAGGGGCGCGTGAGGTATTAACCAAATACGCCTCGGGTTTCATCATTGCCAACTCTTTTGCAGCGACTAGATGGCGAATCCGGTCAGATAATTTTAGATGAATTGAGATGAAATCTGAAGTTTTGAAGAGGGTACTTCGATCAACATAGGAAACACCGACCTCATTACATCGCTCAACAGTTAGGTTCTGAGACCATGCCTGAACATTCATGCCAAAAGCCTTAGCGTAATGAGCAAGCTGTTCTCCAAGTCTGCCAAGGCCCAAGATGCCTAGTTTCGTCCCACGAAGATCACGCCCGAGATGTGTTTGCCAGCCGCCATTGCGCATTGAAGTCGCGCTGGCAAAGAGCTGTCGGGCCTGCATTGTAATCAAGCTAAAGGCGAGTTCAGACGTAGCATGGCCGGGTGAGCTGGTTCCACTTACCATGATGCTCCGGGCTTTGGCCGCATCAATGTCCAGTGCCGCATTTCGCATACCGCTGGTCACAATTCCCTTTAGGTTTGGGAGCTTATCCATTAAAGCAGCGGTAATGGGGGTTCGCTCGCGCATCATGCAAATGATGTCATAGGGCTGCAAGCGTGCAATAAGCGGATCGCCTCTGACAGTGTCATGAAATACGTCAATCTGGACATTTGCACCAAGTTGGCTCCAGTCACAGCTGGATAACGCACAATCAAGCCAGTCATCTAAAATTGCCAATTTCATTTTTCAAATCTCTATCTTTAATTTGGTGACTTTGTGTTAGTTGGAATGAGATTTCGTTTTTGAGCATACGCAACGAGAAAGGGCAGGCTGATGAATACTAGCATCACTCTTATAGTGTGATGAAACGCAACAAAGGCGACATCAAATCCGAATATCAATGCCAGCAAAGTCACTTCATAGAGGCCGCCTGGAACAAAGGCGAGAAGCATCATTATGAAATCAATCTCAGTCAAGGCCGCGATTACATAAGCAGTGCCGCCATAGGTCAGCAATATAATGACAGAATTGACCGTTGCATCTCGTATATAGCCGGATAGTTCGATAAACGGTACTCGTGCCAGCCGTCCACCAACCGAGCTGCCTATGACTATCTGAGCGATAATAACAAACTCACTAATCCGCGGTAACTCGACCCACCCGAGGATATGAAGTAACGAGCTAAAGATCAGAGGTCCGACCAGATGCGGCATTGGGATTCGCAGCAGTTGTGCCAATGGTAAGCTGAATGTAGCAATCGCAAAAAATGATAGCAGATCTTTTGTTTCGACAGTGTACATGCTTGGCATGGCCAACAGTGCCGTATTTGATGCCGCAACGGCTGCTTGGCCCTCCACCAATGCCAGAAGCAAAGGGGTAGAGCAAAACACCAGTGCTACACGTACCAGATGAAAAAGTGCGACTACATAGTCTTTTTCCACCAGATCGCGGCTCATCGCAGTAACCTCTGCCTGACCTCCTGGAATGCAGCTCAATAGAGCCATAACAAAGCTGTATTTGCGCACTCGAATCAGATAGGTAAGGCCAGCTAAGGTCGCGAGAACTGTCGCAAAAATCATTGCCGCAACAGTAATACTAGCCGAACCTATATGTGCTAGAATATCAGGCCGGAAATTGGCTCCGATCAATGTTCCAAGCCCAAGAATAACCGGCACATGAAGCCAGCGCGGTATGCCAACATGGGTTTGAATTAGTGGCACTGCTGCGCCAATAGTCCAGACGCCAAAGAGGCTACCAAGCAGGAAAGGTGCAGGCAAACCGATAAACTGAAACGCGTATCCGTTGCCAAAGGCAATCGATGTGGTTACAATGATATTTTGGATATCCGACATCACGGGCCGCATGGAAACTCCTTTAGGGGTAGGTGATGTTCGGGCGGTTTAAGCCCTTCATATGAAGTCCGGTTTCATAACATCTGGATGGTAAGCAGGCTAATCCATATTTTCCTTGTGCCCAGATGCGATGATTTGCAGGCGTGCCTTGACAGCATTTTGTAAATGCGCATGGGCTGCCAGCTTGGCAGCAGCTGGATCATTTGTTTGAATTGCGTAATTTATCGCATCATGCTCGACACCGATTTCACGCACACGTGCGCTCAGGCTATAAGCAGTGGGGCCAAGCAGGACCATCAGTGTGCTGAGGCGCTGCAAGGTTTCGATTAGAAAAGGATTATGACTGGCAAGCGCGATGGATTGATGGAACTGCCCGTTTAATTTGGCCAGTGCTGCTGGATCACTGCCTTCATTTACAAGGTTCGCTTCTCGGGCTCTGATCTCGGCAACAAATTCGCGTTCAGCCGGACTTGCCTGTGCCGCCGCCAACTCGGCTGCCATCGATTCCAATTCGGCGCGTAACTGGTAGAGAGCGTGAATGTCCTGATAGCCGAGCGTGCGAACCCGCAGCCCGCCATCATCCCCAATCGAGAGAATGCCCTCAGCCTTCAGCCCTGCAATAGCCTCGCGCAGCGGAGTACGGCTGACCCCCAGCTTTTGTCCGAGGTCGAGTTCTTTCAGCCGCGCACCAGGCGCAATGTCACCAGCTGTTATCGCCGCCAGCAGAATATGCCTAATACGCGCGGTCGCTGCGAGATTGTCGCCGTAATTATCCTGCACTGCCAGGTCATGTGCCTCCCAGTCTGTTGACATGAACGCCTCCTCTTTCGTATAGTGTATGCAAATGTATGCAATATATCAAGGCGCCCTGCATGTCAGATAACAACAGTCAGTCTTTTTTTGAAAAAATTTGGGATATCGTGGTTATTGGTGGCGGCAATGCGGGGGTTTGCGCAGCGATCACTGCAGCTGAACGTGGGTGTTCAGTATTGGTTATTGAGACTGCGCCACGTGATTTCCGTGGTGGAAACACTCGGCACACTCGAAACCTTCGTTCTGTTCACGATGAGCCAACAGATGTCATGTCGGATCGCTACACCTTTGAGGAATATTGGGATGACCTTATGAGGGTCACCAAAGGCGTTACAAATGAGCATCTTGCAAAACTAACATTGAAAAGTTCACAAGCGTTGATGGAATGGTTGATTGAACGCGGTGTGAGATTCCAGACAGCCTTATCAGGCACATTAAACCTGAACCATACGAATGCCTTTTTCCTTGGCGGTGGCCGGGCAATGCTAAACAGCCTGTGCCGTCATGCGGAATCGGTTGGGGTGCAATTTATCTATGAAGCTGAAGTAACCGATATTGCGCTTGAAAACGGCTTTTGTGAGTCGATTGATGTTTTTTGGCAGGGTCAGTCGCATTATATCCGCTGCAAACAGCTTATTACTGCGGCAGGCGGGTTTGAAGCCGATCTCGATTGGCTGGCCGAGGGCTGGGGAGATGCAGCGAAGAATTTTCTAGTGCGAGGCACGCCCTATAACAAAGGCAGAGTGTTGCGCGTATTGCTGGATCGGGGCGCACAGCCGGTGGGTGCGCTTGATCAGTGCCATGCAGTGGCGATTGATGCCCGTGCGCCGAAATATGATGGCGGAATTGCCAGCCGCGTTGATGGGGTTCCATTCGGTGTGGTGCTCAACAACAGCGCTGAGAGATTTTACGACGAAGGTGAGGACTTTTGGCCGAAGCGCTATGCGATCTGGGGGCGTTTGGTGGCCACGCAGTCGGATCAGATTGCTTATGCCATTGTTGATTCTGAAGGGGTGGAGCGGTTCATGCCTTCGGTGTTTACGCCGATTGTTGATGATACGATTGATGGGCTGGCGAGCAAGCTCGGTATTGATCCAATGGCGGCGAAGAAAACTGTTGATGCGTTCAATGCAGCCTGTCCTGCCGGCCCGATTGACCAGATGGTCCTCGATGGCAAAGCCACAACTGGTCTGACCCCGGAGAAAACCAATTGGTCGGCACCAATTCAAAAGCCGCCTTTTTACGGATACCCCCTTCGACCAGGGATCACATTTACCTACATGGGGGTTGCGGTGAATGATCGGGCGCAGGTTTTGATGCAGGACGGCAAACCTGCGGCAAACCTTTTTGCTGCCGGTGAAATCATGGCCGGAAATGTTCTCGGCCAAGGATATTTAGGCGGAATTGGCATGACAATTGGCGGCGTCTTTGGCCGCATTGCAGGAGCGGAGGCAGCGCGTGTCCTTAACCGATAAAATCGAAGCTGAGGGGTTTGACCTTAAGGCACTGCTTGACCCTGACGCGGCCGGTGAGGTTGCCCGGGTAATGCAGATCTGTAATGCCTGTCGTTATTGCGAGGGGTTTTGTGCAGTATTTCCGGCGATGACCCGTCGTCGTCAATTTGACGAGGGTGATGTCGGCTATCTTGCCAATCTTTGCCACAATTGCGGTGCCTGTTATCACGCCTGCCAATATGCCCCACCGCATGAATTTGGCGTGAATGTACCGCAGGCGCTGGCTGCGGCGCGTAACGACAGCTATGCCGCCTATGCTTGGCCGGCGCCAATGGCCGGGTTGTTCAGGCGAAATGGGCTGGTCGTCACTCTGGTGATCTCGTCTGGTTTGGCGATTACCGTGGGGGTGATGTTGGCGATGATTGCGCCGCAGCTGTTCTGGGGTGTGCATGTCGGCGAGGGCGCATTTTACAAGATCATGCCGCATACAGTCATGGCAGGGATTCCGCTGGTGATTTCAGCTTTTGTGCTGATGTCATTCATCATGGGCTGGCGGCGTTACTGGCGCCATACAGGCGCGAAATGGGGCGGTTTTGTCGATCTGTTTGACGCCATCAAGGCTGCGGCTAGTTTACGCCATCTTGGCGGCGACTCGTCCAGCACCATGTTATCGGGGCCGGGCTGTCCGACCGGCGATGACCGGTCAAGCAACTCGCGGCGCATTTATCATCAACTGACGATGTACGGGTTTTTGCTGTGTTTTGCCGCAACCTCGGTTGGCACGATCTATCATTATGTGTTTGGCCGTGAGGCGCCATACGGCTATCTGGAATTACCGGTGGTGCTTGGCACGGTCGGTGGCATTATCTTATGTATCGGCACGGCTGGCCTGTTCGTTGAAAAACGGCGAATGCATCCATCGGTTCGCCATGATGAAGGGCTTGGCATGGATTACGCCTTCATCGTGTCGCTGTTTTTTGTCAGCTTTACCGGATTGTTGTTACTTGCAGTGCGCGAGACCAGCTATATGGGTGTGACTTTGGCCATCCATTTAGGCGTTGTTTACGGGTTTTTCCTGATCCTGCCATTTTCAAAATTTGTGCATGGACTGTATCGGTTTGCCGCCCTGATCACTAGTGCGGGTGAGGCACGCCGCGGCTAGCCACCTGCATTGCCGACAATATTGCGATATTAACTGGTGTATTAATTCTGGGTTTAATAGCCAAATGTCTTTGAGATGATTTTGGCTGACTCGACCAACAATGTGCGCCGTGCCATCGCCTCGTCCAAATCAAAGCGCTGTTTCGGCCCATGAATCGCCAGCGCCGCGACATAACGCCGGCGTGAGTCCAGCACCGGCACGGCAATCGCAATCATGCCGTCATGGAATTCTTCCAAATCAAGCGCAAAGCCATCTTTGCTGATCCGTTGCAACTCGTCCTCCAGTGTTTCGGTACTGGTATGGGTGTGTTCTGTATAGGCGCGCAGGTCCAAGCTATCGATCAAAACCCGCCGTTTTTTTGGCGGCAGGCTGGCAAGATAGGTCTTGCCGCTTGCTGTGCAATGAAAAGGTACATGTGTTCCGACTGGTAGCAGAACCCGGAAGGGCCAATTCGTCTCGACGCGGTCAGCATAGATCATGCCCTTGATTTCTGGCCTGACGAAATTCACCGTTTCGCCGGCCTTGCGCGCGATATTCTGCAAAATTTGATGGCGCGTGGTCTGGCCGGTTGCGTGCTGTGCCAACCCCGCAGCAAGCGAAAGAAGGCGTTTTGTAGGGTGAAGACGGCGTGCCTGTTTGACAAGATAACCCTCGGCAATCAGTGTCTGGCAAAGCCGGTGCAGACTTTGCTTGGGCCAGTCGAGCTGTTCGTTGATCTCGGTTGGCGTAAGGGGGCGTCCGGCATCCGCGATCACTTCAAATATCCTTAAGATCCGCAAATTTGGTGGAGTTGAGTCGGTCATTATGGTGCCTTCTTTCACGCGCAACTCCCACACGAAAAGAACAATGGCGGCAAAATTGTCTTGAACAAGCCACAGATTCGTGCATGATTTTACTCTTTATCTAATAATAGAGACTAAAAGTCTCAAAAAGTAAACCTAAATATTTAGGGGTGGCGATTGGAGTTTGATTACGTCATCATTGGCGCTGGGTCGGCTGGTTGTGTAATTGCGAACCGTCTGTCGGCGAACCCGTCTGTTTCCGTGGCGCTGGTCGAGGCCGGAGGCCGGGATAGCTATCCATGGATTCATATTCCAGTCGGTTATTTCAAAACCATGGGCAATCCAAAAACCGACTGGTGCTATCGTACACAGCCTGACCCTGGGTTGAACGGGCGTTCGATCAATTGGCCGCGAGGCAAGGTGCTTGGCGGCAGCAGTTCGATCAACGGGCTTTTATATGTTCGTGGGCAACCGCAGGATTTTGACCATTGGCGCCAGCTTGGCAATGCGGGTTGGAGCTGGGGTGACGTGCTGCCATTGTTCCGGCGGGCCGAAAATTGGGAAGGTGCGCCATCGCCTGAACGAGGTGTTGGGGGCCCTTTGAATGTATCGGAAAACAAGGTTGATCGTGACATTATTGATGCGTGGGTTGATGCGGCGGCAAATGCTGGGTACCGGCGCACGGACGATTATAACCGCGAAGATCAAGAGGGTGTTGGCTTTTTTCAGATGACGATGAAAAATGGTCGACGCTGTAGCACGGCCGCAGCGTATCTGAAGCCGGTTCTGGCTCGTAAAAATTTGCATATCTTCACCCATGCGCATACTGACAGGATCGAGTTCGAGGATAAGCGCGCCACCGCAGCGTTGGTCAGGATTAACGGAAAAAATCAGCGGATCAGCGCGCGGCGCGAGATCATTCTGTCGGCAGGGGCGATTGGATCGCCGCAGCTCCTGATGCTATCTGGCATTGGCGATCAGCATGATCTTGGCCAGCACGGCATTGCCGCGACTCATCATTTGCCGGGTGTGGGGCGTAATCTGCAGGACCATTTGCAAGCCCGCCCCGTTTTTAAATGCAATGCCAGTACAATCAATACCGAAACTAAAGACCCGTTTCAGCTTGCAAAAATTGCGCTGAAATACGCGCTGAAACGATCTGGCCCGATGGCAATGGCAGCCAGCCTTGGCACGGCATTTCTGAAAACACATCCGGCTTTAGAAACCCCTGACATTCAGTTTCATCTTCAGCCGTTCAGCGCTGACAATATTGCAGATGGCAGCCATGATTTTTCGGCCTTTACCGCCTCGGTTTTACAGTTGAGGCCAGAAAGTAGGGGTCATATCGAACTGGTTTCATCAAAGCCTGAGGATTATCCGGCGATCCATCCGAATTATCTGGCAACTAAAACTGACTGCGAAACGCTTGTCGCCGGTATCAAGATTGCCCGTGCGGTTTGCCGCACCGATCCGGTCAAATCACTGATTACCGAAGAGCACGCGCCGGGGCCAGCTGTGGCAGATAATGATGATGCGGCGATCCTTGAATGGGCGCGCAATACCTCTACAACGATCTATCATCCCACCGGCACCTGTAAAATGGGTCAGGATAAAATGGCGGTTGTTGATGAAAAGCTGCGCGTTTATGGCGTAAGCGGATTGCGGGTTGCAGATGCGTCGATCATGCCGACCATCACCTCGGGTAATACCAACGCGCCGACCATAATGATTGGGGAAAAACTCTCAGATTTGATCTTGGAGGGGGCGGGATGAATATCAGCGGTCTTGATTTTACCCGATATGGTACCGCCGAGGTAACCGATATTGCGCAGATCATTTTCGCCGATATCATCTTGTCGGGTGATAATGCGCTAGTGATCGGTATGGCGGCGGCAGGGCTGGCCCCCGGGCAACGCAAACGTGCGATTGCCATTGGCATGGCGGTGGCGGCGATATTGCGCATTGTCTTTGCAGTTATCGCTGCTCAATTGCTGGCAATCAAGGGCATTCTCTTGATTGGTGGCGGATTGCTCGCCTGGGTCTGTTACCGCTTCTACCAAGATTTGAAAGACTTTAACGGTAACGCCGCAAGCGGGGCCGCGCTGGGTGAGGCGGAAGCAGAGAAGCCGGCGGAAAAAAGCTTTGGTCGCGCCTTGGTGACCATATTAGTTGCTGATGTGTCAATGTCGATTGATAATATTGTCGCGGTGGCAGCGATTGCCCGCGATAACACGGTGCTTTTGATTTTTGGCCTCGGGCTGGCGATCGCCTTTATGGCGTTTAGTGCCTCGCTAATTATGCGGGTGATGATCAGGCATCGGTGGTTGTCATATCTCGGATTGTGGTTCCTGATCTATCTGACGGTTATGATGATCTATGATGGATTAATCGATCTTGGGTTTATCGCGGCGATCTTTTAGTGGTGCCGCAAAGGTCGAGATGTGAATTGGTTTATCAGGCAAGTGGAAATGATGTTTGGTTTAATTGTCGGAAATGGCTGTAGTCGGACAAAACTATGTTGAAAGATCTTCATCAGCATGGTGCGGCTAGGAGGAATAGCTGAAGGTAACTTGAAAGACACTATTATGGAATGATGGAATTTATGATAATTCAGTTGATTGGTCTCGCATTAATCTTTCTGTTTAGGCAGATTGCGTTATGGCCTCCCACTTACATTTATGGGCAATAGGAAACTAAATGACGATAACTTATCTGAAGAAGGCGGAAAAAACGCCGCAAACCGGCAGTGATGAAACACGCAAGATCGTTGCTGATATGCTTGCTAAAATTGAGGCGGGTGGCGAGGAGGCTGCGCTTGCCTATGGGCGTGATCTTGACGGCTATAGCGGTGCTGCGATTGTAAGTGGTGAGGTGATTGCGGCGGCAGCGGCAACAATTTCGCCGCAGTTAAAGGACGATATTCAATTTGCCTATGGCAGGGTAACAAAATTTGCCAAGGCCCAGCTCGCATCGATTAACGAATTTGAAACCGAATTATCGCCCGGATTATGGGCTGGCCAGAAACTGATCCCGATTGAAACGGCGGGCTGTTATGTGCCGGGCGGTCGTTATGCTCATGTAGCCTCGGCGATTATGTCAATTGCTACGGCCAAGGTGGCGGGTGTTAATCACGTCGTTGCTTGTACCGCGCCGCATGGCAAGGAAGGCCCAAATCCGGCGATTATTTATGCGATGAATCTTTGTGGTGCCGATACCATTCTATCGCTTGGCGGCGTTCAGGGAATTGCCGCGATGGCCTTTGGGTTATTTACCGGCAAACCGGCGCGTATTCTGGTCGGCCCAGGAAACCGGTTTGTTGCCGAGGCAAAACGAATGCTTTATGGCCGTGTCGGCATTGATATGTTTGCAGGCCCGACCGAAATTGCGGTGATTGCTGATGATAGCGCTGATGCGGCGGTGGTCGCCGAAGATCTGGTCAGTCAGGCCGAACATGGCCCGGACTCGCCGGCATGGCTGATCACGACATCGCGCCAGTTAGCTGACGATGTGATGGCGCAAATGGATCGTCACATTAATGCCTTGCCGGAAACTGCGCGGAATGCCGCCACCGTGGCATGGCGCGATTATGGCGAGGTGATTTTGTGTGATAGTGACGAGGAAGCGGCTCAAATGTCGGATGAATATGCCGCCGAACATCTTGAAATTCATACAAGCAAGGATGAATGGTATACCGCGCGTCTAAAAAATTACGGATCGCTGTTTATTGGTGAAGAAACCACGGTGACTTACGGCGATAAATGTTCAGGCACAAACCATATCCTGCCAACCAAGGGTGCAGCGCATTATACTGGCGGTCTTT
This sequence comes from Candidatus Puniceispirillum sp., assembly GCA_016778895.1. Classification (GTDB taxonomy): domain Bacteria; phylum Pseudomonadota; class Alphaproteobacteria; order Puniceispirillales; family Puniceispirillaceae; genus UBA3439. Next base: position 88,388 of record JADHOR010000005.1, read on the forward strand.
CAGTTCATAAATATCTGAAAATTGTTACAACGCAGCGCATGACCAAAGAGGCTAATCGCGAGGTGGGACAGGCGGCCGCGCGGATTTCGCGGCTGGAAGGTATGGAAGGCCATGCCCGTGCGGCTGATGTGCGGTTGCGCAAATATTTCCCCGGAGAAAATCTTGGCTAATGCTGGCTTGAGCCTATTTGATATCAATGGCAAAACGGCCCTGATAACCGGTGGCGGCAGTGGCCTTGGCCAGTTTATGGCAAAGGCGCTGGCCGAGGCTGGGGCGAATATCTACCTCGTTGGGCGGCGTGAAGATAGATTAAAAGCAAGTCTTGGCAGTCACGACGGGGCGGTATTTCCGCTTGATCTGGTTGAACGCGGTGCGGCGGATCGTTTGTTTGAGATGGTCACAGCACAAGGCAGGCAGCCTGACATCATCGTCAATGCTGCCGGTATTAACCCGCGTCGGCCGGCGGATGAAATTTCCGAGTCCGAATGGCATTACACGGTCGATCTGAATTTGAATGTTCCGTTTCTGGTTAGCCAGAAATTTGTGCCGCATATGAAACATGCGGGGTGGGGACGAATTATCAATATCGCCTCTTTGCAATCCACCCGTGCTTTTGAAAATGGCATCGCCTATGGTGCAGCTAAAGGCGGTATCTTGCAACTTACTCGTGCGATGGCACAGGCATGGTCGCCCCACGGTATTACCGCTAATGCGCTGGCGCCGGGGTTTTTCCCGACGGAATTGACCGCGCCGGTTTTTGCTGATCAGGCCGCTGCGCAAAGGCTCGCAAATGCGACCGCGATTGGTCGCAATGGGGTGCTTGAGGATATTCGGGGGCCATTGCTGTTTTTGGCGTCAGATGCCAGCAGCTATGTTACCGGCCAGTCAATTGCGGTAGATGGGGGGTTCACGGCAAAATGAAAGCGCTAGTTTATACTGGCACGCAATTGTCGGAGATTCGTGATGTTGAATTGCCGGTTGCCGGCCCAGGTCAGGTTTTGGTTGATCTGGCCTTTTGCGGTATCTGCGGATCGGATATGCACGCATGGCACGGGCATGATGAACGCCGCGTGCCACCGCTTGTGCTTGGGCATGAAGCTGTTGGCATTGTGCAGGCCGTTGCGGTTGCCACTAATGTTACAAGTGGTCTAATTGGTAAACGGGTCGCGATTAATCCATTGATGACCTGCGGGATTTGTGATTTCTGCACGAGCGGCGATGAGCATCTGTGCGCTAAGCGTGAATTGATTGGCATGCGGGTTCCGGGTGCCTTTGCTGAAAAACTGGCGATTGATGCTGGTAATTTAACCGTGATTGATGATGGCTTATCCTTTGCCGAGGCAGCGCTAGCCGAGCCGCTGGCCTGTTCGGTTCATGCGGTACGACTTGCCTGCCAACTTGACGGGGATAATCTCGATGTGAGCGTTGTTGTACTTGGTGGCGGTGCAATCGGGCTTTTGACCGCGCTGGTGTTTGAGGCCTATGGCTACAAGGATATCTGGGTTGCAGAGACCAACCCGCTCCGCCGCAAAATGCTGGAAAATATTGGCTTGATGCGGGCCTATGATCCGCTGCATGAGGCGCCGGGTGCGCGCCAGATTGATATTGTTGTTGACGCGGTTGGCTCGGGCGCGACGCGCCATGCGGCCAGCATGATGGTGCGGCCGGGCGGGGTAATTGTGCATATCGGTCTGCAGGATAACGAAGCTGGCCTTGATACGCGCCGCATCACCCTGCAGGAAATTAAATTTCAGGGCACTTACTGCTATCGCAAAGATGACTTTGCCGAAGCATTGGCGCTGCTGACGAGTGGCAAGATCAGTGGTAAGGGCTGGGCAGACATTCGGCCGCTTGGTGAGGGTGCACGATCTTTTATCGATATTCACGAAGGTAAGGCGCCACCAAAGATTATTCTACAGACAAGCGAGGTGTGATGATGCAACCTTCACTGTTTTCAGGCTTTCAGAAACTAGCGCTTACGGCGCTGATATGTATGTCTTTTTTGCAGGCAGTGCCGGCCCGTGCTGATTTTATCAATGGTGATCAATTGGGGCTTTACTGCACTTCAAAAAATCCAAATGACGAAGCGGTCTGTTTCGTCTATCTCGCCGGCGCTGTTGATGCGTTTACCACGATTAATTTGATGGGCGAGAAAGCCAGGGGGACAAAGTGGCAGTTCTGCCTTCCCGATGGCGTATCGCTGGTTCATTTAAAGGCCATAACGATGACATGGTTGGAACGGCCTGAGGCCAATCTTGACCTAGCGGCAACTTTGCTGATTTGGGGGACAATCAAGGACGCCTAAAGCTGCCAATAGATCGCTGCCAATAGGTGGCTGCCAATAGTTGGCTCACGTTATCGCTGGTCACGATTTTGGCCAACGCCGTTCGGTACTGGCGCCGCTCTTGGGAAAAACTGCTTTGGCCTAAAAATTATCTTTGCGTTTTCGGATTTCGGCAAAGACGGCCGCATTGCTTGCCTGTTCCATGCCCAAATGCGCGCGGATTGCCGCATTATCCACCCGCAAAAACGGGTTTGTCGCTTTTTCAAGGTCCAGTCTCGTTGGCACGGTCGGCAACCCGCTATTGCGTAATTCGGTGATCGCCTCCTGCCGCGCGGCAAGCGCCGCATTATTGGGATCAACCGCGCGCGCAAATGCAGCATTGGCAATGGTGTATTCATGGCTGCAATAGATGATTGTTTGATCGGGAAGTGCTAGCAGCTTTTCCAGTGACGCCCACATCATATCGGCATCACCCTCAAAAATTCGGCCACATCCCATGACAAATAAGGTATCGCCAGTGCAGACCATATCTTCGGCGGCAATGTAGAAATTCAGCATATCCAGCGTATGACCCGGCGTTGCAATCACATCAACCCGCCGCCCGGCAAAGTCAAAATGATCGCCGTCACCAAGCCTGATATCATAAAGTGCGCTGGCGGGGCTATCAATAATCGGACCCATCACGGCGGCGTTATGGCGTTGTTTGAGATCGGCAAGCCCGGCCGTATGATCCCCATGATGATGAGTGATAAATATGTGGCTCAATTGCCAGCCAGTTTCGGCCAAGGCTGCCTCGGTCGCGTCGGCGTCGCCCGCATCAATACAAGCGGTTAGATTGCTGTCAGTGCAATGCAGCAAAAGCCCGTAATTATCGTCACCATATGGGAATTGATGTGTTTGAAAAGCCATTGATCTCTCCGATTAAACCAGCAATCTGTTTGCCTACCAACTTCCCGTGTTCTCCATCGATAGCCAAGGTTCGGCCGGCGGCAATGAATCGCCTTCTTGCAGCAGTTCGATCGAAATATTATCCGGCGATTTGATAAAGGCCATACGTCCATCACGCGGCGGACGATTAATCACAACGCCAGCATCCATCAGCTTCTGGCAGGTATCATAGATATTATCGACCTTATAGGCGAGGTGGCCGAAATTCCGGCCGTAATCATACTCTTCTGGATCCCAGTTAAAGGTCAGTTCCAGTTCCGGTGCCATGGTGGCCTCGCTGCTGGCCATGTCTTTTGGTGCGGCAAGAAAGATCAAGGTAAACCGGCCTTGAGGAACGTCTTTCCGGCGCACCTCGACAAGACCAAGTTTTTTACAATAAAAATCAAGAGATTGCTTGACATCACGAACCCGGACCATTGTGTGAAGAAACCGCATGCCTACCATCACTCCTAGCTTACCGGCTATTTTCTGCGCCTCTTTCGGGTGCTATCTAGCCATTATCAACAGGAATTATGATAGGCGTCATACAAGCCCCATGTCTAGCCAATTGTCGGCAAGTCTTGGTGGCATTGATCACAGGCTTTGTCCTGAATGACTGGTTTAATCCGGCTGTGGGCCGGGAGTGTATTTTGGCTCTGATAGATCTTCAATCTGCAGCCCGATCAATGCAGCGGCTTCGGTCAGGCTGGAACAAATCTGAAAACTGGGTGGATTGGGTGGGCGGTTTGACGGTGCCAAATCGGGTATCTGAATAACCTTCATGCCGGCAGCGATAGCCGCCGTTGTACCATTGTTAGAATCCTCAAAAGCAAGACAGTCATCAGCAGCTACACCCAGTTTTTGGGCAACATCCAGATAGACATCCGGTGCAGGTTTTCCGGCAGGCACTTCATCACCGCCGGTCACATGCTGCAAATACGGCATCAGGCCGGTTCTTGTCAGCATGTCACGGGCTTTACGGCCAGATGATGAGGTGGCAACCGCGCACGGCATATTCACCTGATGCAGGCTTTTCAGAACGGCGTGTGCACCAGCTTTTACCGGCACATCGCCAACCAGCAGTTGGCGATAAATATCGAGCCATTCATTTTTGAAGGTAACCGCATCCAATTGAGGCGGCAGCATTGCCCGAAGAATATCAATGCCGGTGGCCGCATTCAGCCCGATCATGCCGCGATAATCATCAATGCCAACCACTAGATCATAGCGCGAGGCGGTGGTAACAAATGACTGGAATGACAGGGTTTCTGTATCAAGCAAAAGCCCGTCCATATCAAAAATGACGGCCTTGATCCGGCTGGTTTCACCCGGTGGTTTTGCCAGTGATAATGGCATGAAAATTTCCCTATGAATGCGGCTTTTACCTGTGCAATGATTTGGCTCTTGGCATGGTTGGCGACTATGGCACGTTTCGTTCCCAAATGAAAATGCCAACGATCTGTTTTGCCAAACGGATGCCAAACCGACGATGTGCCGACGCTATTGTAAAAGGTTAGCCAGCAGAACTGGGCAAGTGAGCAATGTTGAAAGCTGAAAACATCCGTTACCTTGTGGTGCATTGTGCCGATACGCCTGATGACCAAAACCTTGATGCGCGTGATATTCACCAGATGCACCTTGGATTTGGCTGGCATGGGATCGGCTATCATCGGGTGATTTGCCGGGATGGGCGGATCGAACATGGTCGTCCCGATTACTGGATTGGTGCCCATGTCAAAGGCTTTAATGAGGTAAGTCTCGGCGTCTGTCTGATCGGGCGGAATGATTTTACCGATGCGCAATTTGTCGCGCTGGAAACCGTACTTCGTGAATGGCGCAAAGCCTATCCGGCGGCTGAAATCTGCGGCCATCGTGATTTTGATTATACGCCAAAAACCTGTCCAAATTTTGATGTCGCGCAATGGTGCGAAAAGATCGGACTGAAAAATTAATGCTTGCGTCGCGCATCATTACACCATCTGCACCGCTGCTGTCCGGCCCCAGGGTAGATGCCTCACTTGACAGTGAATGTCTATTTGGTGAGCTGTTTGAAATTGCTGATGGTGGTGTGCTGCCGGACAGGGGTTTTGTTTTTGGGACGCTTGGCACGGACGGATATCAGGGCTGGGTGCCGCGTGAATGTCTTGGTGATATGCCGCCGCCAACCGCGCGCATCATGGCGCCGATGAGTGATGTCACAAGTGCTGCCGATATTAAAAGCGCGGGCCGCTTCGGGCTGTCTCTTGGTGCGTTGGTGACGGTGACTGAGATTGCCGCTGACCGCGCCAGAATCGTGACCGCCAGCGGCGATGGGTTTTTGCCGTGCCAGCATCTGTCGCAGGTGGCGGCGGATGATAATCACCTGCCAGCCGCTGACGCGAAAATTGATGATTGGGTCGAGCTTGGCGAGCACCTGATCGGCAGCCCCTATAAATGGGGCGGCCGAACCGCATGGGGGCTGGATTGTTCAGCGTTAGTCCAGTTGGCCTTGGCAGCGGCTGGATTGGGCGTGCCGCGTGATTCCGGCCCACAGCATGCGATAGGAACCCCAATAAGTGACTTGGCGGCACTTGGTCGCGGTGATCTGGTTTTTTGGCACGGCCATGTTGGAATCATGCAGGATGGCACGAGATTGCTGCACGCCAACGCCCATCATATGGCAGTGACAAGCGAGCCACTTGGCGCGGCTATTGAGCGTATTGCCAGCATTTCTGGGCCTGTAACGGCACTGCGGCGGCCGGTTATATAAATAATGGCTGGAACCGGTTAACCGGTGCGATCGGTTTGCGTAACGGGGGACTAGCTAGCCGGTTTAACCCTAGCCGCCATTTAGCTGGATTTTATCGCGCAGCATCCAAAGCAGGCAAAGTGATGGCAATACCATTAGCGCGGTAATTACGAAGAACAGCCCCCAATTACCGTCAAGCCAATCGACCATTGCTCCCGATGATGCTGCAAGCGTGGTTCGTCCAATGGTGCCGATTGACGCCAGTAACGCATATTGTGTGGCGGTATAGGTGCGGTCGACAAGGAGTGAAATAAAGGTCACAAAGGCAACCGTCGCAAAGGCGGCGGCGATATCATCCAAAAGAACCGCCACGGCAAACACCCATTCGGATTTGCCTGTCCATGCAAGAATACTGAACATAACATTGGTGGCAGCCATGGCAATGCCGGCGATAAACAGGGCGCGCATCGCACCTGAACGGATGGCAAAAAACCCGCCTAATAATGTAAAGACAACTGTGGTCACCCAGCCAAGGCCTTTGGAATAAACGGCGATATCCAATTTCGAAAAGCCGATTTCGGAGTAGAAGATCAGTGACATTTTGCCCATAAAGGCTTCGCCAATTTTGAACAACAGAACAAAACCAAGAATCCCAAGCCCGATGGCAACGCCGTTTTGCCGGAAAAAGCTGGCAAGGGGTGCCCAGACCGTACTGCCAAGAAATCCGATGATTTTGGCAGCACCATTGTTGCTACGTATTTTGCCGGCAATTTCCTGTTGCACCTGATTCTGGGCTTTAATGCGGGCGCTGGCACTGGCCTCGGGGATGAATAACAGCCCGATATTCGCCAGAACAATCAGCCCGCCCAAACCGACAAAAGTTAATTGCCAGTAATTTTCAAAGCCGGCATTCTGCAATAGATCAGCGGTAAATAACGCAACAATGCCGCCAATTTTATAACCGCTCCACCAGCCGGTAACATGGATCGCGGCACCTGCTGCCATCGCGCTTTTTTCCGAAGCGTCAATCTGTTCGATGCGTAGGGCGTCAATGGTGATGTCTTGTGATGCAGATGCGGTGGCAATAACCAAGCCAACTGCCATCACTAACCAGATATCCTCGGCTGGGCGTAGCAGGCTCCAGACCAGAAGAGCAAAAAGGATGATGATCTGAAAACAGAGAATCCAAGCTTTGCGCTGGCCGATTTTACTGGCAAGACGGGGAATGCGAATGCGGTCAATCAGCGGCGCCCAGAGAAAATTCACCGCATAGACGCTAAAGATTAATCCGGCCCAGCCAATCGCCGACCGGCTTAGGCCATCTTCGTTTAACCATAATGACAGTGATGATCCGATCAGCACCCATGGAAAACCGCTCATCGCACCAAGCAATAATATCCGAAGCATTCGCCGGTCACGATAGGCAGCCAAACCCGCTTTGAACTTAACCATTCCCGGTGGCTCCATCAGATTGCATTTGCTATGATAGACTGGGTGATGGTGGTGGGAAAAGACATAATCGCAACGCCGATCGAATTTGACCTGATTTGAGAGGGGGACAATGCCATGCCGGACTGGTGTTTGCGGCGTGATCGGGCGGGCGGCTATTCTTTAGACGCCGCTGGGGTGGCGCCGACGCGCGCGATTATTGGCGAGGCTGGTCTTGTTGCCAGCGGTGCCAAGCGCGAGGGCGATATGGCAACGCCGGTTGGACGTTGGGCATTGCGCCACCTCTATTACCGGCAGGATTTGCTGGGGCCGGTGCATACTGGCCTTGCCAAAACCGTGATCACGCCACAGTGTGGCTGGTGCGATGATCCGTATCATAAAGACTATAACCGCTATGTATCGCTGCCATTTACCGCCAGCCATGAGGTGATGTGGCGCACTGATCGAGCCTATGATCTGGTGGTTATGCTGGGGTTCAATGATGCGCCGCCGGTCGCCGGACGCGGCAGTGCGATATTTCTGCATTGCATCGCCGAGGGTAAAACCAGTACTGCGGGCTGCGTTGCGGTTGAGCGCGCGGCATTATTGCGGCTGCTAGCAGCGGTGACTGGCGATCAATATTTGTCGATTGATGCGGGGCTATTGCCCTAGCGCGGCGTCAATCTGTTCACGCCGCCGACGTAGTTTTTCGTTGGTTGGAACCATCGCCACCATCATTCCATTCGCAACAAATCCCATCTTCACCATGATCATATTCGAGATCAGATTCAGGCAGATTTTCTGTGCGGTGCCTGCGGTAAGCCGGGTTGAACCGGCAATAATCTCACCACCGGTTGCCAGCAAAATCGGATATTGGGCGGCGCTCAAAACCGGTGTGTCTGGGTTATTGGCAATGCCGATCGTGATGGTACCCGCCTTACGCGCTGCATTAATGGCGCCAATTGTGTAGGGGGTTTTCCCGCTTGCGGCGAGGCCAATCACAACATCATGTGCCCCGCCATTAATCGCTGCAAAGGCAGCCGCACCGGCAACAGCATTATCTTCGGCATTTTCAATCGAGCCCAATAGCGCTGGCGGCCCACCCGCAATCAAAAACCCAAGCCGGTCTCGGGGCCAGTTAAAGGTTGGCGGCAATTCGGCGCCATCTTGAACGCCGATGCGCGCCGATGTACCGGCGCCGACATAGATTAAGCGTCCGGCTGGATCGCCCACCAGCCGGTCATAGGCAGCAATTGCCGCGGTTTCGATGGCTGGCAGAGCGGCCTCTATGGCCGGAATTGCACCGGCTTGGCTATCAAGCATTAAGGATAAGGCCGCTTGGGGCGCCAGCTTGTCGATATGCTGGGCCGCGTCTGGTACATCTTCGGTACTACCGTAATTTGGGTCTCGATTTCTGCTGCTCATCGGGTCACTATAGGCGGCAGTCAGTTAAAAGAGAAGAGGCGCATGACGGGGGTGATGCCAGAAACACTTGTTATTGGCCTGATGTCGGGAACCAGTGCCGATGGCATTGATGCGGCGGTTCTGCAAACTGACGGTCAGCATTTCGAGGGCGTCAATTGCTACGGCTCGTTTGCGTATCGCGCCGAAACCAGAGCCGGTATCTGGAAAGCCGTTACCGATGCCGCGCAGCATATGCGCGATGATGCTGCGCGCCTGCATCTTGACCGGCTGATTGCCGAAGATCACGCCAATGCCGTATCAGGACTTATCAAGGAAAGCGGGCTTAGCCCCAGCCTGATCGGGTTTCATGGTCAGACAATCTATCACAATCCATCGGGAGCCGATGGTCATCCGCTTGGCCGCACCACAATCCAGCTTGGCGATGCGGCGTTACTGGCGCGGCGATGCGGTATTCCAGTTGTGCATGATGTGCGCCGCGCAGATATGATGGCCGGCGGGCAGGGCGCACCGCTGGCACCGGTGTTTCATGCGGCGATGCTGGCTCGTCTTGGCGTCGCGCTGCCTGCGGTCATGGTGAATATTGGCGGCGTTGCCAATCTGACATGGGTAGATGGTTCCGGCAGCCTGATCGGGTTCGATACCGGCCCCGGCAATGCGCTGATGGATGATTATATGCGGCTTTATTGCGATGCTAATTTCGACAAGGATGGCGCGTTGGCGGCAAATGGCTGGGCGGATCATCGGCTTGTCGAGCATTGGCTTGGCCTTGCCTATTTTGCCGAGGGCTGGCCTAAATCACTCGATCGTCAGGCGTTTAGCCATTGTCTCGATGATAAAAGTCTGCTTGCCAAAAACCCGGCAGATGCGATGGCCAGTCTGGCTTTGCTGACCGCTGACAGTATTGGGGCCGCGATTGACCGGTTGCCCCAGCCGCCATCCAGCATTCTGATAGCTGGTGGGGGGCGCCATAATCGCTGTGTCTTAGCGCATTTGCGAGACCGGTTTGGACGCACCTTACTTGAGGCTGACCTTAGTGAGGCAAAGCCCCAGTTTCTTCCTGATATGCTGGAGGCCGAATTAATGGCGTTTCTGGCGGCACGTCATGTGGCCGGATTGCCAACTTCCTTTCCTGAAACAACCGGATGCCATCATCCGGTTTGCGGCGGTGTTCTGGTTGCACCGGGTTAACGGGACGGCCCGGCTAGATCAGCGCATCAGACCCCGGCACATAAAAGGGCCGGTAGGGCGGCGGCGGCGGCAAAAGATCGCGGATATCGGCAAAAGGGAACCGCCGTGCCATCCGGTAGGCTTCGGCATAATGGCCATCGGGTGCATTGCACTGCGCCGCACGGAACCTGTTCATGATTGCGCTGGCACTGGCAAATCTTGCTGGGCTCTGACTGTGATGTGCCATGATGGCATTTTGCTTGGCGGTGAAATGCGGGCTGATATCAACATAGAAATCAGGCGTAAACCCGACCCCCATCAACGTGTCGCAAAATAACACCGGGCAGATAAATCCCGCCGCATCACTGACAAAGGCGGACAGGGCGCGATGATCGGGATGATAGTCTTCGGGGGCATGGGTGATTACCAGATCCGGCGCGGCGCTGCGGATAAAATGGGTGATAACTTCACGCGCATCAGGCGCATTGGCAAGCTGTCCATCGGGAAGATTAAGCAGGACCGGTTTGCCAAGCGCGGCAACGCCGTTATGCGCCTCATCGGCGCGCCGGCGTGCAAGCTCTGGCCCCGGATTAGGCCCACCAGCCGCCCCATCAGTGGCAACGCCAAGCATCAGATTATCGCCGCGTGCCGCCGCCGCCGCCAAAAAACCGTAGGCAAAAATCTCCAGATCATCAGGATGTGCGCCAATTGCGAGAATGTTCATCTGCTGCCCCCGACCTATCTTTTTTTCACGCCCATCCATTTTTCGAGCCCATCTGTCGGTTAAACCCATCTGGGGTTTCGTGCTGCTGTTCGGCAATGGGCCGGATTGGCATCGCAAAGTTTTTGCTTTTGCCCAGAAATGGATTTTATTGAATAGGCCTTCATAACTAAGCTGTCATCATGCCATGATAGCGAATTGAAAGCTGGCGACAAATAACAATCGTACGATATGTAATCAATCCGTCGCAAGATGTGTGATAAATCTGCAGCAGATAGCGTATGCGTAAGGATAGGACCCAAATGACGCTGAATTTTACAGGATATATCGAGGGCTATTACGGCAGGCTGCTTAGCTGGCATGACCGCGAGCGTTTGCTAGACGGGCTGAAGGCGGCGGGAATGACAAGCTATTTTTATGCGCCCAAGGAGGATGTGTGCCACCGATATTTATGGCGCCAGCCCTATGATGCGGCATGGCAAGCCAGCTTTGCCACATTTACCGCGAATGCCGCGGCCAAAAATATCTGCGTCATCGCCGGCATTGCGCCTGGATTAGATTTTGATTTTGCCGCGCTTGATGATGCTAGCACTGGCGCAAACATCGGTGCCGAAAATGGCGTTAATGACTTTGTGATCCTGCTGGAAAAGGCGCGCCACCTTCTTGCCGACGGGGCGTATATGATTGCATTACTGATGGATGACATTGCCGCTGATTTCGATACGCGATGCGGTGGTTTTGCCAGCGAGGGCAGGGCACACGCAGTGCTTGCGAACCGGCTTGGAGCTGCGCTTGGCGCGGCGGTAATGCTTGTCCCGCGTATCTATGCCGATAGCCTGATCACAATTGATGACCCGCAATCATTGACCTATCTTGATGATCTAGTCGGCACGCTAGATCCGCAACATCCGGTGGTTTATTGCGGCGATGATATCGTAGCGCCGCATCCGGCGGCTGATGCTGGCGGACGGTTGGATCCTGCGTCATCTATTATCTGGGATAATTTCTACGCCAATGATTACTGTCCTCGGCGGCTTTTTGTCGGGCCATGGCGGGCTTCGAGGGCGGCTCATTTATTGACTAATCCAACTGGTATGATCGAGACGGATCTGTTGCTTTTGGCGATGATGGCGGCTGGACGAGATGCTGGTGCTCAAAATTGCCGGACAAACGCCGGCATAAAGAGCTGGCGCCGCATTATCAGCGATCATTGCGTGCCGTCCGCATTTTTTGATATCGCCGCATATTTTGATGCGCCTTACGGCTTTGCAGCGGCGTTTGAGCTGCCGTTACCCGAACGGGCATTAGTGGCGCTGGACATTCTGCTATGGCAATGGAAATCGCCGCTTCAACGCGAATGGTATCCGTATCTCATGGGGTTGAAGCAGGATATTATGCTTGCCGACGGGCAATTGCCGCGGGAACGGATCGAAAAGACACATCTTGCTCCGCTAGCCACAAAGATGATCGGTAACGGATTCTAGATACCAACTCATCAGCACCACATAATGAGCGTCACATTATGGCGTTAATGCCGAAAGCCGGCTGCCAAGCTGGGCAATAACATCACGTCCGGCATTGGCAAAGGCAAAGCGAAGCGCACGATCTTGACCTGCGCCAAAAAATGCGCCTGGGATCACCAAGACGCCGGCCTTGCTTGCCATAGTTTCGGCAACTTGGAGCGAGTTAACGCCGGGAAATGGGTGACGCACATAGCCGAAATAAGCACCGCTGCTAAGCAAATCCCATCCGGGCAAATCGTCCATTGCCGTGCGGAAAGCGGCGACACGTGCGGCAATCCGCTGACGATTTTCCTGCCGCCATGAACTCATCGATGCCAACATGGGGGCAAGAGCGTTCTGCACCACACGCGGTGCGCAAATCTGGATATTGTCGATCACCTTCGCCAATTGGAACACCACGTCACGGCCAGCGATGATGGCACCTAGTCGATGTCCGGGCAGGCAATAGGACTTGGAAAAGCTATAGAGCTGGATCAAATTTGACTGCCAATTATCCTCGGCGAAGAGGTGATGCGGCAAATCCTGATCAAGCGGCAAGAAATCACGATAGGTTTCGTCAAGAATGAGCCAAATGCCGCGGTGCCGACATAAATCCAGAATTTCAGCAAGAAGGGGCGCCGGATAAATGCTACCGGCCGGATTATTCGGGCTGACCAGTGCGACGGCGCGGGTCTGATCTCCAATCGCGGCATCAATCGCAGGGCAATCGGGCAATAAACCGGCATCCGCATCACAATCGACATAATCAATGCCAACCCCAAGCATGCCAAGGCTCGATTCATGATTGAAATAGCAGGGGCGTATCATCAGGATGCGGTCGCCATGGCTGGCAATCGCCAGCACAGTTGCCACAAAGGCCTGATTACACCCCGATGTGACCTGAACCTCACTTTGATCGATATGCGCCTTATACATATGGCTGACATGATCTGCGTAGGCGTGGCGGAAATCTGCATCGCCCTCGACCGGCCCATAGCGGGCCAGCGCCGGATCAGCTGCGGCCACCGCCAATGCGGCCAGAATATCGGGATGTGATGGATAGCCCGGAACAGCCTGGCTCATATCAATCAATGGCCCGTTAGCCCCGTCATAAGATGATTTCCAGTTCAGCACGACCGAAACAGGCGGTGCATTCAAAGTGGCAACAGCAGAATTAAACATGAGACTTGCCTATACTAGCAATGTGGGGCGAGAATACAGCCAGAGTGAGTAAAGATTATCAGAGTAACTATAGATTAGGGGTCAGACAAGCCCGATATCGTGCACATTCAGCTAGGCGTCCAGAAATGAAAACAGGGATTTTATAATGGAAAAATATCATATTGTTGGCAGGGCAGGCGCCGGATCATTGATTGCCGAATTTTTGTTTCGTGAAGCCAGTATCGACTATGATATTTCGTTTCCTGATCCGGCCGAAGTGAAAAGCGCCACCTTTTATGCGGCCAATCCGCTAGGGCGAATTCCTGTGTTGATCTGCCCAGACGGCACCAAAGTCTTTGAGACCCTTGCCATCATCAACCATATCACCTGCCACTTTGGCGATCTGGCACCGCCGGCGGGGACGCCGCTTTGTGATCGCTATCATCAGTTTCTGGCGCTTTTGGCAACGTCCGTCTATCCTGCGTATCATCGCCAGCATCACACCCGCTATTATGGGGATGAAGCTGCCGCCGAGGCGATCCGCGATCGGGCGCGGGCTGAGCAACGGGTCATTTTTGATTATCTAGAGTCCAATCTTGATCCTTATATATGTGGTCAAACGCTCACTGCCGCCGATTTCTATCTCTATATGCTCAGTCGCTGGGATCTCGATAAAGCGGCGATGCGTGCAGGCCGGCCGAGATTGACCGCGCTGCTCGATGAAATGCGGGCGCGGCCATCTGTGGCGGAAGCCATTGCAGCACAGCCACGCCGCCCCAAACCAGCCTGAGGCGATGCCGTAAAATTTGCGCGCAGTTCACGCTGGAGATTGGGGTGCGGCGATTGGGGTCTGGTTTTTAAAGCGAGCGCATTACAGCCTTGCCATCATATCGCGGATGATCCTGATAATCGCGGCAGGCTGTTCAGCACAGGGAATATGACCAGCATCTTTGACCAGCTCAAATTTAGCGCCGGGGATCATATCAGCAGTGCCACGCACCAAATCTGGCGGGGTTGCACCGTCCTGATCCCCAACAACACAGGTTGTTGGCACCGCAATCGATGGTGCCTGATCACGGAAATCAGCATCGCGGATCGCCATGCCAGTGCCGATGTAGCCCTCAAGCGGTGTACGGGTAAACATGGCAATAAAACCGGCTAGATCGGTTGCGCGCTCGGTATGGAAGGCTGGCGAGAACCAGCGTTGCATATTGGCGTCAACGAGCGCTGCCAAGCCGCCTTCGCGGGCAATTGCAATCCGGTCATTCCACATATCGGCATTGCCAATTTTGGCTGCTGTGTCACAAAGTATTAGCGCCCGTACAAGGTCAGGACGAGCGTGATAAACGCCTTGTGCAATCAGGCCGCCAACCGAAAGCCCGGTGACAACCCCACTAGAGAGACCAAGATGATCCATAAGTGCGACCAAATCATTGACATGATCATCAATTTGATAGGGTGGCGTTCCCATGCCTGACAGACCATGACCGCGTTTGTCATAGCGCAGGATGGAATAATCAGCCGAGAGATCATCCACACAATCCTGCCAGATGCGAAAATCGGTGGCTAGCGAGTTCGAAAACACAATCAGCGGTTTTCCTGCGCCCGCATCATCAAATTGATAGTGGATAGAGATGCCGTTAATCGTTGCAAATTTCATTTTCATGTCTCGTTATTTATTTGGAACAAGGGGAGAGAACCGGTTATTGTGATGCTGGTCGCTGGGGCGGCATAAGCCCCTCTTCCAGTGCTTTGATCTGTAAGGCCAGATATTTTGAATAAATCCGACATTGCGCAAAACTGCCAGCAATAAACCATAGGCCGGGCTGTCCAGTCTGACAATACATGTTGCGCAGTTCCACCCCATCGCCAAAGCCCCAAATCGGGCCAACACGTGCCGCAACCGTCTCGCCAAACATCTTGCTGACAAGATGTTCCTGCGGCTTGTAGCCGGTTGCCAAAATAACAATATCGGCATCAATGGTGCGACCATCCTTCATCTGCATACCGGCATCGGTAAACCGCTCGATCTGGTCAAATTGCACAAGATCAATTTTACCTTCGGCCAGCAGGTTTGAACAACCGACATTGAAATAATAGCCGCCACCACGGGTCAGATATTTGAATTGCCAGCCAGTGTCATCGTCGCCAAAATCGAGCTTAAAGCCGATTTTTTCCAACCCATTCAGCAGTGGTTTGTCGGTTTTACGCGCGCATCTGGTGAAATGACGGTGCGCCGCTCTGACAAGCGGGATCGGCATTGATGTTGTGATGAAATCACATTCATCAGTGCTCCGGTCTTCGTCGTACAGCTTATAAGGGAATTGCGCGCTGGGTTCGATATTGACGACAAGGCTTGGACTGCGCTGGATCATCGTGACCTTGGCGCCGCTTGAATAGAGGTCTTGGGAGATATCATGGCCGCTATTTCCGCACCCCAGAACGATGGCGTGTTTGCCCGACCAATCCTCACCATCATGATATTCGCTGGAATGAAGCGTCGGCCCGTTAAAGGTGGAAAGGCTGTCAATATCCGGCAGATTGGGAATGCCGCTGACGCCAGTTGCCATAATAACGTGGCGCGGGGCCATTTGCCTGAGAGAGCCATCGGCGCTTTTTAGGTCAACTTGCCAGCGCCCCTGATCGTCATCATAGATTGCCGAGGTCACTTCGCAACTGACCCAAAAATTTAACTCCATCACAGCAGCGTAGGACTCAAACCATAACGCCAGCATATCCTTTGGAATATAGGTCGGCCATGTTGGCGGAAACGGCATATAGGGAAGATGGTTCACATGAAGCTGATTATGTAAGGTCAGCGCATGATAACGGTTGCGCCAATTATCGCCGATGCGACTGTTCTTATCGACAATTAATGTGTCAATGCCAAGCTGGGTCAGCCGTGCGGCGATAGCGAGGCCGGCCTGCCCGCCGCCAACAACCAGCACGGTGGGGTCGCGGTCTTCATAGCTGGCGGCAGTAACGCGCTTATCACGCCAGTTGGGGCCACGAAAATCGCGCGAATAGGATTGTCCAGTTGGCCGGTTACGGCCGGTTTTTTCCTCAAAGCCGATCAGCGCATCAATCGCGGTAAAGAATGTCCAGGCGCGGTAATGGCCCGGGTTCTGGCTATCCTCACACAGGCGCAAAATACCGCGGCAAAATGCATGATCAGTCTGAAAGGTGAAAAAGGCTTCAATTGTTTCGGTGCCAGCCCGATTGACCAAGCGTGGCGCGCTGGCCTTGGGGTCGAGTGTTAAAGGTCCCAGCCCCGACTTTGCTGCCACATCGAAAAGCAAACCTAGAATTGACGCAGCCCCAGAAACGGTTTGCAGCTGCCAGCTGAGCGCCAGCGCATCGCGCCAGTAGCTGTGATCATGAAACAGGCTAGTCGGACCGGCTACCGCGGTGTCCGTCGCCGTCGACCTCGGCGCTATCGCCGCGTTGAAACGGCCAAGCCAGTCATTGACCAAAGTTTCAATGGTGGTGATGGATTTATGCTCGTTCAATTATTCCAAACCTTTATCAAAGTCGTTATTTTCACAGGATAGCTTTGTCCCATCCTATCAATATCCTAATCATTAAGACCGGCGTGGCAATATCGATGTTGCAGTTTTGGTTATGCAATTTTGCTGATTCAAGTCGCTGCGCCGGCAGCGGATCATGCCAGTAGGCCGGGCTGTTTCCGATCAGGTAGAAAACGTGCGGGTGAAATGTTTTGGCGGCGCACGGGCGCCGCAGGTGTTTTTGGTAAATAATTTTCAAGGCAGTTTTGCATACAAAGCTTGACGAAGCATCAATCAGTATCGCTTAATAATTCTGTCTTTATCGGCGGTGACGCCAAAAAGTAAAAATCTAAAGACTGGGAGGGTCATTATGAATAGAAGATTTTTAACGCGTGCTTTGGGCATCGCGGCCGTTTCATCTGTCGCATTGACGGGTGGATTTGCTCAAGCGAAAGACTCTATTACGATTGCGGTGCCGTCGTTCCTGACAGGCGGTGCGGCTGGTCCATTCGGCATCCCCGCTATGAATGGTGCTAAAATGGTAACTGACGCAATAAACAATGGAAAGCTGCCTGCGCCTTACAACGCAAAAGGATTTGGCGGTGCGTCAGCTAGCCTCATCGAGCTCGATGAAGGCGGCGGTGCAACAAAACAGGTTGCTGAGTACCGTAACCTAGTAGAAAAGCGTAATGTTGACGCAATTGTTGGTTATATTTCTTCCGGTAATTGTCAGGCTTTGGCGCCAATAGCTGAAGAACTGAAACAGTTCACAATCTTTGCAACATGTGGCACGCCTCGAATTTTTGAAGAGGCTCCGAGAAAATATGTTTTTAGAACTATGGGACATGCAACTTCAGATAATGTTGCTGCGGCGATGTATGTCAAAGAAAAATTCCCGAATGTAAAGGGTTATACAGGAATCAATCAAAACTACGCGTGGGGGCAAGACTCCTGGCGTGATTTTGATCTAACCATGAAACAAATTATGCCAAACACAGTGGCATCAGATAAAACGCAATTCCCGAAGATCTTTGCTGGTCAGTACGGCTCAGAAATTTCAGCGATGTCACTCGATAAGGCTGACTTGGTTCACAGCAGTTTCTGGGGTGGCGACTTGGAAGCCTTTATCTTCCAGGGTGCGGCTCGCGGATTGTTTAAAAAGAAACTTGGTGTGGTAACTGTTGGTGGCACAGCGGCTTATCGATTAGGCAAAAAGCTGCCAGATGGACTGGTTCTTGGAGCCCGTGGCCCATATGGGATCCTTGTCAAGGACCGTGACTCGGTTCTAAACCAGTGGTTCGTCAATACCTACAAAGACATATACGGTATTTATCCATCAGGCCCAGCTTACCAGTACGGTCAGGCTATTCTTGCAGCTAAGATTGCTTATGATAAGGCTGGCAGCGATGCCTCGGACGAGCAGCTTGCTGATGCTTTACGCGGTGTAACCTTCGAGTCATTCTCAACTACCGTTGAAATGAAGCTTGGTGGTGGGCATCAAGCGGCAACAGAAAATGGCTATGGTATCACCAAATATGATAGCGAAGCAGGAGAAAACGTAGTTACTGACGTTAAATTTTATCCGGCATCATGTGTTCTGCCCCCCGACGGTGTTGACAGTGTTGAATGGATTAATGGTGGCATGAAGGGCGCGAAGTGCTAAACCGCCAATAAGGACAATCGCTAGGGCCGCTTTGTGCCCTGGCGATTTTAGATTTTCTCGAACTTTGATTTATTTCTTTTGGGGGCGACTAATATGGAAACCTTCCTAACGATTCTGTTGGACGGGCTTCAGTTTTCGTCCTATCTCTTCATAGTATCCGCTGGTCTTACCATCATCTTTGGCGTGATGAAGATACTTAATGTATGTCATGGAAGTTTTTACGCTTGGGGCGCTTACACCTCAGCCTTTTTTATTGGGAAGTTCTCTGAAATGGGCTTGCCTGATGGTTTGGGTTTCGTCGTAATTGTGGCTTCAGCAATTATTGTGGGCTTGGTGCTAGGTTTTTTAATCGAGCAGCTTATCTTGAAGCATATGTACCACCGCGATGAAGTGCTAATAGTCTTGGCGACCTTTGGGTTGTTTTTGGTTCTGGAAGACGTGATCTTAATTGCCTTTGGAACTGATCCCTATTTTGCATATCAACCAATGGCGCTTTTGGACTCCGTTGAAATGGGTGGGATTGTCAGAGACGTATATGGACTCACCCTTATTGGTGTTGCGGCCCTAGTGGCGGCAGGATGCTGGTTCCTCTTAAATAAAACCAAGTGGGGGACGATCCTAAAAGCCGTGATCTTTGATCGGGAAATGGGGATTTCTATGGGAATCAATGTTCCGTTCGTTTACACGTTAACGTTTATTGGTGGTGCGATCCTTGGTGGCCTTGGTGGTGCATACATCGCTCCCACAATATCCGTTGCTCCCGGCCTTGGCACAGAGGTGATTGTATTGTCATTTGCGGTTGTAGTCGTTGGTGGTATGGGCTCGATAATGGGTGCTGCAATTGGCTCTGTGATAATTGGACTCTTGAGGGCCCTTGCAGTACATGAGTTACCGCAAGTTGAGTTGTTTGTGGTGTTCGCTGTTATGGCTGTGGTTTTGGTTTTCCGGCCAGAGGGCCTCTTTGCGCCAGCCAAGCCAAGGAAGATCTAATATGCTTAGAGATAACACTTCAAAAGTTGTATTGATTGGCGGTATTTTAATCATTCTGTTCGGCGCTGTTGCCCCAAACTGGATTGTTAATCAACTTATGTTTGGCTTTTCTAGGGCTCTGGCTATTCTTGGGCTTTTGGTTTTATGGCGGACAGGGTTGGTTTCCTTCGGGCATGCATTTTATTTCGGCCTTGGAGCGTATACCGTTGCAATCTTGGATATCCAGCTAGGCGTCACTGATGTGTTTGTGAGGTTGCTGGGTGGAGCATGCTTGGCTGGGCTGGCTGGATTTTTGGTTGGCTTCATAATGAGAAATTATCGCGACATTTTTTTCGCGATGCTCAATACAGCAATATCAATGGTTCTCTACGGTATAATTGTAAAAACTGAGTCTCTTGGCTCAACTGACGGCTTTGCCATTTCGTTGCCTACAATTTTTGGGGTGGCGCCAGAAACCAAATACCCACTTTTTGTTGTAATCACTACTGTGGCAATAGTTAGTGCATTGTTGATCAACTTTTATCTCAAGACTACGATTGGACGCCTCACTACCCCAATACGAGATAATGAGATTAGGGTTGAATATTTAGGTTTTTCGGTCGCACATGCAATACATCTCAAATACACTATGTCGGCGATCTTAGCCGGTGGTGCTGGTGCTTTGATGGCTATGTCTCTTGGACAGGTAGATCCCGATTCAATGATCAACTGGACCGTATCAGGGGAGTTGGTCTTTATCACGATATTATCTGGTCCGGGTAATGTGATTGCACCATTTATCGGGTCATTGGTATTCGAAGTGCTGAGAACATATGCTTTTGAATTAGCTCCGCATCTTTGGCAGCTGATTGTCGGTGGAACTTTCTTAACAATTATTTTCTTCCTGCCAGGAGGGATTTGGAGCCTTATCTCGAAGTTGGGAAGGAGCACGTCATGACAGAGTCAAAACCGATTTTGGAAGTGCGTGATCTTCTAAAGACTTTTGGTGCTGTTGTGGCAGCCAAAGACATTAACGTTGATGTGCGTAAAGGTGAGATTGTTGGAATAATTGGAGCAAATGGTGCGGGCAAGACATGTTTTGTAAATATGGTCACTGGTTACTTGAAGCCAACCAGTGGTAGCATCGCCTTTGATGGAGTCCAGCTTGTTGGCAAAGGCCCCCGCGAGGTAACGCACGCGGGTATTTCTCGGTCATTTCAAGTATCTCAAGTGTTTCATACGATGACTGTCGCAGAAAATTTGATGATTGCGCTTGCAATTGCTAAGAATCGCGGTTTTGCGGCGCTCCGTGAAATGGATAGCCCAGACCTGCTGACGCGTAGAGATGATGTTTTAACCCGCTATCATCTAGATAGTTACAAAGACATGACGGTTAATGTTCTTTCTCAGGGCGTTAGAAAGCTACTGGACATTGCAATGGCTGTGGTAAGTGAACCGCGTATTCTTCTCCTTGACGAACCCACGAGCGGAATATCAGTGGAAGAAAAATTTGGCTTCATGGATGTGGTTATAGAAGCGCTACGTGAAGACGAAGTGACGGTTTTGTTTGTTGAACATGATATGGAAATTGTCGAGCGATACGTTAGCCGGGTTCTTGCATTCTATCAGGGAGAAATCATAGCTGACATGTCTCCTAAGAAAGCTTTGGCAGACGCTAAGGTTCAAGAGTTTGTCATTGGTACGCGGCACTAGAGCAAGAGGCAGATTTAGTTATGTTGAAAGTGGATGGTCTTGATGTTGATATAAATGGAACGCCAATATTACGAGACATTGGTTTAGAAATTGAATCTGGTGAGATAGTGGGTTTAATCGGCCGAAATGGGGCTGGTAAGACAACTTTTCTTAGATCTCTGATGGGTCTTTTGCCGATCCGCGGTGGAAAGTTTGTGTTTGAAGCTGAAGGTTTAGAGTCCACTCCTGGATATCGCCGCGCTCATATGGGAATAGGTTACATGCCTGAGGATAGACGTCTGGTTCCTGAGATGACGGCTGAAGAAAATATTTTAGTGCCGGTATGGTCAACCAATATACAAGGATATGAGGGGCGGCTATCGTGGATTTATGAAATCATTCCTGAGTGCAAAGGATTTAGAGAGATGGCGGCTACATCATTATCCGGTGGTCAACAGAAGTTGGTAGCACTCGCTCGGGCATTGATGGTTGGACAAAAACTTTTACTTCTTGATGAGCCTACAGAGGGCATAGCGCCAGTTCTAGCGCTTAGAATGGGTGAAATTCTTGCGTCTCTAAAGCGAGAGGGTGTGTCAATTATCATCGCTGAGTCAAACGATGCGCACGTGTCGGACGTTATAGATCGTAAATATACAATTGAGCGGGGGTCTATCGTCACTGCTTAATGAGGTTGTTTAGAAGATGAAATTCCAAGCACAGGGCGTGATTCCAGCAACTCTTGTTGCATTTGACCAAGATTTTGAAATTGATGTTGAGGCGTCGCGTAAACATTTACGGGATGTTGCTGATATCGCCGGGCTAAGTGCGATCACGGTAAATGGTCATGCATCAGAAATACACGCATTTAAATTTGATGAGCAATGCCGTCTTTTGGCCGCCTCATTGGAGGAGGTCGGGGGCAGTCTGCCATTGGTAAATGGTGTTTATGCCGACGGCAGCCACGCCGCAGTTGAAATTGCCAAAATGGCCGCTCGCGAAGGCGCAAGTGCACTATTGGTGTTTCCGCCAAACAGCATGAGCATGGGCGGACAGTTGCGCCCCGATATGGCGCTTGCCCATTTCAAGATGATTGCTGATGCTACTGATCTGCCGCTGATCTTGTTCCAATATCCAGCCAGTACCGGCCTCGGCTATCCACTGGAGACGATGCTTCGAATCTTTGATGAAGTGCCAAGCGTGGTCGCAATAAAGGACTGGTGTAACGATCCGATGTTGCATGAACGCCATATCCGCACATTCCAGTCATTGCCGCGCAAAGTGAATGTTCTGTCGACTCATTCATCATGGTTGATGGCTTCACTATCGATGAAGCCTGCCGGGTTATTATCGGGGGCAGGAAGCGTGATCGCCGATTTGCAGGTTGAATTATTCGCCGCGATGCAGCGCGATGATCTAGCGGCAGCACGTGCGGTAAATGATCGGATTTTCCCGCTAGCACAGGCATTCTATAGCGCACCATTCCTTGATATGCACAACCGGATGAAGGAATGTCTGGTTCTGCTTGGACGGTTGGATCATGCAATCGTCAGGCCACCATTAATCAAGCTTGAAGCAGCCGAGATTGCCCGCCTCAAAACGGCGCTGATTGCGGCGGGTTTGCTAAATTGATTGCGCTTATGCGCCACTGCGCCAGCCGATGTTTGGCATTGACTAATTTTAGATTGTGAAATGAGGAAAAGATCATGGCTATTTATGAATTGCGTACCTATCAGGTAACTGTCGGCAAGATGAAAGATGCGATTGAGGCCTATAACAACAAGGGTTGGCCTGCCTTGCAAAAGGGCGGCTTTGATAAAAAGCTGGTTGGCTATTTCACCTCTGATACGGGTTCTTTGCACCAGATTGTGCATCTGTGGAAATTTGACGATGATGCCGATCGCCGCAATCACTGGAACACCCTGTTTGCAAATGATGATTTCATGAATTTTGCCGGTGATATTCGCCCGCTATTATTGAGCCAACAGAACCAGCTTTTGAATGCAGCCCCATGGGGACCGCATCCTTGATTTAAGGGTCATTGCGCATGCGTTAGGTTCATGATGAACGATGAGATGGCAAAATGATCAATATCAAATATCTTATTTGGGCGCTTCTCGCCGGATCATTCATTCCGGTTGTTGGGATTTTAAATGGCCGGGTCGCCCGGGCGCTTGGTGAGCCGCTTCATGCCAGCGTTTTGTTATTTGGTGTGGCAATCCTTCTAGCCATAATGGTGGCGCTTTTGGATGGCCGCGGTCTGCCCGACATTGGCCAGTTCAGGCAATTGCAGCCAGTTGAATATCTGGCCGGCTTTGTAGTGGCTTTTTACGTTATCAGTGCAACCGTTCTTGCTGGTAAGATTGGCGTTGCTAATTTTATTGTGATGGCAGTATCGGGGCAGATTATCTTTTCGCTACTGATTGATCATTTTGGCCTGTTTGGAGCACCAATCCGTCCTGTGAATTTGCTTCAGCTTGGGGGCGCCAGTCTGTTGCTGACCGGTTTGGTGATCACCCAGATTGCCAACGGTAAATAGACAAAAGGTGCGATAGTGATTGTCACGCCATGCCCTAGCGCAGGCCGTCCTTGCCTTGTGCCTGATCATGAGTCAGGCCGCCAACCCGCGGTAGGGGGCGTCCCGAGTCTGTCACCGCAACAGCAACCAGAATTTCATTGGCGCGCGGCGCATCATTTACCCTGACTTCCATGCCGTCAAAATGTGACCGCACATAGGCGGCATCCTTATGGCCAAGTGGGACATCAATCGGATGCCCCATGCCACCGCGTTTTTTATTTGATGGCACCAGTGCAGCGCCTTTTTCCACCGCCGCGCGCAACGGTTTGCCAAGGCGTGGATGCAGGATCGCTGCGGCATGCTCCAGCTCGCCATTCTCCCCAACAATTGCCGCCTTGCCATAGCTCTCTGCTGCCTGTGGTTCGATGCCAAGCGCGGCAACGCATCGTTCGCCAAGCAATCCGCCAAGTTCTTCACCGATCGCCATCAATGTTTCCAGATCGTCCTTATAGATGCCAGCATAGGGGTTTTCGATCACGGCAATTGCCGCTGCACGGCGGGTAGGCGGTGTAATATCTCTCCCTGCCTCTTGGTGGGTGTCCTCAACAATCGTCACAATTTTCCGAATTTTGGCTAATCCCATAACGCCCCCTTTTTTTCGCCCGCCGCTGCCCGTATGCCCCTTTGATAGCTGCCAGTGAGCCTTTTGGGCTATATGCGATGGTTGTTGATTTTATCGTTCTTGATCAAAAGATAAATATCGTTTGCTGTCAAACGATATATTGGCTGGTTTATGCCGGTGAAATCTACTTTGCAAAAACGGTTGAGTGTTGAAATTAAATTAAATTTTTCAAATCTGGATTTTTTGACTTGCCAATGTTAGACCTAAAAGGCGTTACGGTATCGTGACGCTTCTTTGGGGCTGAACTGGATCTGGCTTTATTATGACTGTTGGTGTTTCTCGTGGTGTCTCGGCAAAATCTCCGGCCGATGATTATCAGCTCGATGGTCAGGTCGGTTACAAGCTGCGGTTGGCTAGCCAGCGTCATCTGGAGATTTTTTCGCGGCAGCTGCCGCATATGACACCAACGCAATTTTCTGTTCTGGTGCGACTTCGGGAAGTTGGGGAAGTATCACAAAATCAGCTTGGCCGCCTTGTTGCCATGGATGCGGCAACGACCAAGGGGGTGATTGCCCGCCTGTTGGATCGCGGGTTGCTGCAGGCGCGCCAGGATAGGGATGATATGCGCCGCCTCCAGATTTCACTGACCGATGCCGGGCAGGTGGCGGTGGATGCAGCCATAATCACGGCAAAAGACATCACTAAAGAAACCACCGAAAGGCTGACCAAGCGTGAAGTTGCGCGGCTCTTAAAACTGCTGGATAAGCTCCAGCAATGACGGTGTGTCTGAGCACGGTTTTAAGATGAAGAGGTTTAAACAACGATCTTGACCGGCGCCATAGGATTGCTGACTAATAATAAGGTGAGTGCGTGTTATCCATACGGCCTAAAAGACTGGTGTTTATGCTGGCAAAAAGAAGGCCATAAATCTGGGTGAACAGACTGGTAAGCGGTTTCGGCAAAAATACTGAGGGACAAAATCATGACATCAGAAAAGCTTGTTATCACTAATATTGGCCAGATCCTGTCGGGTAAGTTGGAGGCGCCCATTCTTGATGGTGATTGTGTGGTGGCGGTTGATGGCCGGATTACCGATATCGGCTATGCCAAGGATATGGATTTGGACAATGCCACGGTACGGGTTCATGCACATGGTGTGACGCTGACGCCGGGCCTGATTGACAGCCATGTGCATCCGGTGATTGGCGATTATACGCCGAGGCAACAGCAATTGAACTGGATTGACTCCTGCCTGCATGGCGGTGTCACAACGATGATTTCAGCCGGTGAGGTTCACGCCCCCGGGCGGCCGAGAGATATTGTCGGATTAAAGGCGATGGCGATTGCCTCGCAACGCTGGTACGAAAATTTCCGTCCTTCGGGTGTCAAAATGCTGGCAGGAGCACCGGTGATCGAGGACGGTATGGTTGAGTCTGATTTTAAAGAGCTGGCGGATGCCGGCGTCAAGCTGCTTGGTGAGGTTGGCCTTGGTTCAGTCAAGGCTGGCGAAACCGCTGCACAGATGGTCAAATGGGCGCGTAAATATGGTATTCAGTCGACCATTCATACCGGCGGGCCTTCGATTCCTGGCTCGGGTCTGATTGACAAGGATGTTGTGCTGGAGGCTGATGCTGACATCATCGGTCACATCAATGGCGGCCATACCGCGCTTCCCGATGATCAGATCACCTGCCTTTGCGAGAGTTGTAGTCGCGGGATCGAGATTGTGCATAATGGGAATGAGCGCGCTGGTTTGCTGGCGATGCGAACCGCCTTTGAAATTAAGCAGGCAGAACGCGTTATCCTTGGCACTGATGCGCCAGCCGGTTCTGGTGTACAGCCGCTGGGCATCTTGAGAATGATCGCGATGCTGTCCAGCCTCGGTGATATCCCGCCGGAAATCGCCTTTTGTTTTGCCACCGGCAATACTGCGCGGATGCGAGACCTTGACTGTGGCATTATCGAAATTGGTCGCAGCGCCGATTTTGTGCTTATGGATACCGCCCAGCACGCGCCGGGCCGTAATATGCTGGAAAGTATCCATCAGGGTAATTTGCCTGGCGTTGGAATGACGATTATCGACGGTATTGTGCGCACCAATCGCAGCCGTAATACCCCGCCAGCGACTAATTTGCCGGAAATCCTTGAATGATCATAAAATTATCATCGAGTAATCATCTCGCGGCAAGTTGTGATGAGCCAGAATATAAACCCATTGGCATATGAGGCGCAGAAGACAATAGCGCTGGCGGAACTCTGTGCATGTGAAGATGCTCTAACGGATTATGTTTACAAGAAGGATTATTGTTAGTATCCAAATGAATTAACGCTGGGTATCCGGCATTGTTTTGAGGCATGATATTGTTGAACAGGAATGAAAATGCGCAAGTTTATCACAATAGATCTTGGTAAGAAAACCAATGCCAGCCGTGATTTGTCTGGGCGTGAGATTGCCGAGTCCGGACGATATCTGATCGCGCGGATGCTGCTCGATCAAAATATAGCCACAGTTGATCCAATGGCACCGGAAAACCTGCTGATTTTTTCGGTCGGGCCGTTTGCTGGAACGAATTTTTCCAATGCAAACCGGCTCAGTGTTGGTTGTAAAAGCCCGCTAACTGGCGGCGTCAAAGAGGCCAATAGTGGTGGTACATTTGGCTTTGCGATGGGGCAGTTGCTGATTGCCGGCATTGCGTTTCAAGGCGCCAGTGATACATGGGTTGTGATCCGTATCACAAAGGATGGCGTGATTAGCTTTGATGATGCGACGCCCTATATGGGGCTGGGTAATTTCGATTGTGCGCGAAAGCTGCATGAGGCTTATGGAGAAAAAACGTCGCTGGCGCTGTGTGGGCCGGTTGGTGAATATCTTGGGCTGATGGCTGGGGTGGCCTTCTCCGATACCGATAACCGGCCGTCACGGTTGGCCGCGCGTGGCGGTGTTGGCGCGGTAATGGGTGCCAAAAAAATCAAGGCTGTGGTTATTGACAAGGACCGTATGCCACCGGTGAATGATCGTAAAAAATTGATGGGCGCGATCAAGGATTATGGCAAGAAGCTTGGCGAGTCTGTTGCGGTACAAAGCCTGAAAACCACTGGAACGGCGATGGTTGCCGACCTTACCAACCATCTGGGCGCGCTACCGGTGCGTAATTTCTCATCCGGGCAATTAACCGGTGCCGATGATGGGCCGCTGCGAATGGGCGGTGACTTTATCCGCGAGCTGAATGGTGGTCGCGGCGGTGAGACATCACACGCCTGTATGCCCGGCTGCCTGATCAAATGCAGCAATGTCTATGTCGATGATAGTGGGCGGGAACTTGTCTCGCCGCTGGAGTATGAAACGATTGGTTTGCTTGGTACCAATTGCGGACTTGATGACCCGGATGACGTGGCCAGATTGAATGAAACGGCAAATGACCTTGGCGTTGACAGTATTGAGCTTGGCGCAACAATTGGTGTTTTGATGGAGGCTGGCGAAGGCGCGTTTGGCGATGTTGCTTTCATGCAGTCCTGCCTTGAGGATATTCGTGTTGGCAATGAGCTTGGACGGCGTTATGCGTCGGGTACGGCGCGGGTTGGCAAGGCGCTTAAGGTTGCAAGGGTGCCAGTTATCAAACAGCAGGCTATCAGCGCCTATGATCCTCGGATCATCGAAGTTACCGGCATTTCAATGATGCTGACCGCGCAGGGCGCCGATCATACGGTTGGTAACGCGCCATCGTTCAAATGTGATGACAAAACGATTGAGGAATTGGTTGCCGAAAGCCTGCGCATGCAAATAAACAGCGCGGTCGCTGACTCGTTCGGTCTTTGTGTGTTCGGCCGGTCGGTCACCGACGATAATCTGACGCTGATTGCCGATGCGATTAATGATTCGTTTGACGCTGGCGTGACGCCCGACTTTATTCGTAATATCGGCTTTGAGACATTGCGGCTTGAGGCGGCGTTCAACAAGGCCGCAGGCTTTGATCAGGACGATGATGAATTACCATCATTTTTCCGCGATGAACCGCTGCCACCAACCGGTAAAATGGC
>JADHOR010000017.1 GCA_016778895.1 Candidatus Puniceispirillum sp.
ACCCCCGCGCATTTGTCTTCCTATGCCTCGGCCAGCCTTTGCGCTGGCCTTTTTTTGTGGCAACCTACCGGAACACAAAGCAATAAAAGTAACGTTGACTGAGTAGTAAAATAACCGATGTATAAGATTATCCAAATCACTGACCCACATTTGTCGCGACCGGGGCAGAACCTTTGGAGCCTCAACCCTTTCGAACGACTGGAAACTGCGTTCAAGGATATATCGACGTTTCATAGTGATGCAGAAGCCTGCATTATATCTGGAGACCTCACAGATTCTGCCTCACCTGAAGCATTGCGGTGGTTAAAGGACTCTTTGGCGGGCTTTCCCATTCCTACCCATTTGATGATTGGAAACCATGACGTTAGGTCAGTGTTCTTTGATGTTTTCCAAACATACCCAAAAGATGAAAATGGATTTCTGCAATATGCATTCGAATTGGCGGGGGACCGGTTTCTTTGCTTAGACACAAAGAAGGACGAACCTGTCTCAGCGGGCCAATATTGTGGAAAGCGTATGTCTTGGCTCGAAAATGAATTAAGCAAGACCCATCAGGATGTATATCTCTTTATGCATCATCCCCCTTTTGAAGTTGGTGTCCCTTACATGGACCGCATCAAGCTTGATGAAGCTGAAGCCTTCGGAAGATTAGTGTCCAATTATAAGAATGTCCGGCACATTTTTTTCGGGCATGTACATCGACCAGTTTTTTTGAGCTGGCAAGGGATAACTTGCTCGGCATGCCCTGGAATCAATCATCAGATTCCATTGGTAGCTGAGGCTGTGTCCACCAAGTGTTCTGTTGAGCCTCCAATGTACGCCGTAATCGAAATTGGACATGGCAATATCCGAGTAAACCAAGACGCATTTTTGGACCGGTACCCTACAGCTCGATAGACTGCACTAATTTCAATTTGAACGTCAGTGGCTAGCAACCCATCGGTTGCAAGCCCACCTTAAACGTAGTGACGGGGCAGCTAATCCTATAACAGTGTGGGCGTCACTGACGGCCAGCCTTTGCGCTGGTCTCAGGTATTATTGCAAATTGAAAACCTTTACGGCGTTTTCATAAGCTAACTTTTTAGCAATATCTGAACTGAAGTTAGGCAAAAAATCCCGTTTAATTTCCTCAATCAGTTCAGGATATTTGGGTTTAAGCCCGCAACAGGTATCTGAGCCAACCATAACTCTATCTGGGAACCGCTCAATCAGTTTACGCCAGCCCTCTTTGACACCGGATTTCCCAAACATGCGGTAATTGCCTTCGCCATATATTTTTGCTTTACGAGGCACCATTGCCGCGTGAGTTGGGCCATTCTCACCAGAGGTTTCGCAAAACACATTATCAGTTTGCGAGAATATTTTGTGAAGCTGAGGCAAAACATTGGGAGTTTTGCCCGGCACGCAATGTGCCAAGATGGTTTTGGTTGAAGGAAAGCGCCTGCTCAAGGCAATTACGCCATTGGCCAAGTTCTCAGAGTATTCGACATGCAGTTGAACAAACCCCTTATACTTGTCTGCTATTTTATAGATTTCTATTATAACTGGGCTGTTTATAGGTATCTGGCGCCGCATTGGCATCGGCCCGCTTGAATGATTGTCTGTATGTATCTCTCCAAAACCTGTTATTTTTCCTGCCTCAAATAAGGTCACTGACTTTGAGAGCATGAATTTTATAAACTTATTATTTGGGTCTTGCAGCGCCGCCTCACCTCCGTTCTTGAACGCAGCCATAAACTGCGACTGGCCAAACGCAGGTATATAACGGCTTCCTAGCTTTGCTATCATCTCATCGGAATAGCTGCCTACACCACCACCCCATTTCACGCCAAGGCTGTCCATTTTTCCCGCATACCAATCAGCCTCTGAGGCAGTCCTTTCATAAGCATGCATATGGACGTCAGCTATCGGTAGGTCGGCTGCTAAACTTGAAGACAGAGGCCCCAGGACAATACCGAATAAAAAAATTGATTGAAGCAAATGATACATCAGACAACTCCTAATCTAAAAGAGAACTTTCCAAAAAATATCAACCAGAAAATCATCACGCTTTTTTTACAAGTTTGGCAAGTGGCAGTGGTGAATTGCCTATATGTTGCACCCCACTACTATAACAGTGACGGCGTCACCATACGTCCAGCCTTTGCGCTGGCCTTATTTTGTGGCAAGTTGTAAGTGTTCCCGGTCGTTGACTCAAACGCCCTCACCTCAATGAGATACCTGCCTCGCAAAGGCACTCTTTTAAGATCCTGAAATGCAGCTAGCACTTCAAAAATCAGATAGAGAAAAACAATGACAGACTACTATGCAGAGTTGATTGAAAAGCGAGAACAGCTGTTACCAATAATCCTAGACAGCGGTGTATCAACCGAGCTTGAGCGCAGAGGGGCCAAAATGCGCAACGGGCAATGGTCTGGGTGTGTCGCTATAGATGATTATGAAAAACTAGTTGAGACCCACATTGCCTATATCGAGGCTGGAGCTGACATCATCACTGTGAATAGCTATGCAAGTTCTCGCCTTATGCTTGGGCCAGCAGGGCTTGATAATGAAGTTCAACAGATAAATCGTTTAAATATTTCCGCTGCAATTGAAGCAAGGCAAAAAACCAGAGCGACTGTGTCTGTTGCTGGCTCCATATCTCACGCGCTTCCATTTACTGATGGGGTCGAGGGTGCGAAGCAACAACCTGATATTTCACCTGAAGAACTATCAGATTGTTACAGCGAAATGATATCAATTTTTGAGAACGAAGGGGTTGACCTAATTCTGCTTGAAATGATGTCAATTCCAGCGCGAATGACTCCCCTCTTTAGGTGTGCAAACAAATCAAGTTTACCAATCTGGTGTGGGTTGTCAGCGAAAAGAGAAACCCCGACGGCTCCATTGACCTCGTGGCACGATACGTCTGTCTTGTTTGAGGATATTGTGATTAAAGCTTGCCATTATGATTTCGATGCAATCGGTATAATGCACACTTCAGTTGACGCAATTGAGGCCGCATTAATTGCAATAAAGAGTCATTTTTCAGGTATGTTGATGGCTTACCCTGACAGTGGATATTTTGTGGCGCCGAATTGGCAATTCGAAGACATAATTGAACCGCAGGTGCTGCTGGAATACGCTAGAGGCTGGCAGAAAAATGGATGCTCCATATTTGGTGGATGCTGTGGTCTTGGACCAGAACACACCACTGCTCTTAGTGAACTCAAATCGGGGTATCCGCCATCGCTATAACATTGGCTCAGTGCAGCCAGCCTTTGGCCGCTTCCCAAAAACAAAGGACTTGATGCGCTTTTTGGTGATTCACACTGAAAAACCAGACACCTCTGTATCCCGAACCCAGGCCTGCTCTTTTTCAGCCGAACATAGAAGCTTGGCAACCACAGATGCTGTTATTTTCTGTTTCATCACACCACGTCGATTCTTAACGAAGTTCAAAAAAATCAAAAACATATATTTGAAAAGGGCTCCCAAAAGGAGCCCTTTTTCATAAGCAAAGTCTTTGAATAATCTTTTGCTTGCCACATTCAGAACAAATAAAAGCCAAGCTGCCCACCTAAGATCAATACTCTATTGGAGGATATAATTCATGACCAAAATTTTTCTGACATTGTTTGCCATGACGCTTGGTGGTTGCAATGCAGCATATATTGAAACAGTTAATAAACAGCTCGCTGAAGGCTACAGATGGGTAGAAATACCATGTCGGCCTGCAAAATCGGATGTGCCGTCAATTACAATAAATACGCCAGACAACAAAAAACTGGTCTGTAATGAACTGCAAAAGTAGTTTTCGCTGATTGGCTTTCATATTTAAGAAGTGAGCAGTCATTTTTTTTGCGTAGACCTCCGAGTGAACTCCACATTTAGGCACCATTACCAATGGAACTGCACGAACACAGGCAGTTCCATTGGTAATGGTGCATCAAAGTAGTGCAGACCTACTCCCCGCCCGCACCATCTTTAAAGCTAAACCAGAGCTTACAAATTGATCTTCAAGGATTCTTTTGTATTGCCGTAAGGGTGGGTAGCTGTGTTGATATTGTGATGTTTTGTTTAGCGAGGTTAGTTACACTAATGGGGGCGCTTTAGAGATTGTGTGGAGCTCTTTGGGTCAACTTTAGACCTGAATCACAAATTGTTGATCCCAGATGGGCAATAGGCGATTAACATTTTTTTATAAATCCAGAATAAGAACGAGCTGGCATTACCCATCGACGATATCTTTAAGAACTGGCATTAGATATTGTTTGAACAGGGTTGGGTTTTCACTCATTGGGAAATGCCCCATACCCTCCATCAAAATGGATTTTGATCCCCTGATTCTCTGGGCTGTGGCGAACATGCGTTCAGGTGTGCAAGAACAATCATATTCGCCTGACATCAAATAGATGGGGCATAAGCTGGTATCAATATTACCTGAGACTTTGTCAAAGTTACCGTCGAGCCAATAGAAATGCAGATCACCCTTGAAAATACCCGGCCCACCTTGCATGTAGTGCCACAGTGTTTCATGGCGAAAATGGCTTGGGCTTTGAGGTGCAACCTGAGACGAGACGAACGCCGCCTGAATTTCGCCACCATGCACATCCGGTCGGTGTAGCCAGTCCAAATCATAATATGGCGATAAATTATCAGCACCTTCCAGCGCGATCATGGCGCGATATTGCAACGGGTTGTCAAGGGCTAGATGGCAAACGATGCGTCCCCCCATCGAACATCCCATTACTACCGGCTTATTAAGGCCTAGCGCGGCAATGACGGAGTTCACTACGCTCTTATATCCATCGACGGTAAGTTTATATTCAGTCGTTTGGAAATTTTCTGGTGGGTTCGATTTACCATGCCACGGCATATCAAAGGCAATTACCCTAAACTGGCTCGTAATGTCCTTGTCACAGAGAATGTGGCGAAACTGGCGGGCGTCGGAACCGGCTGTGTGCAGGCATAGAAGAGGGATGCCGGCACCACTTTCTTCCATGTAAATTCTATACGACGTGCCCGCCACCTCTAATGTAAAATACCTACCTTTGATGGGTTCAAACTCGATATCCATCCGCTGACTTAACTTTCCCTATTCTTTGATATTAGGTCCTTAAAATATTGAAGGTTTTGCATAAGTGGCAACAAGTCACCATCGATTTTGACGAGACCTTTTGCCAGCATCGCAAATATATCGTGGTAATCTCTTTGAGGAATTTTCTGCCAATGTTTGCGCCAGCTGGACGCTTCAGCGCGAATGGAGAAACTACCCGTTGTGGTTTGCAGTTTCCGCTGGGAGATTTTGATTATTTTTCCCTGTTTAATGGTGATCAAATAATCAACTTCTCCAACTCCAATTGTAAAAGTTAAATCTACCCAGCGCCCCCTGTGTACCAGTGCCGGGTCAGCATTCACGAGGCTGCTCAATCCAGTTAGATCCAAATAATACAAAGCTGGCCATTTCCTGTATTTGCGGTCTTCGTATTTATGCTAGCGACAAGATAGCACCAGTCAATGGCACAATTTCAGCATTTTCGAACATTAAAGCCGCATCCCAAGATTAACCTGGCTGGCAACCATGTGAATGGCTTATTACCTCAAACGATCAAGGGTCTTTTTACTCTGCCACTAATTCACCCATGGAAGATTTATAACCAGTAACAATAACGTTTTGTTAAGCCTTCCAAAAACCTACAGTCGCGTCAATCGACGATCAACCAGTGCAACCGGTGGGCGAATAATCAAGACCGGTTGCTGACTAATTATTGAGGGTTTTTGGTAGGTTATTTATTGAGGATTTCAGCTGAAAAAAGCCTAGCACCAATGGCTACTTGCTGGCTCCAGTCCTTAGGAGCGTCACCATCAGCATTATCCGAAATAAACTTGAAGCAATGAAAATCAATGGCTTTTTGCCGACAAATCTTGGCAAGCGCATAGGCTTCCATATCAACAAGGTCGGTGACAATTTCGGGCGGCGCGCTGACAAATTGATCGCCAGTGCTACAGCTTAATCCCTCTCCGTCGGTGGTGATCTCGATATCCTTTTCAAATGGCGTTTGGCCAAGCGCAAACCCCAACGCCCGCACATCCATATCACGCTGCAGGAAACGGGTTACGACATGCAGCCCGCTGAGGTCGGGGCGGAGCGCGCCGGCACTGCCGTAATTTACTACCTGTCGCGGTTGATATTTCGCAATTGCATCGCACAATGTCACGCTGGCATTTATTTTGCCAACGCCGGTATAAACGATGTCCCACCCTGCCGCCATTGCCCGCGGTAGTTCATTTTCCAGCGCCACCACAAGCAGCGTTGTTTGCGGATTAAATCTAGTCATCATAGGTCTTTAGCGCGATTAAAGAGGCATCCAAACCCGCCCGTCCACCAAGTGCAGCCAGCTCAATCACAACCGCGCAGGCCGGCACAATCGCGCCGCAGGTTTCAAGTAATGATTTCGCCGCAATCATGGTTCCTCCAGTGGCAAGCAAATCATCAATTAACAATACCCTACGCCCCATTACTGGCGCATCCTGCTGGATAATTAATTCGGCCGTGCCATATTCCAAATCATAACTGGCACGTACCAGCTTGCCTGGTAATTTTCCCGGTTTGCGCATCATCATCGAGCCAATGTTCAGCCGCGATGCCAATAATGTTGAAAATAAAAACCCGCGGGATTCAATGCCCGCAATAAGATCGATATCAAACGCCGATAACTGTGCGGCAAACTGGTCGATAGCGTGTCGCATGCCCGCAGCCGATGCTAGTAGCGGGCTGATATCACGAAACAGGATTCCGGGCTTTGGAAAATCTGGATAGCTGGCGATATATTCGCCAAAATCAATCAACTCGCTCGACACCCAAAACCTCCCTAACACAGAACCTAGTCGCTTTGGCGAGATCACCCCCGCAGCTTTACCTCTCGCCGACTTATATCGCGTATTGGCGCAACCCAAACTGGATTTACCACACGACCTACTCGAGCCGCGCAGTGGTGATATTGGCACCCTTGACTAAAAGATCAGGGGCAATAAGAAAACCTCCAAGGCTGATCAGCGGCAAAGGCTGATGCGGCGCCATTGCAATACGCAATTTTCAACCTTGGCGCAAGAAATTATCAATTCCAACGGCACGTCTTGCACCCTCGTTTGGCAGTGCACCACACACTGCCTGATCTAGCATCGCACGGATATTAGCGCGCGCCGCCAGCGACCGCAAAATCGTTCGCCTGATCATCGGCTGTCCGTGCGAAACCTCGCTGCAACAGTTTGACTGAGTATTCATTTGATCCTCACCTTACGCTGCTGTCAGATTTCACCTATTTTCTCGCAAAATTGTGACATCAAGACCTGTTTTGACAAACAATAATGCTTTTTAAACCTTTTCTTCAAAGTTATTTGCCGATCCGCTTAGGGCGCGGTAGATTGCTGGCAATCATCACCCACGGACACATATATTTAATGTTTTTCCTGCCACTTTTTGATGAAAATGCCACTGGCCGACGACCCATTATCGTGTGGCTGTTCATCGCTGTCTGTGTTGCCGTTTTTTTGTGGCAGCAGTCGCTTGACGAGGTGGCCGCACGGCTGGCGGTCT
Source organism: Candidatus Puniceispirillum sp. (assembly GCA_016778895.1). GTDB lineage: Bacteria > Pseudomonadota > Alphaproteobacteria > Puniceispirillales > Puniceispirillaceae > UBA3439. Next base: position 7,580 of record JADHOR010000017.1, read on the forward strand.
ATCAGCTGGGCTTTGTCCCCACAATCGTTTTAAAGGGCGACACACTTCCGGCCGAGATAATTATTGTTCCGGGCTGGGCGACAATATTCACCTCGATGTTTTTACATGGCGGCTGGCTGCACCTTGGCGGTAATATGCTGTATTTATGGATTTTCGGCGATAATGTTGAAGATGCGATGGGCCGCGGGCGCTTCATCGTCTTTTATTGTCTATGCGGCTTGACCGCTGCCTTGTCACAAGGCCTGATCGACCCGTCCTCACCCATTCCAATGGTTGGCGCATCAGGTGCGATTGCCGGCGTGCTTGGCGCCTATCTGGTTCTACACCCAAAGGCAGCGGTACGCTGTCTGTTGATTATCATCGTATTTTTCCGCTTTATAAATCTGCCAGCATGGCTGGTGCTTGGTGGGTGGATCGGCCTGCAATTTGCCGCGGCGCCGCAGGCCTTTAGCGGTGATGGCGGCGGGGTTGCATATTTGGCACATATTGGGGGTTTTATCGCTGGTCTTGTACTGGTTCCACTTTTCAAAAAGAGTCACATATCCCTGTTTGATCGCGGCAAGCCGCCAAAAACATGGTCAGGTCAGCCAATTAGTTTTGACGAGATGAAGCGAGAGGCTCGCAAGAGATTCCAGCGCAATGCCGGTCAGACAGCACGCACGTCAATTCCGTCCTCAAAGCCAAGACGGCAAAAGGGGCCATGGGGTTAGAGCTCTCTGGGGGTTAAGCACCTCGGTTCAGCCTTGCAACGTGCCATCGGCATTGACAATATTTGCCTCGGCGCCAAACGCCCGAACGCCTGCCTCAACCGCCTTTGCCGCAGCTGTTGTAACCGCGACATCGAGCCCGCTGACAACAACTGCGGTACCAAAGTTGCCCGGCTTCATCCATGGGTAGCTACCAACACTTACCCCTTTATAGCCTGTCTCAACGTCCAACAATATCGTGGCGATATTACCCTCGCCGGTCGCGCATTGAACCGTAATCCGCGTCATCACAACACCGCCCGGCAAGCGCGATTTCAGCCCTTCAAACATGGCTTGCAAGATCGTTGGCACGCCGGGAAGGACGTGAACATTACCGATGATATAGCCAGGTGCAGCCGATAGCGGATTATCAATCAATGCAGCAGTATCTGGAATATCCGCCATTTTCTGGCGCGCTGCATTAAATTCAAGGTCAGTATTGGCATAATGCAGGATGAGCCGGCGTTCAGCCTCGGGATGACGAATAACTGGCACGTCAAAGGCGACAGCCACCGCATCAGTTGTGATATCATCATGCGTCGGTCCAATACCGCCGCTGGTAAACACCAGATCATAAGTTTTTGACAATGTTTGCACAGTGTCGATGATCATTTGCTTTTTATCGGCAATCACCCGTGCCTCGCCTAGCTGGATACCCAGCGCGCCAAGCTGTTCAGCCAGCCAGCCAATATTTTTATCCTTGGTGCGACCCGACAGGATTTCATCGCCAATAACAATTATGGCGGCGGTAGGATTCGGCGAAGATGTCATGATCGGAAACCTTGAATTTAGCGACAAAAATCAAAGATGGGACTTTGGTCAAATATGCGCGATGTGTCAAATAACTTGATGCGGCCAAGACCGCTCATGCGGCGTTTATTGCAGTTTATAGGTTTCGCGCCAGACAAAATATGCTATTCCAGCGGCATCACACTAGTGGAAAATAACGTTGGCGCCTGTCCGCACGACGAAGACGACCACCCGTAGGGGTTTTCATAGGGGTAAAATGCGAAGCGATACAGTGATCCGACATGGTGCCGAAGGCTTTGCTGGCATGTATAAAGCAGGCCGCCTTGCCGCCGAGGTATTGGACATGATTACCCCGCACGTGATCGCCGGCGCTAGCACCGAACATCTGGACAAGCTCTGCCATGATTATATTCTGGCACATGGTGCCTTGCCTGCCCCGCTGAATTACAAGGGCTTTCCGAAATCGACCTGCATCTCGCTTAATCATGTTGTTTGCCACGGAATTCCCGGGCCAAAAACATTGCGTGACGGCGATATTCTGAACATCGACATCACCGTGATATTGGACAGCTGGTACGGCGATACCTCACGCATGTTTTATGTTGGCGAGCCATCAATCAAAGCCCAACGCCTTACCGAGGTAACTTATGAATGCCTGATGCGCGGCATTGCCGTGGCCAAAGCCGGAAACACGCTTGGCGATATTGGTCATGCCATTCAATCCTACGCCGAATCATGCCGCTATTCGGTGGTTCGTGACTTTACCGGACATGGCCTTGGACAGGTGTTTCACTCAGCCCCGACCGTGTTGCATTATGGCGAGGCTGGCAGCGGCATGGTGCTTGAACCGGGGATGATCTTTACCATCGAACCGATGATCAATGCTGGCCGCGCCGAGACCAAAATTCTAAATGATGGGTGGACAGCGGTTACACGAGACAAAAGCCTGTCGGCACAGTTTGAACATTCGATCGGCATTACCGAAGGCGACGCCGAAATATTCACAAGATCACCTGCTGGGCTGACTTTGCCACCCTATGCTAGTTAAGAAAATCGGCAAGCTGCACCCCCCTTTAACGGGCAATTAACCCAATTTTAACCCTAATGGGTTATATGTTTGGCTATGTCCAAACCTTCAGACCCGCCCAAGCCAGCCGCGCTAGCATCACATGATACTAAGGGGCACCGTGCCCGTATGCGGCAAAAGCTTTTGGAAAAGGGCGGCACTACCCTGACCGATTTGGAAATTCTAGAAATGCTGCTTTATGTGGGCGCTCCACGCGGCGACACCAAGCCTTTGGCAAAGCGGCTCGTCAAGATATTCAAAAGCCTGCCAGCGGTACTTAGGGCGAAGCCGACCGAGTTGCGGGCAGTAAAGGATATGGGCGATGCGGCAATTGCCGCGCTTAAGGTTGCCGAGACAACCGGCCTTCACATCAGCCACTCACGGATCAAAGGGAAACCGGTTTTAACGCATTGGATGGATGTGCAGGATTACTGTATCAATAAATTGGCGCATTAGCCGATCGAATATGTGATGCTGTTACTGCTTGATAGCCAGAACCGGCTGATTGCCGATGAAACCATTTCACGCGGCACGGTGAACCAGACGTCGGTTTACCCGCGCGAAATTGTCAATCTTGCCCTTCAGCACTTTGCCCATGCTGTGATCATTGTTCACAATCATCCGGGCGGCGAAACCTCACCGTCACGCGCCGACATCTCGGTAACAAAGGATATCGACAAGGCGTTGGCGGTGATTGGGATTACATTGCATGATCATTTGATCGTTGCCGGTACAAATTGTGTTAGCCTGAAAAGCCTCGGCCATCTCTAGGAATTTTCCACAGATGCACCAATATGCGCCAGAAATGCACCAAAGATATAAAGAACTGGCGTTATCGCTCGGCGTCGTCACGCAGCTTGGCAGCGGCCTTGCGGGTAAGCTCGCCGGCTTTGCGGCTGGCGCGCAATAACGATGGACGGGCCGCATCAAGGGCTTTTCCTGCCATTTCGCCGGCCTTTTTTTGCACGTCTGGATTGCGCGCGGCGCGCATCAATGCAGCAACAACAAAACGGCGAATCAGCATATAGATACCCCTTACCAAAATAGCCACAATGTCTAGTTATGCGCTGGCTTTTTACCCACCCCAATGCTATACCCAAGTTCCATTTAACGCAAAAGGTATTAGAAGTATGATCCCGCGATATTCCCGGCCAGAAATGAGCGCAATCTGGTCTGAGGAAAGCAAATTCCAGATTTGGTTTGAAATCGAAGCACATGCCTGTGACGCGCAGGCAAATTTGGGCGTAATTCCCGCATCGGCTGCGGCTGTCGTCTGGGAAAAAGGCGCTTTTGACATTGATCGAATCAACGAGATTGAGCGCGAAACCAAACATGATGTGATCGCATTTCTGACCAATCTGGCAGAATATATCGGCGAAGATGCCCGCTTTGTGCATCAGGGCATGACCTCATCGGATGTTCTCGACACCACATTATCGGTACAGATGGCGCGCGCCGCCGACCTGTTAATCGGTGGCATTGACCGTTTGCTTGCCGGGCTGAAAACACGCGCCTTTGAGCATAAACGCACACCAACCATTGGCCGCAGTCACGGCATTCATGCCGAACCGGTAACCTTTGGTCTAAAGCTGGCTGGCTTTTATGCCGAATTTAAGCGTTGCCGTGACCGTATGGTGGCCGCGCGGCAGGAAATTGCCACCTGCGCGATATCCGGTGCGGTCGGAACTTTTGCACATATCGATCCGGCGGTAGAGGCACATGTTGCCGAAAAAATGGGGCTGACGATTGAGCCGGTCTCAACGCAAGTAATCCCGCGCGATCGTCATGCGATGTTTTTTGCGACCTTGGGTGTGGTGGCAAGCTCGGTTGAACGGCTGGCAACAGAAATTCGGCATTTGCAGCGCACTGAAGTGCGTGAAGCCGAGGAGTTTTTCTCGGCTGGGCAAAAGGGCTCATCTGCCATGCCGCACAAGCGTAACCCGGTTTTAACCGAGAATTTGACCGGCATTGCCCGCATTGTTCGCGCCGCCGTGGTGCCAGCTTTGGAAAATGTCGCGCTGTGGCATGAGCGCGATATCTCGCATTCATCAGTGGAGCGGGTGTTTGGCCCCGATGCCACAATCGGGCTTGATTTTGCCCTGCACCGTCTTGCCGGCGTTATCGAGAATCTGTTGATCTATCCTGAGGCAATGCAGGCCAATCTTGATAAACTGGGCGGTCTTGTGCACTCGCAGCAGGTTTTGCTGGCACTGACCCAAAAAGGGGTCAGCCGTGAAGATGCCTATGTATATGTTCAGCGCAATGCGATGAAAATCTGGGCAGAAGGGGGCAGCTATCTCGATAAATTGAAAGCCGACACGGATGTTGCAGCGAATTTGAGCAGTAGCGAGCTAGATGCGCTTTTCGACCTTGACCAGCATTTCCGCCATGTTGATACGATCTTTGAACGGGTATTCGGCTAGTTTTCAAAATCTGGCCGTAAACCGGCCACCACTGGGATTTTAAACCATGACAAGTAAAAAACCGCTTTATGAAGGCAAGGCCAAGGTTATTTTTGACGGGCCGGAGGCTCGCACCTTAATCCAGCGTTTTAAAGATGATGCCACCGCATTTAATGCACAGAAGAAAGACGTCATCACCGGCAAGGGGATACTGAATAACTATATCAGCGAGCATATTATGCTGGCGGTTGCTGAACTGGGTATTCCTAACCATTTCATCAGCCGGATTAGCGACCGTGAACAGCTTATCCGCAAACTGGAAATCATTCCAGTTGAGGTGGTTGTACGAAATGTAGCAGCCGGTTCAATCTGCCCGCGGCTTGGGCTTGAAGAAGGCTCAATGCTGAATAACACGCTTGTTGAGTTCTGTTTGAAGGATGACAAGCTGGGTGACCCAATTATCGCGCCCGAACATATCTTTACCTTTGGCTGGGCAACGCCGGAAGAGTTGGAAATCATCGTCGAAGACACATTGCGAATTAATGATTTTCTAACCGGATTATTCCTCGGCATCGGCGTTCGGCTGATTGATTTCAAGCTAGAATTTGGTCGCTACGAGACCGATGATGGTATTGAGATCATGCTTGCTGATGAAATCAGCCCCGATAATTGTCGCCTCTGGGATGCAGAGACCAACGAAAAAATGGATAAGGACAGGTTTCGCCGTGATCTTGGCGGGCTGGTCGAAGCCTATCAGGAAATTGCGCGGCGCCTCGGTGTGAAGGTGCCACAAATCGATTAATTAAATGGTGATAGCACCATCCAGACGACACAACAATAAAGGGCATAAAGATGCAAGCCATTGTAAATATATCACTAAAAGAGGGCGTTCTTGATCCGCAAGGACGGGCAATCTCGCATTCGCTTAATGATCTTGGCTTTAACGAGGTGAGTGACGTGCGGGTTGGCAAACAGATTTTGCTGGAGATTGACGAGACTGATCCGGCGCGGCTTCGCCAGCGTGTTGCCCGTATGTGCGAGACATTACTATCGAACACAGTGATTGAGGATTATTCAATCGATATTCCCGACGAAGAATAGACGCCAATCGCGTCAATCGTCACCCCTAAACAATAATGCGAAACAGACCATGACCCTCTCAGCCTTGCGCGTTGCCATCATCGTTTTCCCGGGATCGAATTGCGATCGGGATATGATGGTTGCCATTGAACATTTGACCTCTCGCCGCCCTGCCCTTGTCTGGCACAAAGAAGCCTCGCTGGATCCGGCCGATCTGGTGATTATCCCCGGCGGCTTTTCTTTTGGCGATTATTTGCGCTGCGGTGCGCTTGCTGGGCGCTCGCCCATTATGAATGCGGTGCTTGACCATGCGGCGCGCGGCGGGGCTGTGATGGGGATTTGCAACGGCTTTCAGGTCCTAACCGAAACCGGCATGGTTCCCGGGGTTCTAATTCGCAATGCGGGATTAAAGTTTACCTGCCGCAATGTACGGTTGCAGCTATGTGAAACGCTGTCGTCCCCCTTTACCGCTGGCCTTACCATGGGCGAGGATTTGACCATCCCTGTGGCGCATAATGAGGGCAATTATTTTGCTGATGATGACGAGCTTGACCGGCTTGAGGGCAATGGTCAGGTTGCGTTCCGCTATGTAAACAGCGACGCGGTTGGTCCGGCAAACCCGAATGGTGCGTCGCGCGATATCGCCGGCGTTCTATCAAACAATGGCCGCGTTCTTGGCATGATGCCACACCCCGAACGCGCCATGTCAAAATTGCATGGCGGCACTGACGGCGCCACATTCCTGTTAAAATCACTTGAGGCGCTGGTATCATGAACGCAGCATCCGATGTAATGACTTTTGAAAATGCCGCCGCAATGGGGCTTTCGCGTGATGAGTGGGCGTTGATTAATCAGCGCCTTGGCCGGACGCCAAATCTTTGTGAGCTTGGAATATTCTCGGCCATGTGGTCTGAACATTGCTCGTATAAATCGTCGAAGAAATGGTTAAAGACCCTGCCGATTGACGGCCCGCAAGTGATCGAGGGGCCGGGCGAGAATGCGGGGGCGGTTGATATCGGTGACGGGCTGGCCGCTATTTTCAAAATTGAAAGCCATAATCACCCATCCTTTATCGAGCCTTATCAGGGTGCGGCAACGGGCGTTGGCGGGATTTTACGCGATGTGTTCACGATGGGCGCACGTCCGGTTGCATTGCTGAATGCGTTACGTTTTGGCGAGGCCAGCCACGAGAAGACCCGACATCTTGTTGGCGGTGTTGTGTCTGGCATCGGCGGCTATGGCAATTGCATTGGCATTCCCACTGTTGGCGGCGAGGTCAATTTCGACAAATCCTATAATGGTAATATTCTGGTCAATGCGATGGCGGTTGGCCTCGCCAATAGCGACCGTATTTTCCGTTCGGCAGCGACCGGCCCGGGCAATCCGGTGATTTATGTTGGCGCCAAGACTGGCCGTGATGGCATTCATGGCGCGACAATGGCATCAGCCGAATTTTCTGACGAAACCGAAAGCAAGCGCCCGACCGTTCAAGTTGGTGATCCGTTCACCGGCAAATTGCTGATGGAGGCCTGTCTTGAGCTGATGGCATCGGACTCGGTATTATCCATTCAAGATATGGGCGCTGCTGGTCTGACATCATCATCGGTTGAGATGGCGTCAAAGGGCGGCCTTGGCATGGAGATTGATCTTGATCTTGTGCCCGCACGCGAAGAAAACATGTCGGCTTATGAGCTGATGCTGTCAGAATCGCAAGAACGGATGCTGATGGTGCTAAAGCCTGATGCCACCGAGACGGCACGGGCGATTTTCAAAAAATGGGATCTCGATTTCATGCCGATTGGGCGGGTTACCGAAACGGGCCGCCTGATCCTTTTAAAAGATGGCGGTACTGCTTGTGATATTCCGATTGGCCCGCTGGTTGATGACGCGCCTGAATATGATCGCCCCCATGGCGATGCCCCGGTGCGCGTGCAGCTGTCGAGCGCAGATATTGCCAGTGATGCGCCAATTTCCACGGTGCTGAAATCACTGCTTGGCGATGTTAATCTTGCAAGTCGCCGCTGGATCTATGAGCAGTATGACAGTCAGGTGATGGCCGATACAGTTGCGGGCCCGGGCGGCGATGCGGCTTTAATCAGGGTGCATGGCAGCAAGCGCGGCCTTGCAATGAGTACCGACTGTACCCCACGCTATGTTGAAGCTGATCCGAAAACCGGCGGCGCACAGGCGGTAGCCGAAGCCTATCGTAACCTTTCAGCGATTGGTGTAACCCCGCTTGCGATCACTAATAATCTGAACTTTGGCAATCCTGAAAAGCCGGAAATCATGACCCAGCTTGTCGAGTCGGTGCTTGGCATGGGTGAAGCTGCGCGCCATCTGGATACCCCTGTGGTTTCGGGCAATGTGTCGCTTTATAACGAAACCGATGGCAAGGCAATTCAGCCCTGTCCGGTGATTGGCATGGTTGGTGTGATCGAAGATGTTGACCATGCAGCCGGTAACAGGTTTGTTGCCGATGGTGAGGATATTTTCGTTGTTGGTCAAAGCGACATTGTGAATGACGGCTGGCTCGGTGCCTCGGTTTATCAGCAACTGCACGGCGACCAAGCGATTTACGCACCGCCGCCGGTTAATCTAGATGCTGAGTTAAAAAATGGCAGCTTTGTCCGTGAACAGATTTTGGGCGGCAGCATCAGCGCGGCGCATGACATCAGTGATGGCGGCCTTGCCGTTGCCATTGCCGAAATGGCAATCCGGTCCGGTTTTGGGGCTGATATCACGGTGCCGCAGGCAGGCCAGCTGCATGGTTGGGCCTTTGGTGAAGATCAGGCGCGGTTTGTCGTGACCACGGCCAATCATTCAGCATTAATTGCAGCCGCAAAAGATGCTGGCGTTGAAATCACAAAGATTGGTAAGGTTTCGGCTAGCGGTGAATTGAAATTCGGTGCCAGCGATGCCATATCAGTTAGTGAGTTGGGTGTTGTCTTTGAAGCGACTATCCCTGCATTGATGGCGGGCTAGGCAGAATTAGGCAACAGCCAGAATATAAGTAACCAAACGGCGATAAGCCAAATGGCGGAAATAAGGAGCAGCGATTATGGCAATGGCAGCAAGCGAAATAGAAGCTTTGATCAGTGCCGCCTTCCCTGATGCCACCATAACTATTGAAGATTTACGCGGTGATGGCGACCATTACGCCTGTAATGTGATCTCGGCTGCCTTTGCTGGCAAAAACCGCGTTCAGCAGCACCAAATGGTTTATAAGGCACTTGGTGGGCGCATGGGCGGCGAGCTACACGCACTGGCCCTGCAAACATCGGCACCACAAGAATAACCCCCGAAGGCCAACAGGGAATAACACCCAGTTTTAGGAGCAGAATTATGTTGGATGATGCACTCAAGACCCGCATTGATAATGAAATTGCCAGCGAGCAGGTCGTGCTTTTCATGAAAGGCACTCCGGTTTTTCCACAATGCGGATTTTCTGCCGCTGTTGTTGGTGTGCTGTCACATCTTGGCGTGAAATTTCGCGGTATCAACGTCCTTGAAGATGATAATATTCGCGAAGGTATCAAGGCCTATTCAGACTGGCCAACGATTCCCCAGCTTTATGTAAAAGGTGAGTTTGTTGGCGGCTGCGACATCATTCGTGAGATGTATGAAACTGGCGAACTGATCGAAATGTTCCAGACACATGGCATTGACGCCCGCCCAAGCTAAGTGCCGAACCAAATATCCACTCCGCTGGCAGATTTAGGCATCGCTGCCTAATCGCTGGCGGGCTGGCCTTGAACAATATTATCGGACAAAAACGCCCGTTCGGAAACGACCTCGGCAATGCGTATCCGGTACCAATCATAAAATTCCTGACGCCCCATCGCTTGGGTTGCCATATGTTCGGCATTATGGCGCCATTGGCTAATCGCATTGCGATCCGTCCAATAAGATACGGTAATCCCGATCCCGTCATCGGCACGAACCGACTCAACCCCAAGAAACCCCGGCTGTTGCTGCGCCAAAGTCACCATCATGTTGGCCGCAATTTCATAGATATCATCGCCACTGAGGCTGCGCTGACTCGTAAAAATCACCGCAAAATAGCGTTCCGGCCAGTCGCTATCTGCATTGCCACCGCCATCACTCATCAAGACCTCCATACCACTCGTGAATATTGGGTTATGATAAACGCACTTAAATAGATTTTAATAGGGGTGATAAGCGGTTGCCGAATTTGGCATCAAAAAGGACGGCATCAAAAAGGGGGGCACAAAAAAAAGCGGCACCTTGCGTACCGCCTTTTTGAATTTGATCTGGCTCGAACGGCTGTTTGCCGCCCTCAGTGATTAACGTGAGTAATATTCGACTACCAGATTTGGTTCAATCTGAACTGGGTATGGCACCTCATCCAGCGCTGGCACCCGCACGAAAGTTGCCAAGAATTTTCCATGGTCAGCATCGACATATTCAGGAACATCACGCTCGACTGACGCAATCGCATCAAGAACCGCTGGGATGTTCTTTGCCTTGTCTTTCAGGCTGATCACATCGCCCGGCTTCAACATGACTGACGCAATGTTACAACGCTTGCCATTTACCAAAACATGGCCGTGGTTGATGGTTTGGCGCGCGGCAAAAACGGTTGGAACCATTTTCGAGCGATACAGAACAGCGTCGAGACGGCATTCAAGAATACCGATCAGGTTCTGGCCTGTATCACCGCGGCGGCGCACAGCCTCGGCATAATATTTTTTGAACTGCTTTTCACCGATATTGCCGTAATACCCTTTAAGCTTTTGCTTGGCCATCAACTGAACACCAAAGTCAGTTGGCTTTTTGCGGCGTTGACCATGCTGGCCCGGGCCATATTCGCGTGAATTTACAGGAGATTTTGGACGACCCCATAGGTTTACACCAAGACGCCGGTCAATTTTATGTTTCGCGGAATGCCGCTTATGATCGGATTTTGCCATTTTTGGCTCCTTTTATTCCTTTGTTGTCCCGGTAGGGCCGCAATAGCGCAATTATTTGCTATCTTGACCGGCATCACACCCCGCTGGTGAAATCCACGTTCCCGAGAATTCGCGGCAAAATATGGGGTTTTCCGCGGTTTGTCAACGAATTTCGCTGTGGTTATCGCCGCTTTCGCGTCAACGCTTGAATCACCCCATGAAGCGTGCTGATTTCCTGCGCCGAAAGGCCGGCACGGGTAAATAAAGCCCGCAGGTTCCGCTTTACCACATTGCTCATATCAGGGGCGGTAAAGAACCCGCCATCATCCAGCGCATTTTCAAGCCGCTGAAAGAAAAAATCGCGCTCTTTAACCGATGCCTGCCGCGCGTCGGGTAATTCCTGAGCGGGGCGCGGCATATGTCCGGCTTGCCCGACCGTATTTTCGGCTCCCGCCATCGCCTCTAGATGCGCTGCCATCCGCCATTCCCAGGCCATTAGCAAAACTGCCTGCGCAAGATTAAGCGACGGATATGACGGGTTTAGCGGCGCTGTCACCAGAACATCCGCCAGAACCACCTCATCATTGTCCAGCCCAGATGCCTCTGGCCCAAATAGCATGGCCGTCCGGCCGGTTGGTGATTGATCAAGATGTGTGGTGTTATTCCGTTCATGCGCCAGCATCATCGCCGCCGCAGCGCGTGGATCAGCACTTTTAATCGGAAGGTCACGCCGCCTCGCGCTTGCTGCCAGCATCAAAGACACGTCATGCGCCGCCGCGGCCAGACTGTCAAAAACACGCGCATTTTCAATAATCTGGCTACCACCTGCGGCCATCGGTAACGCCGCCGGATTCGGCCAGCCATCACGCGGCGCAACAAGCCGCAGCTCAGAGAAGCCACAATTCATCATGGCACGCGCCGCAGCGCCGATATTTTCGCCCATTTGAGGACGCGCCAAAATGACGATTGGCGCCAGTGGTAACGTCATCATTTTATTTTTGGCTTTGGGCCAGCGATCTGATCATGCTGCAATTTCCAAATCATGCCATCGCCAAGCGCGGCAACCGACGCATCAATGATATTCGTCGACAATCCAACAGTGCGCCACACGGTACCATCAGGGACGCAAAATTCGATCATCACCCGGGTAATCGCACCCGTTCCAGAGCCTTCGGCCGCATCGAGAATACGCACCTTATAATCGACCAGCTCAACATCGGCCAAGGATGGATAAGCTGCCACCAGCGCTTTGCGCATCGCTGTATCAACTGCATTCACCGGGCCATTACCAACGGCGGCCTCATGGAAACATTCATCACCAACAAAAATTGTTGTTGTCGCCTCGGACTCAACGACCAATTCACCGCGCGCATTGAACCTGCGTTCATCCATCACGCGAAACCGGCCAATGCGGAAATATTCCGGAACCTCGCCCAGCATCTGGCGCGCCAACAACTCAAAGCTGGCTTCGGCAGAATCAAACGACCAGCCCTCAAACTCCTTGGCTTTCACCACGCTAATCAGCGAATCCAGCCGTTCATCCTTGGGGTCAATTTCAATATTGAACTGGGCAAACCGCGCCAGCATATTTGAACGACCAGCCTGATCGGACACAAGATAATGCCTCTCATTACCGACTTTTTCCGGCGGCACATGCTCATAGGTACGCGGATCCTTTTGCGCTGCTGACGCGTGCAGACCGCCCTTATGGGCAAATGCCGCCGCCCCGACATAAGGCGCGTGCGCATCAGGCGTACGGTTCAACCGGTCATCAAGAAACCGTGACAGCCCCATCAGCTTTGGCAAGCTGGCCTCGGAGAGGCTGGTTTCATAGTCAGTCTTTAGCACCAATGTCGGGATCAGGGTGATCAGGTTGGCGTTGCCGCAACGCTCGCCAAGGCCATTGATCGTGCCCTGCACTTGACGCGCACCAGCCGCGATTGCCGCCAGTGAATTTGCCACCGCAACACCGGCATCATTATGGCAATGAATACCAAGCCGAACGTCTGGCATTTTTTTGTGGACTGCACTGACAATTTCAAACACTTCATCGGGAAGCGTGCCGCCGTTCGTATCGCACAAGACCACCCATGTTGCGCCACCTTCCTGTGCCGCGCGGATGCAATCAAGCGCAAAATCCGGGTTATTTTTATAGCCGTCGAAAAAATGCTCGCAATCAAACATTGGCTCACGGCCACGATCAGCGGCAGCGATTAATGATTGCCGGATCATTTCCAAATTTTCATCCAGCGTCGTATTTAACGCGGTTTTGACATGAAAATCCCACGTTTTTCCAACAAGGCACGTGGCATCAACCTCGGCATCAATCACCGCGCTTAGCCCGGGATCATTGGCGGTACTGCGCCCGCCGCGCCGCGTCATGCCAAAGGCAACAAGCTTGGCCTTTTTCAGCGATGGGGGCTTGGCGAAAAAGACATCATCGGTTGGGTTTGCCCCCGGCCAGCCAGCCTCGATATAATCAATCCCGATGTCATCCAGAGCCTGCGCGATAGCAACCTTGTCCGCACGTGAAAAATCAACGCCGCGGGTTTGACCACCATCACGTAATGTGGTGTCAAACAGCCATATCTTATCGCTACCCATTGATATTCTTCCACCGCCTGTGCCAAACAATGCCGCGATTACCGCATATTTGTTTGGTTTTGTGACTTCGGTTTAACAAAATTGCTTAATCATTACTAGCGTCGCCGCCAAACCGTTCCATCGGCACTATCTTCAAGAATTATGCCAGCGTCGGTCAGTTGATCGCGAATTTCATCTGCCTTGGCAAAATCACGATTTGCGCGCGCCTGTTTCCGCGCCTCAATCAACGCATCAATCGCCGCATCATCCATCCCGTCAGCAGTTGCCACATCAGTTGCTGCATCGCCCGCCTTTGCCCAGCTTTCAGCGTCTTGTTGCAAAAGCCCGAGCACCGATGCGCTGGCCTTCAATGCGATCGCGGCTGACGTATCACCCTTATTTGCGAGACGCGCAAGTTCATGCAGACGGGCAATTGCCGCAGGCGTGTTTAAATCATCAAGCAAACAATCGGTAAATCCGGCGTCAATCTTGTCAGCGTCAAAAACAATATCGCCAACCGCACGATATAGACGGTCAAGGCCGTTGCGTGCATCACGCATCGCACTATCCGACAAATCCAGCGGGGCGCGATAATGCGCCGACAACAAAGCCGCACGCAATGTTTCACCGCGATACTGGTCGGCAGCGTCGGTGACTGAAATGATATTCCCCAACGATTTTGACATTTTTTCGTCATTCATCGTCACAAAACCGTTATGCAGCCAGTAATGCGCCATTTTAAGCTGATCATGCGCACAACAGCTTTGCGCGATTTCATTTTCATGATGCGGAAAAATCAGATCAAGTCCACCAGCGTGAATATCAAAGACCTCACCAAGGTAGGTCTTTGCCATCGCCGAACATTCGATATGCCAGCCGGGACGGCCACGCCCCCACGGGCTGTCCCATCCGGGTTGATCATCACTGCTTGGCTTCCACAGAATAAAATCCGCAGGTTCACGCTTATAGGGGGCAACCTCAACCCTTGCACCGGCAATCATATCATCCATCGACCGCTTGGACAGCGCTCCATAATGATCCATAGTCGAAACCTGAAACAGCACGTGACCATCGGCCTCATAGGCATGACCCTTTTCGATCAGGGTCGTGATCATCGCCTGCATCTCAGCAATATGATGCGTTGCGCGCGGTTCAATGTCAGGTGCCAGCGCACCAAGGCGGGCAGTATCTTGATGAAAAGTCTCAATCGTTTCGGCGCATAGCTCGTCAATCTGAATGCCGCGTTCACTAGCCCTGACATTAATCTTGTCGTCAACATCGGTGATATTGCGAACATAGGTTACTTTTGAGTGACGCAGGCGTAACAGCCGGACCAAAACATCAAACACCACGATCGGACGTGCATTGCCGACATGGATACGGCCATAAACCGTTGGGCCGCAAGCATAGACCCGCACATGATCAGGATCAATCGGAACAAAATCTTCCTTTTTGCGTGTCAGCGTATTATGCAGTCTCAGCACCGTCATGCGGCCACCCCTTGCAGGCGCTTTAACACGCGCTCACGGCCTATTAGACCCAGCAAAGGCGCCAGCTCAGGGCCAGCCTCAACCCCGGTTAGCGCTAGCCGCAACGGCATGAAAAGCCCCTTGCCCTTTACCCCGGTTTCGGCCGCGATGGCAGTTGTCCACCCTTTCCATATCGAGGCATCAAGATCACCTTGCGGCAACAGCGCAGCAGCTGCATTGGTAACGTTGTTCGCATCAATGATCGGCGTTATTTCACTAGTACAGATATCCCACCAGATTTTTGCCTCGCCAAGTTTCATGATATTGCCACGCACTGTTTCCCAGAATAGTGCATCGCCCTTTACGCCGATTTCTTCGAGGCGCGCAGCGACCAATTCAAACGGCATTTCCTGAATAATCTGCGCATTGATTTTCTGTAATTCGGCCGGATCGAATTTGGCTGTAGCACGGCCAAACCGGGTGATATCAAAACCGGCAATGATCTGTGCCATGTGGAGCTTTGCCTCGACCGGATCTGCGGTGCCGATACGGGCAAGAACGCTAGCAATCGCCGATGGCTCAATCTCGCTCTGCCGCAATTCACCAATCGACAGGCTGCCAAGGCGTTTTGACAATCCCTCGCCGTCAGCACCAGCCAGTAGCGCAAGATGACCCATCGTTGGGGCGTTCGCACCCAGCGCTTCGAAAAG
This sequence comes from Candidatus Puniceispirillum sp., assembly GCA_016778895.1. GTDB lineage: Bacteria > Pseudomonadota > Alphaproteobacteria > Puniceispirillales > Puniceispirillaceae > UBA3439. Next base: position 23,296 of record JADHOR010000017.1, read on the forward strand.
CTGAATCTGTGCCGCTGAATTCGTCACATGATCCTCGCCGCGCAGAATATGCGTAATGCCATGATCAATATCATCAACCACCGAGGCCATCGTATAGATCACCCGCCCATCTTCACGCATTAAAACCGGATCGGACAGGCTAGACATATGATAGGCGACATCACCCCGCACCATATCGTGCCAGCTGACCTCGGCATCATTCAGCAAAAACCGCCAATGCGGACGCCGGCCTTGTGCCTCAAATTTGGCTTTTTCATCATCGCTTAGCTTCAGGCCTGTGCGGTCATAAACCGGCGGCTTGCCAGCCGATAGCTGTGCTTTACGCTTTAGCGACAATTCCTCAGGCGTCTCATAACAGGCATAGGCCCGCCCAGCCGCAATCAGCGTGGCTAGCGCCGCATCATAACGCTCAAGGCGAAGCGATTGGCGGTCCTCACAGTCCCAGCCCATGCCCATCCATTCAAGATCGGCTCTGATATCATCCTCAAACGCCGCACTCGACCTCTCGGTATCAGTGTCGTCAATTCGCAGCATAAACTGACCACCAGTTTTGCGCGCAAACAGGTAATTCACCAACGCTGTCCGTAAATTACCAACATGCAGCCGCCCAGTGGGGCTAGGGGCAAAGCGGACTTTAATTGCAGTCATCAAACGACTCCTTTTTGGCTCAAGGCCGGTATCTTTCAGCGTTGGTTTCGCCCGCGGCCAAAATCATATCCGCGCGCCTTAGCGTTTTATCGGGTTAAAGCCAGAGGTCAAGGGCAGTCGGCGATCACGGCCAAAAGCAACCGGCGTCATCTTTGGCCCGGGAGCCGCCTGAAACCGCTTATATTCAGCACGGAATAATAGCTGGCTTGCTTGGGTAACATCATCACGGTTATATCCGCGTGCAACGATTGTTTCGATATCAGCCATTTCCTCGCACAACGCGGCCATGATCGCGTCTAGCTGGTCGTAAGGTGGCAGCGAGTCCGTATCCTTTTGATCGGGGCGCAGTTCTGCTGATGGCGGCTTATCAATGATCGCTTGGGGGATGACCACACCTTCTGGGCCCGCCGCACCGCGCGGCAAATGCCGGTTACGCCATTCACACAAACGGAAAACATCGACCTTCCAAACATCCTTCAGCGGCGCATAACCGCCACACATATCGCCATATAGCGTTGAATAGCCTGCGGCATATTCAGATTTATTACCCGTCGCCAGCACCATCGCACCATGTTTGTTGGAAATGCCCATCAAAATCAAACCGCGCAGCCGCGACTGGATATTTTCCTCGGCAACATCAGGCGCGGTGCCGGCGAACTGGTCAGACAACATCGTGCCAAGCGCATCTACCGCCGGTGTAATCGCAATGGTATCTAGCCGTATACCAAGCGCCGCCGCCATTTCAGCAGCATCATCAAGGCTTTCCTGACTGGTAAAGGCCGACGGCATCATCACCGCATGAACTGCCTCTGCACCAAGCGCATCAACCGAAAGTGCCGCCACCAAAGCCGAGTCAATGCCGCCTGACAATCCCAGCAAAACGCCGGGAAAGCCGTTTTTATGAACGTAATCGCGCAGCCCAAGGCACAAACCGCGGTAAAGCGCGGTCAGATCGCTATCAGGCGGGGTAATCTGGCCAGTCAATGTCACCATTCCGGCGGTTTTCTGCGCCGAAATCACCACGACAGACCCGGAAAAACTGGGCAAATGACACGCGAGCTTGCCGCCAGCATTAATGGCAAAAGAGCTGCCGTCATAGACCAGCTCATCCTGCCCACCAACCATATTTACATAAGCGACTGGCAGGCCAGTTTCGACCGTGCGCGCAACAATCGTCGACATCCGGCGCTCTGGTTTACTGATATCAAACGGCGAGGCATTAATCGCGATAATCAGATCAGCCCCGGACTCCTCGAGACATTCAGCTACATTCGGCTCCCAGATATCCTCACAGATCGGAAACCCGATTTTCAACCCGCGCAGCATCACCGGGCCGGGCATCTGACCTGCGGTAAAGTTGCGCTTATCATCGAACACGCCGTAGTTGGGCAGATTCACCTTGTCGAATCTGGCAAGCTGTTTGCCGCCATCAAGCACAAAGACCGAATTGTAAATGGCACCATCAATGGCAGCAGGCGCCCCAACCACAATCGCCGGCCCGCCATCCGACGTCAGCTCTGTCAACTGATCAATGCCAGCGGCGACATCAGCCATAAAATCATTGCGCAGCACGAGGTCATCGCAAGGATAGCCCGACAAAAACATTTCAGGCGTCACAATGATTTCAGCGCCTTGTAGCGCTGATTTGGCGCGGGCCTCGGCAAGGCGGCTAACATTAGCATTTACCTTGCCAAGATGCGCATTCATCTGCGCCAGCGCGATAAGAACCGGCTTTGTCATTGGATAATAGACCCTTTACTTACGAAGAAGAAACTCACGACCCGCCTTTACCCGTGGCACGCCATCATAGGCGACAATATCCGCTGTCGCATATGTCTGCGACCAAATTTGCGGCAGAAATGATCCGGTGCCAATTTTATCAACCGGCGCATTTGCAAGGCCAAAAACGCGACATTTATCTGGGCCAAATCCACTGGACGCAACAATTCTCACCTTGTTGAACCCGTGCTCGTCAAGCTGTTCACGCATATGCCAAACGGCTGCCGCGCTAACGCCCGTGCCAAGCAATAGCCGAAGCTCATCATCGGTACGATAACCACGCAAGGCCTGCGGTACATTACGCTCAAGAACCGCATAGGATGACTGGGTATCAAGTCCTTCGACATAACGGCCACCATGCGTATCAATGCGCAGCGAGAGGGTGCCGGCATCGCTCAATTCACGAAAATGCTCAGCAACCGCCAATCCGTCGGTGATCTCCTGACCAAAATAATCAACCAGCACAGTCAAAGGCGCGTCAGGAATTGTTTGATGGAACATTTCGGCTGCACGAACTGTTGAACCGGCATATCCGATCAGCGCGTGCGGCATCGTACCAACGCCCTTTTCCTGACCAAAAAAATGCGCGGTTGCGTCGGTCGCACAACCAACAAATCCGACTGCATTTGCCTTGGCGCGCGCCTTGGCTGCTCCCACCGACGCACCATAGGCCATCAGCTCCGCCATCTCGCTGCCAGCGCAATGCCGCGCATCCATCGCCAAAAACGCAACCTTTGGCAATTCCATGCACATATTATAGGCGTTATAGGCCGCGACACAGGCCGGCCCCAAGCGTTGCAGGAAAATCGTTTCAAGATCAACAAGCACCGAAAACGGCCCGGTGATATAGCACATTGGCTCACCCGCACCGATCCATGCACCTTCAACATACAGCTGTTCGATGTTCAAACTGGCACCGCGTGCCGCCGCCATTGCCGTAATCCATTCAATTGCCAGTCGGCCTGCAAAGGTCACTGGCCGGCGCATAAATACCGCATAGGTGACCTCACAATCGCCGTTCGCCCGAACGATATTGCGGGTATGTTTGAAATAGGCATCGGTTAGGCTCGGCTGGGTTTCCGGCGTCGGCCCGCTGCTCGCAAATTTTGCCATCAGTCTACCTTGTGTAAAAAAAGATCAATGCCCCCCAACGCGCATCGCGGCGCATCTTTTGCGGAACTTTTGACCCTAAACCGCCTTTGACATATATGAGGGGACGCCGCGCCTACGCTTTAGCAAATCAGCAAGAAGAAACGCAAGCTCAAGCGCCTGTGCCCCGTTAAGACGCGGATCACAATGCGTATGATAGCGGTCACCGAGGTTGGCCTCGGTTACATCAATAACGCCGCCAACACATTCGGTCACATTCTGTCCGGTCATTTCAAAATGCACACCACCCGGATAGGTGCCAATCTCGTCATGCGCATCAAAAAAGCCGGTGACCTCAGCCATTACATCATCAACGCGGCGGGTTTTGTAGCCGCTGCTGGCCTTGATGGTGTTGCCATGCATCGGATCACAGCACCACACGACATTGGCGCCGTGCGCCCTTACCGCGCGCAATAATGGCGGCAAGCCTGAACGCACCTTCTCTGCGCCCATCCGCACGATCAGAGTCAACCTGCCCGCTTGATTGTTCGGGTTCAGGATATCAATAAGGCGCAGTAACTCGTCCGGGTCGAGACTTGGCCCACATTTCAGGCCAATCGGGTTGGCAATACCGCGCATATATTCGACATGCGCCCCATCGGGCTGGCGTGTACGATCGCCAATCCACAGCATATGCGCCGATGTATCATACCAGCCCTGCTCGTCGGTGATTGTATCACGGCGGGTCATCGCCTCTTCAAACCCAAGCAGCAACGCTTCATGGCTGGTGTAAAGCTCGGTTTCGGCAAGCGGCCGCGCCGTCTGCGCGGTGACGCCGCACGCCTTCATGAAATTCAGGCTTTCCTCGATACGTTCGGCAAGTGCCTCAAAACGCTGCGTTTGTGGCGTGTCTTTCAGGAAATCAGCAACCCAGCTATGCACCTTGGTCAGATCAGCAAGCCCGCCTTGCGCAAAGGCACGAAGCAGGTTCAACGTTGCGGCTGATTGTTCATAAACGCGTAACAACCGACGTGGATCGGGCGCGCGTTCATCTTCGGTAAAGGCAGGCCCATTGATCATATCGCCGCGATAGCTTGGCAGCTCAACCCCATCAATCACTTCGGTTGGCGCCGAGCGCGGCTTGGCAAACTGGCCTGCCATCCGGCCGATCTTGATAACCGGCATTGAGGCGCCATAGGTCAGCACAACCGCCATTTGCAACATGACCTTAAAGCTGTCACGGATATTATTCGCTGAAAATTCAGCAAAGCTCTCGGCGCAATCACCGCCCTGCAGCAAGAACGCCTCACCGCGCGATACGGCACCCAGGCGATCACGCAGGCTTTGCGCTTCACCGGCAAACACCAGTGGCGGACGACCTGAAATGATCTTCTCGACAGCATTCAGCCGGTCAAGATCAGGATAGTCCGGCACCTGCTTTATTGGAAGGCCGCGCCAGCTATTTGGTTGCCAAGTCATTTCCCTATCATCCTCGTTAAGAGTGAAGCCACCGGCATCGCGGCAATGCCGCCCTACGCCTGCAATCAAAATTATAGGCCAATATCACAGATTTTCGTTGTTTTTTCAAGTTTTATTGCGGTGTCAACATAGGCGATAAATTGTCTGGCTACCCATCTGGCGATCCATCTTGCCGTGCGATACGCATCGTCACAAATTCCTCGGCCGCGGTCGGATGGATGCCAATGGTTGCATCAAAGTCCGCTTTGGTTGCGCCCATCTTTACCGCAATACCAATCCCTTGCATGATTTCACCGCAATCCGGCCCCATCATATGCACCCCGACAACCCGGTCACTCGCCGCGTCGACAATCAGTTTCATATAGGTTTTTTCGCCGCGGCCAGAAAGGGTGTTTTTCATCGCCCTGAACTGACTTTCAAACACCCGTAGCTTGCCAAAGCGCTGTTCTGCGTCGGCTTCTGACAGCCCAACAGACGCGATTGGCGGCTGGCTGAACACTGCTGATGCCACATTTGTGTGATCAGCCTTGCGGGTAAGATTACCAAATTCACTGTCAGCAAAAGCGTGGCCTTCGGCAATCGCAACTGGTGTCAGATTAATCCGGTTAGTGACATCACCGATCGCATAAAGGCTTGGCACATTAGTTTGCGACATATCATTAACAATGATTTCACCCTGCCTGCCCAGCGCCACACCAACATCCGCCAACCCAAGGCCGGCCGTGTTTGGTCTGCGGCCAGTCGCCGCCATAACCGCGTCAACCTCCAGCCTGCTGCCATCCTTTAGACAGGCTTGCTTGCGGCCATCCTCGGCGGTAACGCGTTCGATGGTGTTTTGTGGATGGAGGATAACCCCTCGATCATGTAACGCGGCAGCAATATGCGCACGAACATCATCGTCAAATCCACGAAGCGGCAAATCACTGCGGTAAATCAGATGAGTACGCGCCCCAAGACCGTTAAAAATACCGGCAAATTCCAGCGCGATATAGCCACTGCCATAAATCGCAATCTCTTTTGGAAGGACTGGTAAATCCAGCGCTTCATTAGAGCTTATTGCGTGCGCCTCCATACCCGGCACATCAATGAATTGCGGCGTGCCACCGACGGCAATCAAAATTTTACCCGCCCGCAAAACCTTATCACCAACCGTCACCTCATTGGGGCCCGTAACGCGCCCCCATTCCTCGATCAGGGTCGCACCAGCATTCTTCAGCAACGAACGGTATATGCCCTCCAAACGGGCAATTTCAGCGTTCTTTGCGGCAATCAATGCCGCCCAATCATGCGACAGACCATCAATTTTCCAGCCAAATCCACGCGCATCCTCAGCATCGGCGGAAAAGCTGGATCCATACATCAAAAGTTTTTTCGGAACACAACCGCGAATGACACAAGTGCCACCCGGCCGATCCCCCTCGATTACCGCAACATTAGCGCCATGCCCAGCCGCAATCCGGCCAGCGCGCACACCACCCGATCCAGCGCCGATAACGATCAGATCATAATCAAAATTTGCTGGTGAAGCTGCCATCATCCATCGCCTTTGCACATCGCTTGCCGTGGGCTATCGCTCGCATTTCGGTGCGGTATAGTGCCCCCACCCCTTGTCGCGCATTCAACAACCAAGTTCAAGATGATTCCCGACATCGCCGCACAACTATTGCAGGCGTGACATTATCCAGTGGGTTGGCACGTCAGCAAGCCGTTATATGCTATAGCGTTCGCCATCTCGCGGTTCAGCCGTTGGCAATGCCACATAATCGGCAAAGACGACATCATTCAGGCTGGCGAAATTCGATATGGCAACGGCCATCTGATCATCGTTGATCGCCGCAATATCAAGAAACCGGTGCAACGTTATTGTTGCCGCACCGGAACAGATGCCAAAAGGGCGCTGCGCATGCGCAATCGTATCCTCAAGCAGCAACATCGTCAGGAACGACGCTTTTAACGGGCCACTGCCATCACGCGCAACAGTGCTGGATAACAGCGCCTGATCTCGGTGATGCAACAATTCGATCTGGATAATTGAACGTTGATTAACCGGCATCATCCAGCGGCTTGCGGCAAGCTCGACGATGTAAGTATCCAGCAAATGATGTTTGGTTTTCATAAGGCCCGACATGATCTGGCGAATATGTGATTTCGTGTAGGGACGCATTTTGAGTCAAACTCCGGGACAAAATAATGTGCAAGCTGGTACCAACGGTAACGGCAATGCGCCGCGGAAAATCCAATTTTCAAACGCAATCACAAACAGCAGAAATAATACCTAACACATCGTGAATGTTATCATATCTTAACTAATTATTAACTATTATCAGCATCCTGAAGTTTTTTCTATTATACGGAGAAACAATCCATTTGGATCAGCACCAGAACTGGACGCGCACCGATAACGGCGATATCACAACAGGCATATGGCAGCCCCGACAGGCTCATATCGCTGGACTCCGTTTGCGAAAGCCCCGTCCATTTGATGATAATTTAGGGGCCTTGATGCGGGTCAAAACCGTCGCCCCCTATGCCCGCCGGCTTGCCCGGCCGAAATTACACAAAAACAATCATAGATTGCTAGGTTGTTTCGTTAGACACGTGAATTTCAGCGGCGCGCGCCATGATAACTGCTGGCAAAACAACAATAGATTTACGGTATTCGCAGCTCTATGACGTCTCCACCTCCCAATCACCCCACAATCACCTCACAGCCATTTGCACTCATTGCACCATCCAACGAACCACTATAAGCTTGAACCGCCCGCGAGGTCGGGCCTGTGAAAAATTAAATCAGGTTAAAGATAAGATTAACCCTCGCAACAGCACGCTTTTCATTTGGGCCATATTCATGTCAGATCCATCGCCACCAGCATCACATTCCAAAACCCTCGAAACTGGCCGTGCCGCCGGGCTGGATGCTAATCCTGACAAGCTTGCAGGTACCTGCCTATGGCAGCCGACAGCAGCAGATGTTGACGCCGCACAATTGCAGGATTTTGGGCGGTTTATCGCGGCCAATTATGGCTTTGACTGGAACGGCGATTTTCAAGCGATGTGGCAGTGGTCAGTCGATAAAATGCCAAATTTCTGGCAAGGAATTTGGCAATGGCACGGCATTATCGGCGAGATGGGATCCCACCAGCTGATCAATGAGACAGCCATGCCCGGTGCGCAGTTCTTTCCTGATGCCAAAATCAATTTTGCTGAAAATCTATTGGCTGAGGCTGATGATCGGCCTGCCATTAGTGCGCATGGCGAGGATGGTCGCCACGCGATATTAAGCCGCGCCGAATTGAAACAGCAGGTGATGGCATTGGCTGGCTGGATGCAATCAAACGGCATTGGGCAGGGTGACCGTGTTGCCGCCTACACGCCAAATACGGCAGAAGCGGTGATTACCATGCTGGCCGCGGCGACCCTTGGTGCGGTCTATTCAAGCTGTTCACCCGATTTTGGGTTGACCGGTGCCGTTGATCGCTTTGGTCAGATTGAGCCGAAATTACTGATGGCTTGTGATGGCTATCTCTATACTGGCAAGCCGATTGATCGGATGGCGTTGATTGCCGACCTTGCCGCCAGACTGCCAACGCTTGAGGCCGTTTTGATCCTGCCCTATCTCGATAAAGCACGCGATTGCAGCCATATCCCAAATGCGGTTTGTTTCCCCGACGCCATACGCACCGCAACGCCGGTGACAAAATTTCACCGTATCGGCTTTAATGACCCTCTCTATATTCTCTATTCAAGCGGCACAACCGGCGCGCCAAAATGTATTGTTCATGGGGTTGGCGGCACCCTTATCCAACATATCAAGGAACATCGCCTGCATGGCAATCTCGGCGCTGGTGATGCGATGTTCTACTTCACCACCTGTGGCTGGATGATGTGGAACTGGCTGGTATCGGCATTGGCCATAAAGGCTAAAATCATTCTGTTTGAGGGCAACCCTTTTCACCCCGGGCCACAGCGTCTGTGGGAATTGGCCGAGGCTGAAAATATCGCAGTCTTTGGAACATCAGCAAAATATATCGATGCCGTGCGAAAGGCTGGCTATTCCCCCCGTGACGCCGTACGCCTTGATACATTGCGAACATTATTATCGACCGGATCGCCGCTATCATCAGACGGCTTTGCCTTCGTCTATCAAAAGATCAAGCCAGAGATTCAGCTATGTTCAATTTCAGGTGGCACCGATATTGTGTCGTGCTTTGTCCTTGGCTGTCCGGTTTTGCCAGTTTTTGCCGGTGAAATACAGACCCGTGGCCTTGGCATGAAAACCGACGTTCTGGATGATAATGGCGACAGTATCACCGGACAGCAGGGCGAGCTATGCTGCACCGCGCCGTTTCCATCAATGCCGGTAAAATTCTGGAATGATCCAGATGGCAGCAAATATAAATCAGCCTATTTTGAGCATTTTACCGGGGTTTGGCGACATGGCGATTGGGCAACCATGACACCGCGTGGCGGGATGATCATTCATGGCCGCTCGGACGCGACGTTAAATCCGGGCGGCGTGCGGATTGGCACTGCCGAGATTTACCGGCAAGTCGAGGCGTTTGATGAGATTGTCGAGGCCTTGGTTATCGGACAGAACTGGGATAATGATGTTCGTGTTATTCTGTTCGTGCGGATGGCCGATAACGCCCGGCTTGATGATCATTTAAAACAGCGGATTTCAGCTGCTGTCCGCGCCGGCGCAACCCCACGTCATGTTCCAGCAGTAATCATCGCTGTTCCCGATATTCCGCGCACAAGGTCCGGCAAAATAACCGAGCTGGCGGTCCGTGATATAATCCATGGGCGTGCGGTCAAAAACACCGAAGCCTTGGCCAATGCCGAAGCCCTTGCATTTTTTAAAGATTTAGCTGAACTCAAGGGCTGATCCGGGCAGCCCCTCACCGCCCATATCTCTAGCCTTTGATAAGGCCTTGAACTGCACTGCTATTGGCAAAACGCCGGCGGTTCGCCTTGTAAAACGCAAGTGACATCGACAATTGGCGGGTTTCTTCTTGCTTTACTGCGTCGAGGTCGGTCAGATCATCCAGCTTTACTGCCGCACAAGGATGCGCCAAATAGGTATGATCAGCCTTGACGCGATCAGCAATAATTTTGAATTTGGCTTTTGATCCGACCGGCCATTTTTCCCGAAGCAGGGTCAATAACACGAAATTAGCGCCGGCCTTCAGCTGGGCGCCAAGGGGGCTTTCCGCCAAAATACCGCTGGCAATCTCTGTCATCGCATCGAGATGATTTTGATCCTCAGCCAGCGCCGCGCCGCGATCCTGATCCATCCAGTGACCTAACAAATTGATCCGGTCAGCCGCGTCCAGCCCCATCAGCAATGCGTGACTTGCAGTGGCTTTACGCATGGTAACGTCAACAATATCGCTTTCGCCCATGATACGGATCAGTACGGTTTGCTCGGCCATCGGTTCAGTTCCACAAATAATCATCAAAAAATAGCAGATTGGCAGATGCCAAATTCCACTCGGCGGGTTTACTGGGATTTGGCGAAAAGAACAAGTCCCCCGCATAAAACCCCGGCTGTATAAAAGCCCCTCCTGACAACATAGCGCTCGTTTGCAACCTAAATACCCGGCTGGTTCACCTCGCGTGAGCGCACGAGTTCACGCCACGCAATCACAAGACAGCTGCCAATAATAACCAAGGCACCAATAATTTCAGTTGCCGACATCACTTCGGCAAATAGAAAATAGCCAACAACACCTGATATTGGCATCTGCAGATACCGCATCGATGCCACCACCACCGCATCAGAATGTCGATAGGCGGTTGTCATCACAATCTGCAAGGCAGACCCAATTACCCCAAGAAACACCAGATCAATCAAAACCGTTTGGCTGATGGCTTGCAATTGATCGGGCAGGATTGTGACAATACTGGCCAACACGCCAAATCCAGCCAGATTATACCAAGCCGCAACCGATGCCGGCGCATCACCCTTGCCGAGTTGGCGCAGCAGCAATGAAAGACAGGCACCGGTTAATGCCGCCCCGATGCCATAAAGCGCATACCATGACATATTCCCCGACAAAGGGTCGGTAATAATAACAACACCAGTCAAACCTGCAACAACCGCCGTCCAGCGGTAAATGCCGACTTTCTCGCCGAGCAAGAGAGGCGATAGCAATGTGATAAAGATCACCGAGCTTTGAAACAGCGCCGTTGCCATGCCAAGCGGCATCGAGCGCACTGACAAAAACCAGAAAGCAATACCGCAACAGCCAAGGATGCTCCGGAAAAAAAGGGTTTTGCGTTGGTTTATCTGCAAAAACTGCCATCCTCGCAGATAGATCGCAAACAAGAATAAGATCGGCAATGAGAACAAAAACCGATAAAACAGCATCGTTAAGATATTGATATCGGGCCCTAGCTGTTTGACCAAAACCCCTGTCAGCACACCAAAAATCACGGAACAAAGGCTTAAAAGAACGCCGACTAAAGATCGAGGAATCAAACCTGACACTCTGTTGCCCCCCTCATCTTTAGAATTCTGATCATGCGACCTTTGGATAATTCGGCCTTTGGGTGCTCCAGACTAGGGATTATGCGGGTCACCTAGACTAGGGATTATGCAAATTGCGGATCATTGCACAAATCACCGCAAATTCACCTGAGGGAAGATCCGATGCTATCGCAATTTGTTCACATGCACATCTTTTCTTTTCGGCATCTCTAATTATTTTGAGGTATGATACATCTTTACCGCACCGTTTTAGGAGCCAATCTCATGATTACGCTGTCAATCAATAGACGATTGAATACAGGAATATTTGCCATACCGCGTGCCGTATCTCGCGGCGGTGCTCTATTGCTCTTTTGCATGATGACCACGGGTTTTGGCACCATTATTACCGCCAAGGCCGACATCATCGAAGACCGCAAGGCGGGATTTAAAGCCAATGCCCAATCGATGAAGACCATTGCCGCCGCCATCGGTGCCGGTGACAGGGAAACGGTGGGCAAACTTGCTGGTGGCATTGCCAGTTGGGCGGCAAAAATTCCCAGCCATTTCCCCGAAGGCAGCGACGGGGGCGATAGCAAAGCTCGCGCCGAAATTTGGTTTAACTTTGACACATTCAAGGCGCGGGCCAAGGCGAATGAAACTGCCGCGACAGCGCTGGTAAACGCGGCGCAAACAGGTGATCCCGCAGCAATGATGGCTGGTCTAAAAACGCTGGGGGCAAGCTGCAAAGCCTGTCATTCAGATTTCAAAGATTAAACCCAAACGCTTGATCCTGCTAGATATTGTGCAACAGATCACCACTGAAATGCTGTGGAGAAAGCACACCCCATACCCGCGGTGCGCTTAGAATAACGACGGCCGCAACAGGCTAATCGCTTGTGCCGCGACAACAAAGGCCAGCATCAACAAAATGCCAAAGGCAGTGTGCTGGCCTGAAATCCGCCCATCAATTGCCGGTTGATCGCCTTTCAGGCTGGTCGTTCCTTTAACCATCGCCATCGTCAAATTACGCTTTTTCTTAAACTTATAAATCAAGATCGCGGCGAGATGTAGAAATATAATGATAAACAGAAATTTCTC
>JADHOR010000044.1 GCA_016778895.1 Candidatus Puniceispirillum sp.
TAACAGCGGATATGTCGGTTTACCGCGATGAAATTTTTGGTCCTGTGCTGTCAGTTTTACGGCCAAAGACCTATGAAGAGGCAGTCGGTCTGGTAATGAGCCATGAATATGGAAATGGCACCGCGATCTTTACACGTGATGGTGATGCCGCCCGCGAATTTGCCAATAATGTGAATGTCGGCATGGTCGGAGTAAACGTGCCAATCCCCGTACCGGTTGCCTATCATAGTTTTGGCGGCTGGAAAGCCTCGATGTTTGGCGATCATTCGATCCATGGCATGGAGGGTGTACGCTTTTACACAAAATTGAAAACCGTTACCGCGCGCTGGCCCAGCGGGATCAAAGAAGGGGCCGTATTCAATTTCCATTCAGGTAGCGAAACCAAGTAAGTATAGCAGTGCAGGCTGGGGGCTGTCGTTAAGGCAAGCCAGTTATTATCGTTGGCACCCTATTAAGCCCGTGGGCACATGGCTGCGGGCTTATGCTATGGCAAGCTGTTCGAGGCGCAGCCGTGCAATCTTGTGCACCTCGCCAAGTGCAATGGTGAATTCCTGATCGGCACTATGCGCTATGCGCTGCCGAAAAGCCGATAATATTGTTGCCCGATTAAGCCCGCGAACGGCGATGATAAAAGGGTGGCCGAATTTTTCGCCATAGCGTTTGTTTAGATCCTGAAAAGCGGCAAACTCATCGGCGCTACAGTGTTCAAGTGCCGCGCTGGCCTGCTCGGCGCTTGACGAAGCGGTTAGTGAGCCGGCAATGGCTAATTTACCGGCGAGTTCTGGATGCGCGCATAGCAGCTCCGTCTGTTTGTCAAAGCCGGCGGCGTCAACGATATCCGCCATACGGTTTGCCAGCACCGCCGGATTGGCATCCTGCGGGCCGATACCGATGTCAAGCAGCGCTTCAGCAACCCAGGGCGAATGTTCGTAAATACCGCCAAACGCCGTGATAAAATCGGCGCGGGATAACTCATGGGGTGCGGGTCTTATCATCATTTGCGTCTGGCTCCAAGGGGGGAGGCTGGCTGAAACCGGTTTTGCTCTACTTTTGACATATCTTGCATGATGGTCAATTTAATTTGCAATAACAATGCATAACTGCCATCGTTAGGTGTTGAATTGGATGGTTAACGGCTGGTAGGTGAGGTGTGATGGGACGATTAACAACACATGTTCTTGATACGGCGCGCGGCTGTCCGGCCTCTGGCTTGATTATCGATCTATTTCGTCTTGACGGCGGTGCGGCTGACAAGCCGGTTCTGATTAAAACCACCAAAACCAATTACGATGGCAGATGTGATGCGCCATTGCTCGATGGTGAGGCGCTGCAAAAAGGCCGATATCAGTTGCTCTTTCGGGTGGCGGCCTATCTTCGGCGTGCCGGGGATGATCTTCCCGAAATTCCGTTTCTTGATGATGTTGTCATCAACTTTGGTATTGATAATCCGACACAGCATTATCACGTCCCGTTACTACTATCAGCCTACGGCTATTCGACATACCGCGGCAGTTAGACCGGAGAGCCAATGCGAGATGAAATCCGCTTTGTTTTAAACGGCAGAATTCAGCGTGTAGCTGGCTGCGCTGGCGATATCACATTGTTGCAATGGTTGCGCGAGCAGGCTCATTTGCGTGGCACCAAAGAGGGCTGCGCCGAGGGGGATTGCGGTGCCTGTACGGTTACGATGGCGCGCCCCAACGGTGATGGCAGGCTCGATTACCGGCCGGTAAATGCGTGTATTTTATTTCTTGGCATGATCGATGGCGCGGCAATCCGCACGGTCGAAGGACTGGCAGATCCAGACGGTAATCTACACCCTGTACAGACTGCAATGATCAAGGCTGATGCGTCGCAATGCGGCTTTTGCACGCCGGGATTTATAATGTCGTTTTATGCCGCTTGGCAAAATGGCAATGGCCTTGCGCCGGATGATATTGACAATACGCTGGCCGGTAATCTTTGCCGCTGCACCGGCTATCGGCCAATTGTGGCGGCAGCGGCGACACTGGATTGTGCCAGAAATTCTGATATTGGAAATTCCGATATGGCACATGATGGGGCGATGCTGGAGGCACTTAAAAATATGCCGGATAGCGCAGCGGATCTGTGCCTCGGCGATCCGCCTTGCCGGTTTCTTGCACCGGTGACCCGTATCAGCTTTGCCGAGGCTTACGCCGAAAATAGCGAGGCGATAATTGTTGGCGGGGCAACCGATGTTGGGCTGTGGGTAACAAAACAGCATCGCAAGCTGGGCTGCATGATCTGGACGGGCGGTGTTGCCGGGTTTGAGCAGATTGACGATGATGGCGATATGCTGCGGATCAATCCCGCGGTTACGCATCAGCAATTGCTGCAGAAGATTGCTGATGATGCGCCTGAAATTGCCGAATTGCTGCGTCGCTTTGGGGCGCTTCAGGTGCGCAGCAGCGGTACAGTCTGTGGCAATATAGCAAATGCATCGCCGATTGGTGATTTGCCACCGGTGCTGATTGCGATTGGCAGTAAAATTGAGCTAAGTACCGGCAATAAAAGTCGTCGTTTTGATCTAGAAAATTTCTTTCTTGATTATGCCAAGCAGGATCGCCGCGCCGGTGAATTTGTCTCGGCGGTACTAATGCCGCGCGGGCCACACCCCTATCTGCGCTGTTACAAGATATCGAAACGGTTTGATCAGGATATTTCGGCGGTGATGCTGGCGGCAAATATACGCGTACGGGACGGCGTGATTGATCATGTCAGACTCGCCTTTGGCGGCATGGCGGGGATTCCAAAACGGGCTGGGACTGCCGAGGCCAGACTTGTCGGAAAGCCACTTGATGTCGAACATTTCAGGGATGCCGCAGCGGCGTTGCCAGATGATTTTACACCGCTTTCTGATATGCGTGGTTCAGCGGAATACCGGATGCTATCGGCGCAGAACCTGTTGATAAAATATGGGCTTGAATTAGTCTCAGGCAAAACAATGCGGCTTGCCGGAGATGGCCTGACTACAGGATTGGAGGGGTGGGAATGAGCACGCGGCGCATCGCTGGCGATATTCAGACATCACAGCATCATGACAGCGCGACAAAGCACGTCTGTGGTGAGGCGGTTTATGTTGATGATATTGCAGTGCCGGCAAATTGCCTGACGGTGCTGATCGGTCAAAGCTCCAATGCCCATGCGCGCATCACCCGGCTGAATTTATCTGCGGTGGCAGCGGCGCCTGGAGTTGTCGCAGTGATGAGTGCAGCCGATATCCCCGGGGTCAATGATTGTGGGCCGGTGATCCATGATGATCCGGTTTTTGCCAGTGATGAGGTTTGTTATGTTGGGCAGTCGGTATTTGCTGTTGCCGCTGTAAATATGGCAGCGGCACGGGCGGCGATCACTCTTGCAGACATTGATTATGAGCCGCTGCCAGCGATTTTGACGATTGATGCGGCGATGGCTGCAGGCTCGTACCTCGGCCCGCCAAGTGAAATGATCAAAGGCGATAGCAAGGCCGCGCTTGCTGCGGCAACTCATCAGTTAAAGGGGCGACTTTACGCTGGCGGTCAGGAGCATTTCTATCTTGAGGGTCAGGCGGCGTTGGCGATTCCTGGTGAGGATGGTGATATACAGCTATTCTGTTCAAGTCAGCACCCGAGTGAGGTTCAGCATAAAACTGCCGAAATGCTGGGCATTGCCAATCATGCGGTGACAGTGGAAACGCGGCGCATGGGCGGGGCCTTTGGCGGCAAGGAAAGTCAGGGAAATCTGCCGGCGATGACCGCAGCATTGGCTGCGTATTTAACCGGCCAGCCAGCCAAAACTATCTATGATCGTGATGACGATTTCATGCTAACCGGTAAACGCCATGATTGCCGCATTGATTATCATGTTGGATTTGATGATGAGGGCCATGTTCTGGCGGTTGAGTTTACGCAGGCGCTTCGCTGCGGCATGTCGTGGGATTTATCGGCAGGCATTGCGGCGCGGGCGATGTGTCATGCTGATAATGCCTATGATATTCCGCATATGAAAATCAACAATTATTGCTGTTTGACACATACGCAGTCAAATACGGCCTTTCGCGGATTTGGCGGTCCACAGGGGATGCTTGGCATCGAGCGGGTAATGGATGAGGTGGCGCATTATCTTCGGCTTGATCCTTTGCAGGTGCGTCAGCGCAACTTCTATCCGGAAAAAACCGCACGCCATCACGGGGTTACCCCTTATGGCCAAAAAATTGAGGATTGCGTGATCCAGCCGATTGTGGATGAGCTGGTAAAGACATCGGATTATGTCACGCGCCGCGCCGATATTGCGGCGTTTAATAGCGCCAATCAATATGTTAAACGCGGCATTGCCCTGACGCCGGTAAAATTTGGCATTTCCTTTAACACGACATTCCTGAATCAGGCGGGATCATTGATCCATGTCTATAATGATGGGTCGGTGCATCTTAATCATGGTGGTACCGAAATGGGACAGGGGCTCAATATTAAAATTGCGCAGATCGTCGCGCATGAATTTCAGATTGACGTTGAAAATGTCAAAATCACTCCGACCACAACTGGCAAGGTGCCGAACACGTCGGCAACCGCTGCCTCATCGGGTACCGACCTTAACGGTATGGCGGCGATGCGTGCGGCGCGCACGATCAAGCAGCGGATTAGCATTTTTCTGGCCGATCAATATCAGATTGATCAGGCCGAGGTGGTTTTTGTTGACGGCCAGGTCCTCGTTGGTGGTGACCGGATGAGTTTTGCCGATGCTGTCAAGCGGGCCTATCTCGGACGTGTGTCACTATCGGCAACCGGGTTTTATGCAACGCCAAAATTAAACTGGGATAAAGACCACATGTATGGCCGGCCGTTTTATTATTTCGTCTATGGTGCGGCGGTCTCGGAAGTGATTGTTGATCTGCTGACCGGTGAAAACCGGCTTGTGCGTGCTGACTTGCTGCATGATGTTGGAAAATCGCTGAATCCGGCGATTGATTTAGGACAGATTGAAGGCGGGTTTTTGCAAGGGGTTGGCTGGCTGACGACTGAAGAATTAGTCTGGGACTCTAAAGGGCGTTTGAAAACTCACGCGCCGTCCACCTATAAAATTCCAGCCTGTTCGGACCGGCCGGCCGAGTGGCGGGTCGCGTTTTATGCAGATGGTGAGAATAGTGAAGACACGATCCATAAATCCAAGGCGGTTGGCGAGCCACCGCTGATGCTGGCAATCAGCAGCTGGCTGGCGCTATCCGATGCGCTGGCCGGTATCAACGGGGCGGCATATCCGGCACTTGACGCACCGGCAACGCCTGAACGGATGCTGATGACGGCAAACCGGCTTGGAGCGCGGTTTGTCTGACGCCATACCAATGGCGCGTGCGTCCGCTGGCTGGATTGACGCCGCGCTTGATTTGATTGCGGCGGGCGAGGATGTCGTGCTGGTCACGGTAACGGCTACCAAGGGCTCATCACCGCGCAATCAAGGTACGCAAATGCTGATAACTGTCATCAACATCTGGCAGACGATTGGCGGCGGCGCGCTGGAGTTTGAGGTTATGGCCCGTGCCCGGAAAATGCTTGCTGATGCAGCAACTGATGCGTGGCAGCGCCAGCATTTCACGGTTATTCTTGGGCCTGATATGGGGCAATGTTGCGGTGGACAGATGTCGTTATTGCTGGAGAAATTCACCGCAAAAGAGGCAGCTGATCTGGCCGACCTAAAGACTGCAATCACTGCCGGCGCAGGCCTGTCGCATCCGCTTATGGCCGGCATGCCCCTGCAAGTCTATGCACCGGCATTGCGGTCTGATGCGGCGCTGTTTCACCTGCCAGTACTGTCACGGCAAACACCTTTGTTCATCTATGGCGCCGGTCATGTTGCCCGTGCGTTAGTACCGCGTCTTGGCGGTCTTGGGTTTGATATATTTCTTGTCGATATTGATCAGGGCCGGTTTCCGGATTATCTGGACGGCACAGCGCAAAAACTGCTGGCAAAGACGCCGGAAACAATCGCGTTGCACGCGCCCGAAGCGGCCGTTCATCTGGTAATGACCCATTCCCATGCCCTTGATGAGGCGATTTGTCTTCAGCTTTTAACGCGAGGCGGTTTTGCGTTTCTGGGGTTGATCGGGTCGAAAACGAAACGGGCGCGCTTTGTCTCAAGACTTAGTGCTGCTGGAGTAGGCCCTGCGATGCTGGATTTACTGACTTGCCCGATTGGTATTGATGAGATTAACGGAAAAAGCCCTGCTCATGTTGCCTTATCAATCGCCGCGTATCTTGCGATCTGGAAACAAATGAGGGACTCTGAGGCATAATGGCAACGACTATCGCCGTCAAATGGCTGCTTTGGACTGGTGCTTCTGATAGAATTAGAAACCGCGGTACGTAAATGGAACAGCGCCAACTGGCCTTGCTGGGAATGAGGAGAATGCCTGATGATGATCGACTATCTTTGGATGTGGTCAGAGCTGATCGTGCGATGGGTGCATGTGATTGCCGGTATCGCCTGGATCGGGTCATCATTCTATTTCATCGCGCTTGATCTCAGTTTGAAACCCGGACGGGAATTGCCCGCTGAGGCGCATGGTCAGGCGTGGCAGGTTCATGGTGGCGGATTTTATAACATGGTAAAATATCTGGTTGCCCCTGCCAAAATGCCGGATGAGCTTACATGGTTTAAATGGGAGGCTTATGGCACATGGATTTCTGGTATCGCGCTGATGAGCCTTGTTTATTACGGTGCAGCCAGTATTTATATGATTGATCTTAAAATTCTGGACATCACTGAACTACAGGCGGTGATGATCAGCCTTGGCGGTATCGTAATTGGCTGGGCACTTTATGATGGGCTTTGTCGCAGCCCGCTTGGCCGCAGTGATCTATGGCTTGCATTGGCGGGGTTTGGATTTCTGGTTGGACTGGCCTATGGCTATAGCCAGATTTTTTCGGCGCGTGGTGCCTTTATGCAGATGGGCGTTACCATTGGCACGATCATGGTCGCCAATGTTTTGATGATCATCATTCCTGGACAAAGCAAAGTTGTGGTTGCGCTAAAGGCTGGTGAAACGCCCGATCCGCGTTATGGTGCGCGTGGCAAACAACGCTCGCTGCATAATAACTATCTGACCTTGCCGGTGATCTTTGTAATGATCGGCGGTCACTATCCGATGGTGTTTGCGACAGACTATGCATGGGCGATTCTTGCCATTGTGCTGGTGATTGGCGCGGTGATCAGGCATTTCTTTAACACCAAACATAAAGGGTTGGCGCCGCCGTGGTGGACGTGGATTGTGGCGGCAGTTCTGACTGGTTGCGCCGTCATGCTATCAACGCTTGGCGCACCGCAGGTGAAATATGATAATACAGTGCACGCCTCGCCGGAGGCATTGCATCAGGCATCGGTTGAGCTGGTGATTGAACGGTGTGCCAGCTGTCATGCCCGGCGGCCGCTTTGGGATGGTTTAGCCTTTGCGCCAAAAGGCGTTTATCTTGAAACCGAAAGTGATGTGATACGCCGCGCCAATGATATTTACTGGCAAGTATCAGCATCGCACGCGATGCCGCCCGGTCACGTGATCTGGGTTGAGGATGAAGAACGGACCATGCTTTCGGCATGGCGGGATTTGGTAAATAGGGGGCAGGTATCTGCCGATCGTTCATAAATTAGACGGCAAATAAATATCGACCTTAAAAGGATTGAAAGATGCAGAATTATCCGCGTGATTTAATCGGATATGGTGCCACCCCGCCAAAGGCTGCATGGCCACACGGCGCGCGTGTTGCTGTTCAATTTGTGCTGAATTACGAGGAAGGTGGGGAGAACACTGTGCTTCATGGTGATCCGGCTTCCGAGGTGTTTTTATCTGAAATTATTGGTGCGGCGGCGTTTGATGGCGCGCGGCATATGTCGATGGAATCAATCTATGAATATGGCTCACGCGCTGGTGTCTGGCGGATTCTTGAGCTGTTCCGTCGGCGCGGTTTGCCATTGACTGTTTTTGCCGTTGCAATGGCGGCAGAACGGCACCCGGATGTGATTGAGGCGGCACTTGCTGATGGACATGAAATTGCCGCGCATGGTTATCGCTGGATTAATTATCATGGGATGCCGATTGCCAAAGAACGCGCGCATATGCAAAAGGCAATTTCGATTTTAACCGATATTTGCGGTACGCGGCCCCTTGGCTGGTATACCGGGCGAACATCGGAAAACACCCGCAATCTGGTGGCTGAAGAGGGCGGCTTTATCTATGATGCTGATGATTATTCAGATGATTTGCCGTTCTGGTCAAATCAGTTGAACGGCGCGCATTTAGTGGTGCCTTATACGCTGGATACAAATGATATGCGGTTTGCCACGGCGCAGGGGTTTCATACCGGCGATCAATTTGCGCAATATCTGATTGATGCTTTTGATGTGCTTTATGCCGAAGGTGCTAACGCCCCTAAAATGCTTTCAATTGGTCTGCATTGCCGCCTGATCGGGCGGCCAGCCCGTTTTGCCGGATTGGTCAAGTTCCTCGATCATATCATGGCGCATGATAAGGTCTGGGTTGCGCGGCGCATTGATATTGCCAATCACTGGATCGCAACCC
>JADHOR010000018.1 GCA_016778895.1 Candidatus Puniceispirillum sp.
AGCAATACCGATATTGGCTTGGTTAGCGGCGCCTATTTTGTTGGCTACCTCTTAGCAACGCCGGTTCTGGTTGGGTTAACCGACCGGGTTGATGCCCGGCTAGTATTTTTGGGTGGCTGTGCTTTTGGTGGGGTTGGCTGTCTCGGCTTTGGTCTATTGGCCGATGGTTTTTGGTCTGCATCAATAACATGGGCCTTGGTAGGGGCTGGTCTCGCTGGCACCTATATGCCCGGTTTGCAAATTCTAAACGCCCGGCTGGATGATGCGGCGCGGGTGCGATCGGTGCCGTGGTATACGGCCTGTTTTGGCATTGGAACTGGCACATCATTCGCTGTAATGGGAACGCTTCTGGCCTATGCTGACTGGCAGATTGCGGCCTATCTTGGGGCTGGCGGGTCGGGGCTTGCGGCGATGCTTGTGCTGTTTCAGGTTCGGCCCTGCCCAGCAACGCTATTCCCTGCCAGCCAGAAAAAACGCCACCCACTAGATTTGCGTCCGGCATTTCGCAAGCCCGTCGCGCTTGGCTATATCCTTGCCTATGGCACCCATACCTATGAGCTGTTCGCCTTTCGGACATGGAGCTTTGCACTGCTGGTATTTCTGGCTAGCCGTGCCGATGGTGGCTTTGGGATTGGTGCTGTGACCACAATCGTCAGCCTGATCACGGTTACCGGCATGTTGGCGTCATTGCTTGGTGCCCGAATATGCCTCGCCTTTGGACGGCATAGGGTGATCGCGCTGATCGGGGCGGCAAGCGCACTGGTCAGCCTGCTTGTGGCATTTAGCCTTACGGGGCCGATCTGGTTGGTGGTAATGGGATTATGGGTTTACAATGGCTTTATCATGCTGGATTCGGGGGCGCTGACAACGGGAACAGTCGAGGCGGGTGATTCACATGATCGCGGCGCGCTGCTGGCAGTGCATTCGATGATCGGCTTTGGCGGCGGCGCACTTGGTGGGCCAGCCGTTGGCTATGTGCTTGATCAGGCTGGCGGCGCGAATATTCTCGGCGCATGGTTTTATGCGTTGTTGGCAATGGGCGCGGGCTCGGCGATTGTTTTTATCGTCCAGCGACATTTCTGGCGCCAGGCCGCCTAAAGGACCTGTTGCTTTATTCGTAATATTCCCGCCCCGCAATTATTAGAACGGGGGCTACCGGCGCCGTTTTAAGGTGCCCTGACCCCCTTGTGGGGTAGCGCTTTTGTTACGCCGCGGTGGGCCGACTTTGCGGGATTTTGGTGCTGGTGACGTGGTGCGGCCTGCAGGTTTGCCGCGATCAGATGCGGGTTTCTGTGCTGCTGGCTTATCACCAAAATTAGGCCGTTTGTTGAAACTGGGCTTGCTGCCGAAAGGCTTTTTGCCGCGTGTCGGCGTATCACTAAAAGACGGCTTTTTGTTACGCCCCGGCTTTTGGGCACGGCTTGCTGGGCCGGCCTGATCGGATGTGCGATCATGCCCTCTAAACCGGCTATCACTCTTCTCAAAACTATCACGCCGATCATCACGCCTTGGGTGGCTGGCAGCATCTTCGCGCTTGCCAAATGGCCGTGACTGGCGGCGTTCGCCATCAAACGGCCTGCTTTCACGGGCTGGCTTGTCGGCCGGACGACCCGCAGCCGGACGACCATCTTGGCGCCGATCATCACGCCAGTCCTCACGCCTTGGGCGGCTGGCAGCATCTGCGCGCTTGGCAAATGGCCGTGACTGGCGGCGTTCGCCAGCAAGCGGCTTGCTGGCACGGGCTGGCTTGTCGGCCGGACGACCATCGTGGCGCTGATCATCACGCCGATCATCTCGCCGCCGGTCAGATGCATCATATCTTGCTCGATTATCACGTCGGTCATCGCGCCGGTTTGGGCGTCCGCGTTCAATGGCGGGGCGGTCACTTTGGCTGCGACTACGTGCCCCCTGCGGAGGCCGTCTCCGACTGCGTGAAGCACCGCCACTTGCTTTAAAATCAGTAACAGCTGTGCCGTCCAATTCATAAAGCTCAACCCGCGCACCAACAGCGGCGATGATGGCGGCAAGCTTGTTGCGCTCGTCTGGCGCGCAAAATGAGAGGGCAAGCCCGCCAAGGCCAGCGCGGCCAGTACGCCCGATACGGTGAACATAGGCCTCGGGCGTGTCGGTAAGGTCGAAATTGATAACGTGGCTAAGGCCAGCAACATCAATACCGCGCGCCGCAACGTCGGTTGCAATTAATGCGCGTAACTGGCCGCTACGAAAATTGCGAAGCACTTTTTGACGCAGGGTCTGGCGCATATCGCCGTGCAACGCATCGACTGCAAAACCGCGCACTTCCATAAATTTTGCCAAGGCATCGGCGCGGCGTTTGGTGCGCACAAAAATGAGGCTTTGGCCGGTATCATGTTGGTTCAGGATGTCACATAGCCGGTCACGCTTGTCGCCCTCGCTCAACAAGGTCACACGCTGAGTTACTTTATCGGCGGTGATGCCGGCTTGGGGAGCTTTGACATGCGCCGGATCGGTCAGAAACTGTTTGGCAAGTTTTTCAATTTCTGGCGGCATGGTTGCTGAAAACAGCATGGTTTGCCGGATGCGTGGCAGGCTGGCGGCGATACGCTTGATCGGTGGATAGAAACCCAGATCAAGCATATGGTCAGCCTCATCAAGCACAAAATGGGTAATGCCGCTGGGGTCAAAGGCGCCTCGATCCATCAAATCTTCAAGTCGACCTGGTGTCGCCACAACAATATCAACACCGCGGCGTAAGCCACGAATTTGTGCATCATAGCGGGCGCCGCCAAATACAGCGAGATGCCGGATATTCAGATCAGCTGACAATTTGCTGACATTCTGTTCAATCTGGTTGGCGAGTTCGCGTGTTGGCGCAAGGATCAATGCCTTTGGAGGCTGTCCTGCGCGAACCGCGGCACTGTAGCCAAGATGTGTCATCAACGGCAGCAAAAATGCAGCGGTTTTGCCAGTGCCGGTTTGGGCAAGCCCGATTAGGTCGCGGCCTTCTAGCAAAAGTGGTATAGACATGGCTTGAATAGGCGTTGGCGCAACCAGGCCTTCACGGGCTAAAGTTGCCAGCATCAATTCGGGAAGGTCAAAACTGTCAAAGCTGACATGCGGTGATTGGGCCGAAATTTCGGCAGAGTCTTGATTCATATCTGACATAGGTTTGTTTTCTAGCGCATGGCTTTTCGCGAAGGTAGCATCGCCCCTAGCGCGCCACATCTTTGGCGGTCTTATGCGCCCTGGGGCAGCATTTGTCAATGAAAGGAACTTTGAATATATAATCAAGCGTCATGGGTGCAGGGTAAAAACAGCCATCGTTGCAGTTTTCTGATTGTTGAATGCTGGTGGCTGGCCACTGGCATTCCAAGATAAATTCGGGCATAAGGGATTTGTGGTCCCGTAGCTCATCAGGATAGAGCGACAGATTCCTAATCTGTAGGTAGCAAGTTCGAGTCTTGCCGGGATCACCACAAGATCAAAATATGGCCTCAAATGTGGCCATGGAGAGAGGTGTAAGTGCCCAGCTGTTACTTATCGCTTGGATTTAGGATGGGGAAAGAGGCTTAAAATTGAATGCTTTTGAGAAAATATTGACCGTATGTCGCAAGGATGAAGTTGTTGAGGGAACAGTAATACAAATAAAAAAAGGTGACCTTGATCTGGCAGTTTATTGTGTCGAGTCAATATACTACGTCACGGATAATTTGTGCACCCATGGTGCGGGGTACATGAATGAGGGATATTTAGACGGGCACATAATTGAATGTGACTTCCATGGTGGCGCATTTGACATTCGTACTGGTGAAGTTGTGTCGCCGCCTTGTATGACACCCCTAAAAACATATCCGGTTTTAGATGATGTTGCTGAGGTTAAGATAAAAATTTCTTGATATGAGCTGCCTGGGAGGTTCTCATCATTTGAGCTTTTTTCAATTTGAATATTGCTTTTGTTATCAAACGTAAAGATTGTGTCGTAGATTAGGTTAACTGAGGCGCTTTTTTGGATAAAGCTCCTGCATTGGTCTGCAGATTAACCGAAGCCTGCTCAGCGATGCTAGTCGGATCACCTACAAGTGAATTGTTCTTGGTCAATCTTTTGAAAAAGACGTTTTTGGCCTCCGCACAATCAGGGGCACAGCCAAGCGGTATCCCCGTTGGTGCCGCCCCAACAACAGTTTGTGAAAGTTTTACTTCAACCTATTTACTTTCACCGTAACGGAGCTACGTAAACTTTTTTACTACCCCCGGTCCCGGTTTCGACAGTCAATTCCGTTGAACTCGACAAGGTCTTCAAGTGTATCGACATAGGTAAAACCTGCGGCAGCCAACGCAGGGCGCATTTCATACAGATCAATGCCGAGCTCACCTGAGGCTAGTTTTATCCGCTTGCTATTTTCGTTTTCAATCCGCTCATTTGCATTAATCAGAACTGTACCAGCCTGTTTACGGCTAACAACGCAGACGCCATCATCATCAGCGACAATCACATCACCCGGAAATACCAATTGGCCAGCGCATATCACCGGCACATTCACCGCACCGAGGGTGTTTTTGACGGTGCCTTTTGATGAGATTGATCGAGACCAGACTGGAAAATCCATTGACTTTAAATCGGCTGCATCGCGTGTTCCACCGTCAATCACAAGCCCAAGAACACCATGCGCTTGCGCCGAGGTGGCAAGTAAGTCTCCAAAGAAACCGTCAGTATTGTCGGTCGTACAGGCTACCACCAAAACATCGCCCGGTTGACACATTTCAATTGCCACATGGATCATCCAATTATCGCCGGGCTGAGCTAACACAGTTACGGCGGTGCCGCCAATCCGTGCACCGGGGTAAACTGGACGGATATAGGGTTTAAGTAGGCCAATACGGCCTTGCGCCTCATGCACGGTTGAGACGCCGGCAATTCCAAGCCCGACGGCTGTTGCTGTATCGGTGCGGCTGATATTACGGACAGCGACAGTTTTCATTACCTTATCCTTATTTTTTTAGAGTTCTAGGTCATTGCCCTTTCATTATCGCGTCCATGAGACATGATGGCCAAAGTGAGCTAAACTCTCATCCCGCGGAAATTTACTTCAGCAAATATGTTTGCACAACAATCCATTTCATTTGATGATAAGATAGGGCCACAAAATGTCATTTGCTCCCCAAAATGTTAACTTGACACAGTGTTTGGGCAGTTGATTGGACTAAGGAGACAGACCTGTAAGTCTAGGAATAAAAAATTATTTCAACTTAACTGAATATACTTTTTTGTGACCTTGAACGCGGCTCTTAGCGCTCTTTCCTTGTCACTCACTAACCCAATCGTATTTGAGTTCCGGCTGTGTGCCGTCAGAACATTTTGTTTCTGCGATACTTTGGGCTATCATAGTTTAATAATCTACTAACTATAGTTCATCGGTGTAGAACAAGCTTGAGGTAATCCCGATGTCAGTGGGTGATTAAAAACACGGAGATAATCATTCGCGGTGACCAACAACTTGAGACAGAATGAAATGGATTACTCACATCTTGCGAGGCAACTAATACGTCCGGTCGAAGAGGCTGGCCGAGTGATTATGAATATTTATTGCGGGCCTTCAACAATCAAGTTCAAGCCTGATGGCAGCCCAGTCACTGAGGCTGATCGGGCAGCTGAATCAATATTATTGCCGGCAATTGCTGCAGCTGCGCCAGCGATCTCAATTGTCTCTGAAGAAAACCCGGCGAGCCATGAATTCGTTGCGGGGTGTCAATTCTTCCTAGTGGATCCTCTTGATGGCACCAAGGAATTCATCAGAGCTGGTGGAGATGGTGCCTTCACTGTTAATATTGGTTTGGTGACCAAGGGCGTCCCAGTCATGGGCATTGTTTTTGCACCCGCATTAAACCGGTTGTTTTTTGGCAGCGCCAGTGGTGGAGCCTTTGAAATTTCTTCGGGGAACTGCCGGCCTATTGCGGTTCGTAAACCAGAACCTCGAGGTATTGTTGCTGTCGCCAGCGCATCCCATCGTGATTTAGCAACAAATCAGTGGCTGGAAGATCGCGGAATTAAACAGATTGTCTCAATTGGTTCCTCCTTGAAATTTTGTCTGATTGCGGCGGGGGAGGCAGATGTTTACCCGAGATACGGGCCAACTATGGAATGGGATACTGCAGCTGGTGATGCTATACTCCGCGCTGCTGGTGGCAATGTTTTGGCTGAAGATGGCTCGCCGTTACGCTATGGGAAAAGTAATTATCGCAACGGACCTTTCTTTGCGTTTGGCGGCGGTTAACAGGTTAACAAAAGAAATACTCAATTGCTCCTTGCTCAAAAAATCTAAGTATCAGCAACGTACATTTTGATTGTTCTGAAACAATGTGTTTTTTCTAATGTTAAAGGCTCGAAAACCAACAAAATCACAAAAGCATGATTTACATATTTGCCCATTCAACGGGCTCAATTGCGCCACATGAAAAAGGTCGCCTCAAGACGTTTTCGCCAGATTGGTATTGCTATGACTGAATATATCCACCCTGTCATCGGTATGAAAAGTTGCATGGCGCCCGATCCGGATACGCGAATACCAGCCTTTAAGGCGCCAAAGGGCGCTTGCAACAGCCATTGTCATATCTTTGGGCCGCATGAGATTTTTCCCTATCACCCGAAATCGACCTATCATCCGCCCGATGGTCCAAAAGAAAGTTTGGCCGCTCTTCACGTCAAGCTGGGCATTGATCGTGCGGTGATTGTGCAGGCAAGCTGTCATGGCCCCGATAATCGTGCGATGCTTGACGCGATTGCCGGGCGACCTGATGATTATCGTGGTGTGTGCATTGCCGATGACAGTTTTTCCGACGAGGATTTTGCCGATCTCGATGCTGGCGGGGTACGCGGAATTAGGTTTAACTTTGTTACCCATCTTGGTGGCACGCCTGATTTGGCGATGATGCAGCGAGTGTTAGAGCGGATAAGGCCGCTGGGTTGGCATTTGGTGATCCATGTGAACGCCGAGGATATTTTGAGTTTTCAGGACTTCTTCCTGAAGTTTGACATGAACATAATTGTTGATCATATGGGCCGCGTACCAACAGCCGACGGCGTGCATCAACCGGCCTTCAAGATTTTGAAATCCTTTCTTGAGCGTGAGAATTGGTGGGTAAAAATTTGTGGTTGCGAACGTATTTCTTCAGCGGGGCCGCCATTCTATGATGCGGTTCCTTATGCGCAGGAACTCGTCGAAATTGCCCCTGACCGTGTTTTATGGGGAACCGACTGGCCGCACCCAAACATCAAACGCCATATGCCAAATGATGGTGATTTGTTGGATCTGGTTCCGTTATTGGCGCGTGATGCGGCGTTACAGAAAAAAATTCTGGTGGATAATCCGGCCCGGCTTTATGGATTTACGCCGGTTGAGTAATGGGGCGAGCAGCCGCGATGAAACAGGCCGTTTGCAGCGGTGGTTTTTTATTTTGGCTATTGGTTTCGCGCATTTGTTGTCCTAGGCCAACATTCTAACGTCTTAGGTCAGCGGACATGACCAATATTTCGATATTTTTATTAGGGAAGATGCAACGATGATTATTGATTGTCATGGCCATTACACAACTACGCCGCCACAGGTCGAGGCCTATCGTAACGAGCAGCGGGCATTGCTGGCGCATGACCCAAACCATCTTTTTACCAAGGGCGATGTGAAAATCTCGGATGATGAAATCCGCGAATCAATCGTCAATAATCAGCTTAAATTGCAACAGGATCGCGGGACTGATCTAACGATCTTTTCGCCGCGGGCTAGTTGGATGGGGCATGATCTTGGCAATGCCAGCACGTCGCAAGCATGGACTGAGCTTTGTAATGATCTAATCCGGCGCGTCTGTGATCTGTTTCCAGATAATTTTGTTCCGGTTTGCCAATTGCCGCAAAGCCCCGAGACCTCGCTTGAAAATAGCATTGCCGAACTGTCGCGCTGTGTCGAGGAGATGGGCTTCATTGGTTGTAATCTCAACCCTGATCCCTCGGGTGGTTTTTGGAAGGATCCGCGTCTTGGTGACCGTTACTGGTATCCGTTTTATGAAAAAATGATCGAGCTGGATGTGCCCGCGATGATCCATGTGTCGGGGGCGTGCCAACATTCGCTTGATACGACATCGAGCTATTATCTTGGGGCTGACACAACCGCCTTTACCCAGCTGTTATTTTCTGACGTCTTCACGGATTTCCCTGAATTAAAGCTGATTATCCCGCATGGCGGCGGTGCAGTTCCTTATCATTGGGGCAGGTTCCGCGGGATTGCACAGGATAGGGGCCTTGGTGATTTGGATGAACGGGTGCTTGGCAATCTCTATTTTGACACGTGCGTCTATCACCAGCGCGGTATCGATCTGCTGCTGGATGTCATCCCGACGAAAAATATTCTGTTTGCCTCAGAAATGATCGGTGCGGTTCGCGGTATTGATCCCAGAACTGACCACCACTACGACGACACCAAGCGATATATCGATGGTAACAAGGCGCTGGATGCGGCGGCAAAGCAGGCTATTTTTGAGGGAAATGCCCGGCGCGTCTTTAGCCGGCTCCAAATATGATGATAAAAGCCTGATCATCAAAACGTGATTATAAAGGTTTGAGCCTAATTCGGTTAGGCTTTGAAATAATGCGCCTCAAGCTGCCTGCAAATCTCGTGATAGATTGGCAAATGCAGTTCTTGAATGCGGGCAACATTGTCTGACGGCACGTCAATCAGTACATCACATAATGGTGCCAGCTGGCCGCCACCAGCACCAGTTAGCCCAATCACCACCATGTTTCTGGCGCGTGCCGCCTTGGCACCAAGCAAAACATTGCGCGAATTTCCAGATGTGGATATCGCCAATAAAACGTCACCAGCCTTGCCCAATGCCCAAATCTGCTGGGCAAAAATCAAATCACCATCAAGGTCATTTGCAATTGCCGTGATCAGCGCGCTGTGGCTGACCAGCGACAATGCAGGCAATCCATATTGCAGCTTGTCCCCAAGAAGGGTGGCATCATCACCGCTAACGGCGGCCAGTTTGTTCCTGTCATCGGCTGTTAAGGGGCGGCCAAGGCAAAACCCCTTCATCAATTCGCCGACGATATGCTCGCAATCCGCCGCACTGCCCCCATTGCCGCAAATCAGCAAAGTGCCGCTGGCATCATAGCTGGTAATCAGCTTTTCAACCGCTGCTTTCAGGCTGTCATGCTGGCTATTACCGTTATTTAGATCTGGCTGCTGCATCAGGCGCTCCATTATTTACTGGCACATATTTGTTGGCATAGTGACTGTGCAATGCCCCATTATCGAGTGGCGAGACGGAAAGCACAAATGATAAAATGGCTGCCCTAGAGGGGGTGATTATCAATTAGCCGCGTTGACCCAAGCCAGACGGCCGCAAAAATCCGGCTATGTGGGGCAGCGAAGCGGCAAATCTGCAAATCATCAGCGCGGCGAAGGTCAAAATAATCAATGGCACCAAACCCTGCTTCGGTCAGGCGGTTTCTTGCTTTTTCCAATGCCGCCTCAACCGGTGCGCCGTCTTTGATCTGGGTGGCAGTTACCTGCATTTCAGCATAGAGAAGTGGCGCCAGCTTTCGATCAGCGGGGCTGAGGTAATGGTTGCGCGATGAGAGCGCCAGCCCATCTGCTTCACGGATTGTCGAATGCGCCAGGATTTGAACCGGCAAATCTAGATCCCGAACCATCTGCCGGATGACTTCAAGCTGCTGAAAATCCTTTTCACCAAAAATCGCAAAATCAGCGGGTATATGGGTAAACAGCTTCAATACCACTGTCGCAACGCCGGTAAAAAAATGCGGCCGTGCCTCGCCCTCCATAGGTGTCGCAACCCCGCCCGGCACAATGCTGGTCGCATGACCATCTTCATACATACTGGCCGGGGTATAGATGGCATCACAGCCACCACTGGCCTCGATTGCCGCACAATCACTGTCAAGAGTGCGCGGATAATGGTCGAAATCCTCGCCAGCACCAAATTGGGTAGGGTTTACATAGATGCTGACAATGACACGAGATGCGGTTTGCCGCGCCTTGGCAATTAGCGCAAGATGGCCGGAATGAATATTGCCCATCGTTGGCACAAGACAGACCGTTTCACCTGCCTGCTGCCATTTCTTTGTGTTGGCGGTGATGTCAGTTTTTTGATGCAGAATATTCATCCAGATACCATGTTACTATCAGGGTTTTTTGGGCCAGAAAAGATGATCCTTGGTCGGAAAGCTACCATCGATGACAGCGGCGCGATAGCCACTTGCAGCAGCGCTGATATCATCCTGAAGATTGGCAAATTTGCGGACGAATTTTGGTGTAAAAGCGTCATATAGACCAAGCACATCTTCAGTAACAAGAATTTGCCCGTCACAGGCTGCTGAGGCGCCAATACCAATGGTTGGCACCGCGCACCCCATCGCAATCGACGCTGCAACCGGTTCGATGATACCCTCCATAACGATTCCGAAAACACCGGCGTCGACAAGGGCATTAGCATCGATATGAAGCTGGCTTGCTTCTTCCTCGCTGCGACCGGTAATGCGAAACGCCGTCCCTGCCACAGCGTGCTGAGGCAGCAGGCCGATGTGACCAAGAACCGGAATGCCCGAATCCACAAGGCATTTGACATGCGGGGCAAGATCGGTGCCGCCCTCAAGCTTGACCGCGTCAGCGCCGGTTTTTGCCATAATTTCGCTGGCGCTTGCCAATGCCTGCGCCGGGCTGTTTTCATAGCTGCCAGCAGGAAGGTCAATCACCACAAGCGATGATTTGCGCCGCCGCATGACCGCCTGACCATGCCGGATCATCATATTAAGATCAGCATTTTGCGTCGTGTCCATCCCGTAGATCACCATCGCCACGGAATCGCCGACAAGAAGCATATCACAATGCGGGTCAAGGGCATGTGCCATCGGCGCGCTATAGGCGGTCAGGCAAACAATTTTACGCTGGCCTTTTAGAGCCATAAAATCAGCAATTTGAGGTTTTTTAGGCATGGCGGTCGGTCTCGTTGCAGGCGGCGTGCATAATATATCGACAAAAGCGCCCAAGTTAGGGATAGGTAACTGGGACGAACCCAACGCAAAATAATGCGAAAGAACTAGCACATATTTGCCGGACGGGCGATAGCTTTTTAAAGGGATGCCGACACGGCTAGTCGCTTGACCTGTCTATTGTCGATGCCTAGATTGAGCGCTGCATTATCGTCCTGTTGCGCTTAATCAGGCGCTGCTTTTTTTGTCTCTTTTCGAGGATAACGATGACCCGACCCACAATCATCATGGCGGCACCGAACGGCGCACGCAAAGTGAAAATTGATCATCCCGCGGTGCCGGTGACGATTGACGAGACCATTGCCACTGCCAAGGAATGCCATGCAGCTGGTGCCAGCATCCTTCATGCTCATGTGCGCGATGATGCGGGCAAGCATCTGCTTGATGTGGCACGCTATCGCAAACTGCTTGATGGTTTGCGCCAAGAAGTGCCGGAAATGCTGGTGCAGATTACCACCGAAGCTGTGGGTATCTACACGCCGGATCAGCAGGCCGATCTGGTATTTGAGTTGAAACCTGATTTTGTCTCGGTCGGTTTTCGCGAAATGATCGGCGATAATGGTGAGGCGGCGCGTGCGCTGGCCACAAATTTTTATCACCAAAGCCTGGCCGAGCAGATCTGTGTTCAGCATATTCTTTATGATGTTGATGATCTGGTTCGGTTCCGTGCTGCGATTGCCGACGGTATTTTGCCAGATGCGCGCCCGCACGTGCTTTTGGTATTGGGCCGTTATAGTGGAAATTTCCAGTCTGATCCGGCCGAGATGAAACCATTTATCGCTGATGGGCTGCCGGATATGGCAAGCTGGTCAATCTGTGCATTTGGTCACCGTGAATTTGATGTGATGACGGATGCGATTGCGAATGGCGGTCATTGTCGGGTTGGGTTTGAAAATAACCTTTATTTGAAGGATGGCAGCCTTGCGTCGAGCAATGCCGATCTGGTGCGCCAGCTGGCCGAAACCTGTCAGCCAGCCAGCCGCGCCGATACTTTGGCACTATTCGCGCTCTAACGGTAATTTCCCTGTCAGCTGGTTATTCCGCAGCCTGCTGCTCCCAAAATTCCATTGGCGGGCACGCACAAATTAAGGCACGGTCGCCAAGGGCATTATCAACGCGGTTTACCGGTGGCCAGTATTTATTAGCCTGGTAATTGCCGTCGGGATCACCGGCTTGCCTACGGCTGTAAGGATGCGTCCAGTCATCCACCATAATGTCGGTGGCGGTATGTGGGGCATTAACCAGCGGATTATCATTTTTAGGCCAGGCGCCATCGGCAACGGCACTGATTTCCGAGGCAATTGCAATCATCGCATCACAAAACCGGTCAATTTCGGCGCGTGATTCAGACTCGGTTGGTTCAATCATCAACGTGCCAGCAACCGGAAACGACATGGTTGGAGCATGAAACCCATAGTCAATCAGTCGTTTTGCGATGTCTTCATTGCTAATGCCGGTGGCATCCTGAATTTGCCGGATATCAATGATACATTCATGCGCAACGCGGCCATGGCGGCCGGTATATAGCAATGGATAGCTATCATTCAGCCGCGTGGCGATATAATTAGCCGATAGAATGGCTGTTGCGGTGGCATCGAACAGCCCATTTGGTCCCATCATGCGGATATAGGCATAGGTAATCGGCAAAATGCCTGCCGAGCCAAACGGGGTAGCACTGACCGCACCGATCCCCCCAATTGGTGACCCTGGCAGAAATGGTGCCAAATGTGCTGCAACCCCGATCGGGCCAATGCCCGGGCCACCGCCACCATGCGGGATGCAAAAGGTTTTATGCAGGTTCAAATGGCTGACATCCGCGCCAAATTCCGGTGGCGCGCAATGCCCGACAAGCGCATTTAGGTTTGCACCATCGACATAAACCTGCCCGCCGGCAGCATGGATGATCGCACAAATATCGGCAATTGCCTCTTCAAACACGCCATGGGTCGACGGATAGGTCACCATCAAAGCGGCCAGATTTTTTGCATATTGGGCGGCCTTGGCACGCAGATCATCAAGATCAACATCCCCTGATGCGTCGCATTTCACCACAATAACCTTCATGCCGGCCATTGCCGCTGATGCTGGGTTGGTGCCATGTGCAGATGAGGGGATCAGGCAGATATTGCGATGATCATCGCCGCGCGACCGGTGATAGCGCGAAATCGCCAGCAAGCCGGCAAATTCGCCTTGCGCACCGGAATTTGGCTGTAGTGACATCGCTGCATAGCCGGTACATTGGCATAGCATCTCCTCCAGCCGTTCAATCATTTCGTGATAGCCAACAGTCTGATCATCTGGTGCAAAGGGATGGATATTGGCAAATTCCGGCCATGTAATCGGCATCATCTCGGCGGTGGCGTTCAGCTTCATTGTGCAAGACCCAAGCGGAATCATGCAGCGGTCCAGCGCCAGATCACGATCTGATAATCGGCGCATATAGCGCAGCATTTCAGTTTCTGAACGGTAGTTGTGAAACACTTCATGCGTCAGAAAACGGCTTGTCCGGCCAAGCTCGGCAGGCAGGCTATTCAGCTGATCATCGCCAAGGCTACCGCCAAGCGCAGTGATGATTCCCTTCAAAGCTGCATCGTCGATGGTCTCATCAAAACTTGCGGCTATGGCGCCATCAAGCGGGCGCAGATTAAACCCGGCGGCAACGGCTGCAGCCATCAATTTATCGCGGTCCTGTGCCGCCTCAATGACCACAGTGTCAAAGAATGCCTGATGCCGCAGACTGCGGCCCGCATTAACCAAGGCAGCGGCAAAGCGGCGCGCCTGGCGGTTACTGTGCGCCGCAATATTCTGCAGACCTTCTGGTCCGTGCCAGACCGCATAAAAGCTTGACATAATCGCTAGCAATGCCTGTGCGGTGCAAATATTGGAAGTGGCCTTTTCGCGGCGAATATGCTGTTCACGCGTTTGCAGGGCGAGCCGATATGCTGGCCTGCCTCGTGCGTCGCGTGAGACTCCGACAAGCCGACCGGGGATCGCGCGTTGTAAAGGCTGGCTGCAGGCAAAATAGGCAGCATGAGGTCCGCCAAACCCAAACGGAACACCAAAACGCTGGGCGCTGCCAACCACGATATCGGCACCCATTTCACCGGGCGGGGTCAGCAGGGTTAATGCCAACAAATCGGCAGAGACAACGACGAGCCCGCCACCTTCATGGATCGCGTCAATATCGTCGGTAAGGTCACGGATTGCACCGGTGCTGCTAGGATAGCTCAGGAGGCCACCAAAGCAATCTGCGGCGACTGGACGGTCAATCGCGCTGATATCAATGATGATGCCAAGCGGCTCGGCGCGGGTTTGCAAAATTGCAATGGTTTGCGGGTGTGTATCAGGGTCTACGATAAAACGGTTGCCCTTGGGTTTGTGCATCCGGTGCGCCAGCGCCATACCCTCGGCGGCAGCAGTGGCCTCATCAAGCAGTGATCCATTGGCAATATCCATTCCGGTCAGATCTATAATCATTGTCTGAAAATTCAAAATGGCTTCGAGCCGCCCTTGCGATATTTCCGGCTGATAGGGCGTATAGGCCGTATACCATGCCGGGTTTTCCAGAATATTACGCTGGATTACTGGCGGCGTGTGGCAATTGTAATAGCCCATCCCAATCAACGAGGTTTTGATTTGATTCTTGCTGGCAAACCCCTTCAACTCGTCCAGAGTTTCATGTTCCGATAATGCCGGTTGCAACGCCATTTTGCTCTGACGCCGGATATTTTGGGGGATCACCATATCCAGTAATTCGGTCAATGACGAGACACCGACGGTATCAATCATCGCGTCAATATCAGCGTCATCAAGGCCGATGTGACGGCTGGAAAAGGCAGCTTGCGGGGGAGGTAGTGGTAACATGATGCGTCCTTTCAAAAATAATAACCGGTCAGAAATACCGTCGGCCAGAGGTAACAGGTGGCGTTCTCATCAATGCCATTATGCGGCGAATAGCGGCGCGGCGATTATGCGTTGCCGTCTAGCCAATCAATGCGTTATACGCGTCCTCATCCATCAGTGATTCGAGATCGCCAACATCGCTGACCTTGATCTTGAACAGCCAGTTTTGCATGGCTTTTTCAGGAGTGATTGCGGTCAGATCATCCAGCAATGCGCTATTCACCTCGGTAACATCACCGCCAGCAGGGCTGTAGATATCTGATGCCGCCTTCACTGATTCAAACACCGCCACCGCATCACCCTTGCTGACGCTGGTACCAGTATCGGGCAGTTCGACAAAAACAATATCGCCCAGTTGTTCAACCGCATGGGGTGAAATACCAACTGTGCAGATGTCATCGTCTAGCTTGGCCCATTCGTGATCTTCAGAAAATTTCAACATGATTTGCCTCCTTGTGGCTGGGATCGTTATTTAACCGCGAAAATAGCGATGGGGAACGAGTGGCAAACTAGCCACTGTCATGGGTGTTTCACTGCCCCTTGTGGCGGCTGTGATGACGGTGCCAGTGTCGGCAAGTTTGGCATCAACCAGACCCAGTGCGGCTGGCCGGTCGAGGCTTGGCGAAAAGCCGCCAGATGTGACGACGCCGACCTCAGCACCGTCATGTAACAGTATAGTGCCGTCACGCACCGGCCGTGCGCCAGTCGCCAACAGGCCAACAAGGCACCGCTTTGGCCCATGGGCGAACTCGTCAAGAATGACATCGGCACCGGGAAAATCGGCCGCTTCACGCCGTTTTTTGGACAGCGCGAATTTCAGTCCGGCCATTGTCGGGGTAATGGTCTCGTCCAACTCATGCCCCCAAAGTGGCAGCCCGGCCTCAAGCCGTAACGTGTCACGGGCGCCAAGACCGGCAAGTGTGACCTCGTTTGTTGCCAATAGTGTCTTGGCGATCTCTACGACGGCGGTGGCCAGCATTGAAATTTCAAAACCGTCCTCGCCAGTATAGCCTGATCGCGTTATCACAAGCGGGATTGAATTAAGTTCAAAGCGCCGGATATCCATAAATCGTAAACCGTCCAGATCAAGGCCTAGGCTGCTCATTACAGCGGCAGCCTGGGGACCTTGAAGAGCCAGCAAGGCTTTATCGTGATGCACCTCTATTCTGGTTTCAGCGTCTAGATTCTGGCGCAAGTGATTAATATCATGCTGCGCCCGGCCCGCATTAACGACGAGGTGTAGATGACCATCGAGGCGTGCCACCATCAGATCATCAAGCACCCCGCCCGCATCGTTTAAAAACAGTGAATAGCGCACCCGCCCTTCGGCAACCGCGCCAATATCGGTTGGTGTTAACCGCTCAAAAAAGGTGTCTGCACCTGATCCTGATAATTCGATCTGAACCATGTGCGACACGTCAAACAACCCGGCGCCATTGCGCGTCGCAAGATGTTCGGCCTTAATACCATGCGTATATTGAACAGGCATATTCCAGCCGGCAAACGGCACCATTCTGGCCCCGTTGGCACGGTGAAAATCGTAAAGTGGGGTTTGTTTTATATCCACTGTTCTAATCCCTTGCTCACGCGTTAAAAAGATGAATACCCGTCTATGGTATTCGCCCCTTCTGTCGCGGAACCTGAGAGATTAGCTGTTTCCGATAACCGGTCATATTGACCTGATCGGCTGATCATCTGATACTTTTGCCGTTGCCGACTAGCTCAAAAGATCACCAGTTTTCCCCTTCGGTGGACACTGCCGTGTCGCTTTCCAGAGTGCTCACATGAAAGTGTACTTTTACCTGAGAGTTTCTCGGGGTTTGCTCCTTCGGTGTTGCTGTCACCGCGTCGCTGCGGCAAGCAATCTCTCCCCTCTCATGTATCGAGCAAGGTCACGCTAACGCATTTTATATTTTTCGGCAAGTGGGATGAATTTCAAACTGGTTGAAGTCAAAAAGGGTTCATTTGCTGCGGTAATTTATCCAAAAAGGTTGCAAAAACGCACTTGAGAATGTTTCTGCCCATGCTCATATAACAGAAGGCATTAAATGCCCGTGCCCCTATGCTGTTCGAAAAGTGAAGTTTTGCAATGCCTGATTCCTGTCCGATTTGGAGCCTGAGTGACCTCTATGATGGCGTTAAGGCGCCAGCATTACAGACCGATATTGCGGCTTGCCGTGCGGCGGCTAGTACGCTGGCGAAAGACTGGCAGGGCAAGCTTGGCACAATTTCAGCTGCGCAATTGGCTGAGGTGATTATCGCCTATGAGGCGGTGCTTGAACGTCTTGGCAAAGTGCAAAGTCATGCGCAGCTGTTATTTGCCGCCAATACGAATGATCCGGCGATTGCCAAACACCACCAGTCGATCCGTGAAGTTGGTGCGGAAATTGGCGCGTCACTTCTGTTTGTGGAGCTCGAGCTTGCGCGCCTTGATGAAGGCCATGTCCAGAAATTACTGGGTGATGAGGGGCTTGGCCGGTTTGCGCCATGGTTACGGCGGGTTCGTGCAATGGCGCCTTACCAGTTATCGGATGAGGCCGAAAAAATGATTGCCGAACGCGCGCCAACCGGCACCGGGGCATGGGTGCGTCTGTTTGACGAGACAACAACTGCAATGCGCTTTGCCTTTCAGGGCGGCGATGTGACCGAAGCCGAAATTCTGGATGCGCTATCCAGCCCAGACGCGGCCAAACGCAAAGAAGCCGGCCAATCATTGTCTGCCACCTTAAAAGACCATCAACGGATGTTATCGCTGGTGATCAATACCATCGCCAAGGATAAGCAGATTGAGGACGGCTGGCGCGGTTTTTCGCGGCCAGTATCATCGCGTAATCTGGCAAATGACGTTGATGATGTTGTTGTTGATGCGCTGGTGCAGGCAGTGAATGACCGCAATGCTGATCTATCGCATCGTTATTACCGCCTCAAAGCTGGCTGGATGGGTAAGAAACAGATCGACTGGTGGGATCGAAATGCGCCGCTGCCGGGCGATGATGACCGGCATTATGACTGGGGTGATGCCAAGCAAATTGTGCTTGATGCCTTTCATGGGTTTGATCCAGAGATGGCTGAGATTGCGATGCCATTTTTTACCCATAACTGGATTGATGCGGCGCCAAGGGCCGGCAAGACGTCGGGTGCGTTCTCGCATCCGGTCGTGCCATCTGCGCACCCATATATTCTGATGAATTTTGCCGGTAAATCACGTGATGTAATGACGTTGGCGCATGAGATGGGGCATGGCATTCATCAGGTGATGGCAGCAAATCAGGGCTATCTTATGTCTGATACGCCGCTGACGCTTGCTGAAACCGCGTCGGTATTTGCCGAAATGCTAGCTTTCCGCCAGCTTGTGGATCGTCAAAGTGATCCCAAGGCGCGGCGGCTTTTGCTGGCTGGCAAGGTTGAGGATATGCTGAACACGGTTGTCCGGCAGATCGCGTTTCATAATTTTGAAACCGAATTGCATAATGCCCGCGCCAAGGCGGAATTGACGGCTGAAGAGATTTCCGACATTTGGATGGAAACCCAGCGCGCTGCCCTCGGGCCAGCGATCAAAACCGGCGATGATTATCGGCCGATTTGGGGCTATGTTCCGCATTTCATTCATACGCCGTTTTACGTTTACGCCTACGCCTTTGGTGATTGTCTGGTTAATGCGCTCTGGCAGAAATATCAATTGGCACAGACCAATAATGACGGCGATGTGTTTATTCAGAATTACAAGCATTTGTTAAAGGCTGGTGGCACTGAGCGTTATGATGTGGCGCTGCAAAGGTTTGATCTGGATGCTAGCAAATCAGAGTTTTGGTCGCTTGGTCTTGATATGATCAGCGGGATGATTGATGAATTGGAAGGGCTGGCATAATGGCGGGCAACAGCACGCGGGACGCGGCGAGTACACGCCAATTCGGTGGCCGTATCCGCCGTTACGCAAAAGTAACCACAACAATGGGCGGACTGGCGGCGCGGGTTGCTGGTGAACGCTATCTTGGATGGGATATTGATCGCAGCAAACACGCGGCTGATTTGCGCGAGGCGCTTGGCGGGCTGAAGGGTCCGATCATGAAAGTGGCACAGATTTTATCAACTATTCCCGATGCGTTACCGCCAGAATATGCTGAAGAGCTGGCCGGGTTGCAGGCTGATGCGCCGTCAATGGGCTGGCTGTTTACCAAACGCCGGATGGCGGCCGAATTGGGGCCGGATTGGCAACAGAAATTCACCAGCTTTAGCCGGGATGCAGTATCAGCGGCGTCGCTGGGGCAGGTGCATCAAGCGGTGGCTATTGACGGCGCGCCGCTGGCGGTAAAATTGCAATATCCTGATATGCATTCAGCCATCGAAGCTGACCTCAAACAGCTGAAACTATTGTTCCAGCTCTATGAGCGTTATGACTCGGCTATTTCGACGTCAGATGTTTACGATGAATTGTCTGAACGTCTGTTGGAAGAGCTGGATTACCGGCGTGAAGCGATGAATATGCAGCTTTACCGTCATATGCTGGCAGATG
Organism: Candidatus Puniceispirillum sp.; assembly: GCA_016778895.1. Classification (GTDB taxonomy): domain Bacteria; phylum Pseudomonadota; class Alphaproteobacteria; order Puniceispirillales; family Puniceispirillaceae; genus UBA3439. The sequence continues at coordinate 19,458 of JADHOR010000018.1, forward strand.
AGGCAAAAGTACAGGTGCCCACCCATATCGACGAGCTGTCAACCGACCGGCTGTTGACGATGAACTGGCTTGAAGGCCAGCGGCTGATGGCGTTTCTTGAGACCAGCCCCGATCAGGAAACGCGGAATGAAATTGCCAAAACAATGTTTCGCGTCTGGTATGTGCCCTTCTACTATTATGGCGTGATCCATGGTGACCCGCATCTGGGCAATTATTCGATCGCCAAGGACCATAGTATCAATTTGATGGATTTTGGCTCCATTCGATTGTTTAGGCCGCAATTTGTCGCCGGTGTTATCGAGCTTTATAAGGCGCTTCGGGACAATAATCGTGATCAGGCGGTTGATGCCTATGGACGCTGGGGGTTTGTAGGGCTGGATAATGAAGCGATTGATGTATTGAATATGTGGGCCGAATTTATCTATGCGCCGCTTCTTGAAAACCGGGTACGTCCTATACAGCAAATGCGTGGTGGTAAGGCTGGACGTGACCTTGCTGGCAAGGTTCATTCCGAATTGAAACGCATTGGCGGTATTAAACCGCCGCGTGAATTTGTGCTGACCGATCGGGCGGCTGTCGGGCTTGGTTCAGTTTTCATGCATCTTGGTGCCGAGGTGAACTGGCATGAATTGTTCCATGAATTGATTGATGATTTCTCGGTCGACGCATTGGCTGAACGGCAACGTAGCGCCGCTGCCGGGGTTGGCCTGCCGGATAGTCTGATTGCCGCTAACCATTATTAACCCAACGCTTGAGTCACAGCGAACGCGTGATGTTGGGTCAGCCATGAAACGATGCATGGTCAAATACTGCATCGTAAAAAAAGACACAAGTAAGCTGCAGCCGATAATGGCAGCGTCACGCAAAGGCCTGCATCTTGCGTGCTGTTCAGATGATCAACGGCGAATTAGCTGCTGGAGATAAGCGTCAAAAGCTGATCGAGTGACGCCTTGGCATCACCATAGAACATACGTGTGTTTTCCTTGAAAAACAGCGGATTTTCAATACCCGAATATCCGGTGCCCTGGCCCCGCTTTGACACAAATACCTGCTTTGCTTTCCAGCATTCCAGAACCGGCATACCGGCGATTGGGCTGTTGGGGTCATCCTGTGCTGCTGGATTTACAATATCGTTCGAGCCAATCACGATGGCAACGTCAGTGCTTGGGAAATCATCGTTGATTTCATCCATTTCGAGGACGATGTCATACGGTACTTTTGCCTCGGCTAGTAGCACATTCATATGCCCCGGAAGCCGGCCAGCAACAGGATGTATTGCAAAGCGTACTGTCTTACCCTTTGCGCGAAGCCGTCGGGTAAGTTCTGCAACATTTTGCTGAGCCTGTGCCACCGCCATGCCATAACCCGGAATGATAACGATGCTTTCGGCATCATCAAGTGCGGCAGCAACACCGTCTGCATCAATGGCAATCTGCTCGCCTTCAACTTCCATCTGCGGGCCAGCCGTGCCGCCAAATCCGCCAAGGATAACGCTGACGAATGATCGGTTCATTGCCTTGCACATGATATAGGACAGGATTGCGCCTGACGAGCCAACCAGTGCACCAACAACGATTAACAGATCATTGCCAAGGCTAAAGCCAATCGCTGCGGCTGCCCAGCCTGAATATGAGTTCAGCATCGATACAACCACCGGCATATCGGCGCCGCCGATGCCCATGATCAAGTGATAGCCAATGAAAAGCGCCAGGATCGTCAGAATAACGAGCGGCAATAATGCGCCAGACGTCAGGTACCAAACCAGACAAGCCACCGATGATATCGCCGCCGTTGCGTTCAGCAAATGTCCACCGGGAAGTTTGGTTGCAGCTGACGTAACTTTGCCGGACAATTTACCATAGGCAATCACCGAGCCGGTGAAGGTTACGGCACCAATCCAGATGCCAAGCGAAGCCTCAACACGTAAAATATTAATCTCGGCACCAGATTTCTTCGCCAGCAATGCGGCGAATCCGTCAAGTGCCTTCTTTGCCGTGTCATCCATCGTCAGGACGTTGGCAAGCTCGAAATGCGCGTTAAACCCGACAAAAACAGCAGCCAGGCCAACCAGTGCGTGCATCCCGGCAACCAGTTCCGGCATCTGGGTCATTTCAACTTTTGATGCAAGCTGATAGCCAATAAGCCCGCCAATAGCTACCAATACAGCCGTTAGCTGCCATAAGCCGGCACCCGGTCCAATGACGGTCGCCAAGACCGCCAGCCCCATGCCAAAAATACCATACCATACCGCGCGCTTTGCACTTTCCTGCCCGGATAGCCCGCCAAGTGACAGAATGAACAATATAGCAGCGACAACATAAACAGCTGTGGTGAAGCCTAAATCCATCGTTCTGGCCCCCTTAAGATTTCTGGAACATGGCAAGCATGCGACGTGTTACAAGGAAGCCGCCGAAAATATTAATTCCGGCAAAGAATACGGAAATTGCTGCAAGCACGGTCACCAGAAAGCTGCTTGAGCCGATCTGCAGGATAGCGCCAAGAATGATAATCGATGAAATCGCATTGGTGACCGCCATCAACGGTGTGTGCAGCGAGTGACTGACATTCCAGATTACTTGGAACCCGACAAATACTGATAAAACAAAAACAATGAAATGCTGCATGAAGCTGGCGGGTGCATAAGCCCCGACCGCTAGCAACAGCGCGCCACCAATGGTTAAAAGTAAAACCTGATTTTTCGTCGCTTGCTTGAACGCCGCAATCTCATCAGCGCGAATTTCCTCGGCGCTACGCTCTGGCACTTTTTCCTTTGGCTTTGCGGCAATCGCCTGCACTTTTGGAGCAGGTGGCGGGAATGTAACTGATCCGCCATGGGTCACTGTCGCACCGCGAATAACATCATCTTCCATGTTATGGAAAGTTTGACCGTTCTTATCGGGTGTCAGATCTGCCATCATATGGCGAATATTTGTTGCATAAAGGGTCGAGGATTGTGCGGCCATACGGCTTGGAAAATCCGTGTAACCAACAACGGTGACGCCGTTCTCGGTGATGGTTTTCTCATTCGGAACAGTAAGGTCGCAATTGCCGCCCCGCTCGGCCGCCAGATCAACAACAACAGAACCAGGCTTCATCGCCGCGACCATGTCAGCAAGCCACAGCTTTGGTGCGTCTCTGCCCGGGATCAGCGCGGTGGTGATAACAATATCAATCTCCGGCGCTAATTCACGAAACTTCTCCAGCTGCTTTTCACGAAACTCAGGGCTTGATGGTGCTGCATATCCGCCCGTTGCCGCACCATCCTGCTGTGCCTCTTCAAAATCCAGATAGACAAATTCTGCGCCCATGGACTCAATTTGCTCAGCAACTTCAGGCCGCACATCAAACGCATAGGTTATCGCGCCAAGCGAGGTGGCAGTACCGATCGCGGCCAAGCCTGCCACGCCAGCACCAACAACCAGAACCTTGGCCGGCGGCACTTTGCCAGCGGCAGTAATCTGTCCGGTGAAAAAGCGGCCGAAATTATTACCAGCCTCGATCACCGCGCGGTAGCCGGCAATATTTGCCATCGACGATAACGCGTCCATTTTCTGCGCGCGGCTGATCCTTGGCACCATGTCCATTGCAATGACGTCGGCGTTTTGTTTCGCGATTAACGCCATCTGGTCAGTATTTTGCGCCGGATAAAAGAACGATATGAGCAGCTTGCCTTTTGTCAGCAGCTTAACCTCAGTTGCTTCTGGCGGCCGAACCTTGGTGATGATGTCAGAAGCCCTCCACAATTCTTCTACTGTTTTGGCAATTTTGACGCCAGCCTGTTCATAGGCCGCATCAGAAAAACCGGCATCAACACCAGCTCCGGACTGGACGAGACAATCATATCCAAGTTTTTGCAATTGTGTGGCACTGTCAGGCGTCATGGCAACGCGCTTTTCATCAACAGCGATTTCCTTCGGAGCACCAATTATCATCTTGTAGGTTCCATCATGCACATAAAACGGTAATTCAGCCTCATTGTTTTGGCTGATCGGCGGTGACTATGCAAGCCAAAACCGAGGCTTTTTAAATTGCTGGCAAGGCTAGTTTGCCGGCTACATATGAAAAAACCGCCAACTGGTTGGCGGCTTTTATGTTGTAAGGCTTAACCAAGCAACGCTTGATCTAATAGCCCTCGCGTTCCAAACGTTTGCGCATTAATTTACGCACTCGACGGGTTGATTCGGCAGCCTCGCGCGCGCGGCGCTCGGATGGCTTTTCATAGGACCGGCGATTTTTCATTTCGCGGAACACACCTTCGCGCTGCATTTTCTTTTTCAGAACACGCAGTGCCTGGTCAACATTATTGTCTCTAACGGTGACGTACACGTCTTTCACATCCCTTCTAAAGATTGCTGATAATCCGTTTTGAGTAGGCGCGTTGTGTATCATAGCCGATCATAAGTTGCAAACATTAAACAGCCATCATCCGTCGCCGGGGTGGCAATACGCCATAATATGCCTATATATTGGGAAAGGGATCCAAAGACGGGCCTTAGGTGTAATCGGCCGGGCAAGGGCTAACCTCTGGTCCGACAGCTTTCGGCGTAAATCTCTTATCAAAGAAACTCAAGGGAACCATCCATGCAAGATGATTATTTCCAGCCTAACCCTGACGCGGTTGCGATTTTGCGTGCATCAATGCTGCATGTGCCATTTGACGGATGGGGCGAGGCAGCGCTGCTTGCTGGTGCCGCCGATTCGGGATATGGCGCCGATGCAATGCATGCAGCGTTTCCGCGCGGCGCGATTGACGCAATCGCCCTGCATTCCCGACTTGCCGATCACGCCATGGTTGAGGCGTTTTTGGCGCTTCCGCAACGTCCGGATAAGGTTCATCTGACAATCCGTGCGCTGGTGCTTTTGCGGCTTGAGATTGCCCAGCCGGAAAAGGATGCGGTGCGTCGCGCGCTTAGCATTCTGGCAATGCCGGTCAATACGAAATTATCGGCCAAGCTGTTATATGAGACAGTTGATGCGATGTGGCGTGCTGCGGGGCAGCGTGATACCAGCTTTTCTTTCTACACAAAGCGTGGGTCGCTAGCTGCTGTCTATAGCGCTACTCTGCTCGCATGGCTGGCAGATAACAGTGGTAATTTAGACGGGACTGCGGCGTTTCTTGATCGGCGGCTTGCCGATATTGCTCGCATCCCCAAAATCACCAAGCCGGTGCGCACAATCATTGCGGCTGGTGAGCGCTTTGCCAGCGGCATAATCCAAGGCTTGGGCCGGCGACATTCACGCTAGCCCGCCATTATTCCATAAGTTCAATAAATTTCGGGACATCATCACTAGCTACCACAGCCCTGCCAGCGTAATGGTTGACCTCGTTTCGCCGCATTGGACATTGGCCAGAAAACAGTTATAACGCGGTGGTATGTGCGGGTTGGGCCGCGATCAGATTTGTAGATCATCATCACCGGATGATGATGGCCAAAAGGAGCCTCTATGCCGATTAGAGTACCTGATAATTTGCCGGCGCTCGAAGCGCTGCATGCCGAATTCGTAGATATCATGCCGCAGCAACAGGCGGTTAGTCAGGATATCCGGCCATTACGGTTGCTTTTGCTCAATCTGATGCCGAAAAAGCGCGATACTGAAATCCAGTTTGCACGGTTGTTTGGCAACTCGCCGTTACAGGTTGAAATGATCCTGATGACCACTGCTAGCTATACGCCGCGCAATACCGAGCCCGGCTATTTGCGCCGGTTTTATCGGCATCTGGATGATGTGCGTGACGATTATTTTGACGCTTTGATCGTAACGGGGGCCCCGGTTGAAACCCTGCCTTTTGAAAAGGTCACTTACTGGCCGGAATTAACTGAAATAATGGAATGGTCGCGCACACACTGTTTCCGCCGGCTTGGCATTTGCTGGGGGGCACAGGCATTGTTGTGGCATTTCCATAACGTGCCAAAATATGAGCTTGGGGCAAAACTTTTTGGCATTTTCGAACATGGGCTAAGCGATGTCTCGGGCCGGTTAATGAATGGCTTTACCGACAGATTTCCAATGCCGGCATCGCGTTATACGATGAATCGCAGTGAAGATCTGGCGGCAGCTGGTCTGGATGTGCTGGCCGAAGGCGGTGCGTGTGGTGCGGGAATGGTTCGTGATCCGGCCAATGGTGATCTGTTCGTCTTCAACCATCTTGAATATGACGCTACAACGCTTGGTGATGAATATCAGCGCGATGTCGCTGGGGGTCTTAATACGGCCTTGCCGCAGAACTATTATCCGCAGGACGATCCCTCACAGCCGCCGATTAACAACTGGCGGCCATTTGCCTTTTTGCTGATGGCAAACTGGATCAATGATCTCTATCAGGCAACACCGTTTGACCTGACCAGCCTTGACAAAAAATAGCTGTCATCACCGGTTTATGCCGGTTTGATCTGTTGATTTGTGTGGCCCATTTTGCGGCCAGTTTTGGCCTCGGCCTTGCCGTAAAGATGCAGATGTAGACCGTTGATTTGGGTGAGCGCATCAAGCCGGGTTATATCTTCGCCAAGTAAATTATCCATCTGCCATTGTCCATAGCAATTGGTGCTACCAAGCTGCATCCCGGCAACTGCCCGGATTAACTGGGTAAATTGGGAACTGGCGCAGCCTTCAATCGTCCAGTGAAATGAATTATGCGGCCGCGGGGCGATTTCATTGAAAAGCAATCGGTTATCTTCAGTAATAAAGGTCTCCAACGTTAAAAGCCCGATAACATCCAATGCCTCGGCAAGCTTCCGCACGGCATTCTGACCTGCGGCAACAACGGCATCAGGCAAATCGGCAGGGGCCACGGATGTCGCCAGAATGCCGTTTTTGTGTTCATTCAAGCTGGCTGGAAATAGCGAAATACTGGCATCGGCAGCGCGCGCTACAAGAAAGCTGGCCTCGGCGGTAAACGGGACCATTTCTTCGAGGATTGCGTCATCACTGGCAAGTGCGGCAAACGCGGCGTCAAGATCATCACCTTGCCGGAGCCGGATCTGCCCCTTGCCATCATAGCCAAGCTGGCAGGTTTTTAACACCCCGTCGCCATTCAGTTTTGCCATTGCGTCCGCAAGATCACTAGCAGTGGTGATATGCCAAAAGGCAGGGGTTTCAATACCAAGATCGCGTGCCAGAGTCTTTTCCCGAATGCGATGCTGCGCGGTATGAAGAGCCGCTTCGCCCGGGCTAGCGAGGCAATGTTTGGCCAGAAACGTCATTGTGCTGGCGGGTACATTTTCAAATTCACTGGTGACAGCATCAATGTGGCGGGCAAATACCGCAAGCGCGTCCAAATCGTCATACGCCGCCGCGGTGAAACTATGTGCGATGTCACCAGCTGGACTGTCTTTTGCATCGGGGGCATAGACATGCGTGCGAAACCCGAGCTGGCTGGCTGCGATAACCAGCATCCGGCCAAGCTGTCCACTACCAAGAATACCGATGGTCTTTTGCGGCGAATAGATCAATGGATTATTCCGGTGCTTCGGCGACATTATTGGTCTGGCTCTGTCGCCATTCGACTAGCTTGTTGCCAAGCGCCGGATCGGACAATGCCAGTATTTGCACTGCCAGTAGGGCGGCGTTTTTGGCGCCGGCAACGCCAATGGCGAGGGTGCCAACAGGAACACCAGCAGGCATTTGTACAATTGATAATAGCGAGTCCATGCCTTTTAACGAGGCTGACTCAATCGGCACGCCAAGCACCGGAAGATGAGTATGAGCGGCAATCATTCCGGGCAAATGCGCCGCCCCGCCAGCGCCAGCAATGATCACGCCAAAGCCATTTTCATGGGCGGTTTCGGCAAAACTGGCAAGGCGGGTCGGGGTCCGGTGTGCGGAAATGATTTTGACCTCATGCGCCGCGTCAAATTCAGCCAGAATATCAGCCGCCGCCTTCATCGTCGGCCAGTCTGATTGGCTGCCCATACAAATTGCAATGCGGGAAGAAGATTTAGCGGTCATAAAAGTCTCAATTCACATTTTGGGATGGTCGGAACAGAATTAATGATGCGATATTGGTATTGGGGAGCGGGTCTGTGCCACCTGTCGATAGCTTGCGCGATTTATCGCTATCAGGCAATGATATCCGGCAAAATCCGGCTCCGTAACCGTGCCATCTCGTCCTTTAATATAAGTTTCCGTTTTTTAAGCCGTTGCAGTTTCAACTGATCAAAAGGCAAAACCTCGCCTAGCTGTTCAATCACCGAGTCAAGATCACGGTGCTCGCTTTCCATCGCCGCAAGCTGATGCTGGATATGGCGCTGCATATCTTCGGTGTCTTGGTCCACATACCGCTCCTTCGCGTCATGTGCAGGATTTTCTGCCTATGGCAATTCCGATATATTCGAGACTTGCTCTTCAGTCTGGGTCGATCCACCAGCCTTTTCGATCGCGGCGTCCAGATCATCCTGCCGGCAAAGACCCAGCATGGCTGGATGTTTTGCGGTGATGTTGGCGATATTCCAATGCGACCGGTTGCGAATTTTCGCAATAGTTTCCTTGGTTGTGCCTATTAGTTTGATGATCTGTGAATCTTTCAATTCTGCATGGTGTTTAACCAGCCACATGATCGCATCAGGTTTATCACCGCGCCGTGCCACCGGAACATAGCGCGGGCCTTTGGTCCGCCGATTCGGTGTTGGCAGATTTGACGTTGCAAGCGCCAGAACAGCAGTGGGATCAGCCTCGCAACGGTCGAGCTCCTGGCGGGTAAGCTGACCGTTCAAAATCGGGTCATAGCCTTGAATACCAACGCCGGCTTCGCCATCGGCGATTGACTGAACTTCAAGCGGATGAAGGTTGCAAAAGGCGCCAATCTGGTCAAAAGACAACGCGGTGTTATCAATCAGCCATACGGCAGTTGCTTTCGGCATTAATAATTGTGTCATATGTCTTACCTATTGCCGCCCTAGCCGGCGCCGCGATAGAAATGGGCTAGCCAGGTGCGTTTCATTCATTGTGATTAGTTGAAAACGTCGGGTTACTATAGGCGTGATTGCGCTATATTGCAAAGCCTGCCTTCCCCGAAGGGGATAAAAAGTGCAAATTGACAGAAAAACAACCTCAAAAATGGCGTTAAATTCGAGGAGCAGGTGATGGATGATGAACTGGATCGGTTGAAACCATCTGGATTACCAGCTGATATGCAGCGTTGGAATATTGAAGATTTGGAATCGTATGTTGCGGCAATGCAGGCCGAGATCAGCCATGTTAAAACGCTGATTGATGAAAAGACAAAGGTTCAGTCAGCGGCAAATGCCCTTTTTGGCGGCGGTAATTAGCCCGGTATCATATGCGGAAACTAGGCCTTGGCAGGGCGCGGCAATGGCAGCATCCAATTGGGTAAGGCCAGTTTAGCCGCCTCGCCATTAACGGTCAGGCCGTTGTTCGCATCATTGTCTAGGACAGTTTGAAGGTCGCTTAGCTTTAACAGTGCCAAGCAAATCGAAGATGGCAGATCAGTTAAAGACCGGCCGCTAAGATTAGGCGCGGCAGACGCCGTGCTGTTGTATGGTGCTGCAGTTTTGCTGTTGCCGATAGGGGTCCCATGCAACATGATCTCACTATTAACCGGCGGCGGCGCGCCCCGCACAATCAGTGGCACAAGGCGGCGTTTTACTAGGCCGCGATAGTGAGTTCGGGCGGTTACCTCTTGCCCGACATAACAGCCCTTGTCGAAATCAACCGCACCAAGTTGGTCTAGTCCGGCCTCAAGCAACAAAGCCCGTTCTGGGGTCAGATCAACCGGTCCTTCGGGAACGGCCGCGGCAATTCGTTTGGTGTGCCAGATATCAATCCTGCCGCTTTCTGGTGGCAAATTGGGCCCCTCCACAAGGCAATGTGTGCCAAGGCTGGGACTGCGTGGATCGGGGCAGGCCATAATTGGGTTGATGCTGCCCAAAACCCCATCCATATCCGGCGTTGGCTCGTTCGGCATTAGCAGTAACCGGATATCAGGTTCCACCACCAGATCAATTGGACGCCGTAGCCGGTAACGCCGCAGCCGGGTAAATAGATCATCGCGCCGCGCCGCATCACTGCGCAACAGGAACTGGCTCTCGCCAAGCCGGTAAACCATCATGTCGATCAAAACGCGCCCTTGCGGGGTTAGCAATGCACTAGGGCGGCACGCACCCACTGCCAGCGTTTCAACATTTGCCGTGATGATGGATTGTAAAAAGGCACAGGCCTCATCACCAGCTACCGTGATGAAACCGGTGTCAGGATGACAAATGAGGGCGTCTTCAGGCGTCGGTGTCATTGATCTGGCTCGCTTGAAAATGGCGGTAAGGCACTTATTCGATGATCGTTACTTTGCCATGATAGGGGGCGATATAAAAGCGTCGTTTACTTGCCCAAAAACAGCGTTTTTCGTCGGGCCAGATTTCACGGTAATTCGGCGTATCAGTAAAGTAATAAGTCTGTGAGCAGCCAAAATAACGAACCTTGAACAGCTTGTCACCAAGGCTCAATTTGCCGCGGTCGGTTCGCGAAATGCGGATTGCCGGCAGGATAGATGAAAAACACTGACCTTTTTTGTTACTGCGGCATGCAGTTTCTGTCGAACCATGCATTCTGATATAACGCAACCTGCCGTCAGCAAGCTGAAAGCCCTCATCATCAAACATTTTGCATTCATCATCCGGGGCGCGTTGTCGCTGGGCAAATTCACAAATAAACCAAAAGCCGGGCCAGTCATCGCCATCAACGGCAAAACCCTTGATGGTGGCAGATGCCAACTGCGGTGGCAACAGACCGGTAAGCAGCAAGGCAATAATGAACAGGCGACGAAAATCCATAGCCTATCATTCACAAAGGTTTTCGATAATGCAAGACAAGCATCGCCATAATCTGGGCGCCAGCCGCCAGCGCGATATTCATCCCCAAAACGGCGCCAAGCCCCAGACCTGCATCAATTATCCAGCCCATAAACATTGGCGATAGGGCTGATGCGAATACCGCAACCGGCAAAAGCATCGCTTTAATCTCACCCATATAGCGCGTGCCATAAATCTCAGCCGTAAGGGCCGCGTTGGTTGCGTGTGGCATGCCAATCGCCAAGCCGAACAGAATAAAGAATAGCGGCACGCCAATCTCCGCCGAACCCAACCATAAGGTAAGACAGGCAAGGCTGTTCGGCAACAGCGTATGCGCCGCAACCAGGCGCGCTGAAAATCGGTCGATCAATTGACCAATGCTTAAGCTGCCGACAACCGCAAAAATCGCATAAAGCACATAGCTTGCCGTCCATGTGGATAAGGCAACGCCTTTTGTGTCGGCTAAATAAATCTGGTGAAATAACAGGCCGGTCAGCACAAAAGACGGCACTGCCGCCAGCCATATAAACGCTAGCCAGAAAGCCGGATCGCGAATAACCTCGGCGCGGCGCCACTGCTTTTTTTTTGGGTGAGCCTGGTCGGTGCCGGATAGGCCGGTAACAGATGCGCTGGCCCCAGGCGGGACTACGCCAACGCCGTAAAGACCCTCGCCATCTTGCAACCTTGTGCGCTGCGTTAAGTGACGCAGGAACGGTGCGAGCGTCACAAAGGCGATAACAGGCAGGCCAATCCATAGGCTGCGCCAGTCAAAATAGGCCTGTAGTGCGACAATGCTTGCCGGGCCGATTGACTCGCTAAGCGTATGACCAAGCTGGGCAATCGAAATGGCGCGCCCGCGGGTAACCACATAGCGCCGCGCCATCGCCGTCGTGTAGACATGGGTCATCATGCCCTGGCCGAACATGCGCAGCAGATACAGCCCCCCGACCAGCATCCAGATTGATGATATCTGACTGAACAGGATTGCCGCGCAACACAGGCTGGTCAGGATGAAAAAGGCCAGTTTTTCGAGCCGCATCGTATCGGCAAGCTTGCCAAGCCAGATCAGGCTGATTGCACTGGCGGTAGTTGCGGCTGCGTAATAGCTGCCAAAATCACCGTGACTTAGCTCAAGCGTTTCGCGGATCTGAGCGGAAAATAGCGAGATAAAAAATGTTTGTCCCAATGACGACCAAAAGGCCATTAAAAGCCCGAACAGTAAAAACCGCCATTCGGTCACGGCAAATTCGCGGTTGCCGATTTGCCGTGCTGGCGGGTGTGTTGTAAATGATGTCGGGTTGGGCGCCATGCCGCAGTTCAGCATGATGACGCGGTGCTGACAAGCGGCAAGATCATTTGTCTGTTTGAGGGCTCGGCAATGGTTCAGTGATGACTGATTATTTTTGCTGTAAAACTTGAAATCATATTTAGCTGCTCCCACATCAACTGCATACCAATGATCCTGAAATTCAGTGACAAGCCGACCGGTGTTCCGGTGCCTGCTGGGCTGCGCAATGACGAAAATATTTCGTGGACACGCCGAATTCAGGCTAGGCTAATGGGGGGCGGGCAATGCCTTTGGCGCGGTCGTTCCGCGTTGGGGTATAGATTTGAATATTTGCTAATATTTCGGTGATCTGTCGGGGAATTGATGTGATGCAAAGTGAAAAATTTACCGCCTTGGTGCGGAATGCTATTGGTGCGGCGCAATCGGCGGCATTGGCGGCTAATCATCAGAAATTGACGCCCGAGCATGTTCTGTCAGCGCTGCTGAGCGACGATAATATGACGGTTAAAATGCTGCTGGCAAAATCTGGTGCTGACAGCATGTCCCTGTCGGCACAGCTGAAAGCCGCATTGGACAAGCTACCACAAGTCACCGGCAGCGGTGCGGGTCAACTGCAACTTGATGCTGATCTGGCGCGAATTTTTGCGTCTGTTGAGAGCGAGGCTAAGGCACGCCATGACCAGTTTATCGCGGTTGATCTTTTGCTTCTTGCAATGGCAAAATCAACCGGTTCGGTTGGAAAAATTCTCAAAAAAGCTGGGGTTGAACCGGCGCCGTTATCTGCTGCGATTGACGAAATGCGGAAAGGGCGCACCGCCGACAGTGATGCCGCCGAAGATAGTTATGATGCGCTATCACGCTATACTAGCGACCTTACCGAAGCAGCCCGCAATGGCAAGCTTGATCCGGTGATCGGACGCGATGCCGAAGTGCGCCGTGCGATCCAGATTTTGGCACGCAGAACAAAGAATAATCCAGTTCTGATTGGCCAGCCCGGTGTTGGAAAAACCGCCATTGCCGAGGGGCTGGCACAACGTATTATCAATGCTGATGTGCCTGAGGCACTGGCAAATAAAACCCTGCTGTCGCTGGATATGGGGGCATTGGTTGCCGGGGCAAAATATCGTGGTGAGTTTGAGGAACGGTTGAAATCCGTTTTAAAAGAGGTGCAGGATCGCGACGGCGAGATCATCCTGTTTATCGACGAAATGCACCAACTGGTAGGTGCCGGCAAAACCGATGGTGCAATGGATGCGTCGAATTTGCTGAAACCAGCACTGGCACGGGGTGAACTGCGCTGTATAGGCGCAACGACGCTGGATGAATATCGGAAATATGTCGAAAAAGACGCTGCGCTTACGCGCCGGTTTCAGCCGGTTTTTGTTGATGAGCCATCGGTTGATGACACAATCTTCGTACTGCGTGGGCTTAAAGAGAAATATGAGCTTCATCACGGGGTGCGTATTACCGATGAGGCGCTGGTGGCGGCGGCGCGTCTGTCGCACCGCTATATCAATGAACGGTTTTTACCCGATAAAGCGATTGACGTTATGGATGAAGCGGCCAGCCATTTGCGGATCGAGGCTGATAGTAAACCCGCCGACCTTGATCGGACGGATCGCCAGATCATGCAGTTGAAAATTGAGCAGGCGGCCTTGCAAAAGGATGCGCATAAGCCCGATCTGAAGCGGCTAGAGGCGATTGTAAAAGAATTAACCGCGCTTGAGCAGCAGTCTGAAACGCTCGGTGCAGCGTGGAATGCGATGAAGGCCAAAACCGCTGAAGTGGTTAGCCTGCAACAGGCTATTGAAGATGCGCGTCATGCGCTTGAAGTGGCGCAGCGACAAGGCAACCTCGAGTCTGCGGCTGAACTGACCTATGGAAAATTACCGGCCTTAACCCAGCAATTGGCCGCGGCCGAGGCGGCGGTTTCTGAGTCTGAATTGCTGCATGAGGAGGTTACCAGCCAGCATATTGCGTCAGTGATCAGTAACTGGACCGGCGTTCCGGTTGATAAGATGCTGGAGGGTGAGCGCGACAAATTGCTGGCAATGGAAAGCTATATCGGCAAACGCATTATTGGACAGGCGGACGCGGTTAAGGCGGTTGCGAATGCAACAAGGCGCGCGCGCGCTGGTCTGGCTGATCCAAATCAGCCGATGGGCAGTTTCTTGATGCTTGGTCCAACTGGTGTTGGTAAAACCGAGCTAGCGAAAGCGCTTGCTGAGTTTCTGTTTGATGATGACACGGCAATATTGCGTATTGATATGTCCGAATATATGGAAAAACATGCGGTCGCCCGTCTGATCGGCGCCCCGCCAGGCTATGTTGGTTATGAGGAGGGCGGGGCCCTAACCGAGGCGGTGCGGCGGCGGCCCTATCAGGTGGTGCTCTTTGACGAGATTGAAAAGGCGCATCCCGATTTGTTTAATATCTTGCTGCAGGTGCTGGACGAAGGCCGGTTGACCGATGGCAAGGGGCGCCATGTTGATTTCCGAAATACGATGATCTTGCTGACCTCGAACATTGGCGCAGACCATCTTTTGTCACTTGACGATAGTCAGCCAGCCGAGGCGGCGCGGGATGAGATTATGGCTGATATGCAACAGATATTCCGGCCGGAATTTCTTAACCGGCTTGATGAGGTTTTGCTGTTCCGGCGGTTATCGCGCGATGATATGGGGGCGATTGTCTCTATTCAGATGGCACGGTTGCAGAAGCGACTTGACGAGCGGAGGATCAAACTTGTGCTTGATGAGGCGGCGCAGAACTGGCTGGCAATGAAGGGTTATGATCCCCAATTTGGGGCGCGCCCGCTACAACGGGTGATCCAGGCCAAGCTGCAAAACCCGCTTGCTGAGGCCTTGTTGGATGGCAGTTTTAATGAAGGTGATGTGGTTGCTGTTGGCTTGGATAAAGATGGCGACCGGCTGGTTTTCAATTGCACAACAAGGCTGGTCGATGCCGAATAGCCATATTTGTTACCTGCACAAAATTTGACAGGCATTATCAAATATAAGGGGGTGGTGGGACGGTTATGAACAGGTTCAAAGACGCTTGCTTTCGTTAGGTGATGTCCTTCATCAACAAATATTGCAGAAATTCCCGATGTATGCGTGGGATGCAATGGGTAACTAGACCCAGATGCCCACAAACATAACAACCTCCGGATAAACACGCCAAAGAGCTTGAATACCACCTGCAATCCCCCCACATCAGCTTTGCTGGAGGTGACGATGGAATTTCTACTTCTTTGGGTGCTCGGCGGAAACGTATTAGATAGTGGTCTCCGCTATGAAAATGCGGGCAGTTGCTATGCTGCAGCACAAAATAGTGGCAAAGACCTGCAAGAGGTTGGTCTTGCGCCACCAAAATTTACTTGTGTCCCGGTAGCTGAAGGCAAAGAGCTGCAACTACTTGTTCCTGAACAGCACGGTTCACGGTTCCCATTCTAGGTTACCTCAATCTCGCCGATCCTCTTAGCAAACACTGCTGATGGAGAGCTAATGCCATACCCACCCCATCGGCAATTCAAAAGAGCCATTTAGAATCAATAGAATAGTTTTATATTGGTATAGAGGATGTTGCTGCCAGCGAGTAGTTCTGCGCTACTTTGATGCACCATTACCAATGGAAATGCGCTGCTACAGCCAGTTTATATATCGCAGATTCACTGTCAATCCACGTAGATGTTTCTCAGTTTGTTTCACAGTGATGAGAAATCTTCGGGTAATGGAA
>JADHOR010000019.1 GCA_016778895.1 Candidatus Puniceispirillum sp.
TGGTGCCGGATGAGGGAATCGAACCCCCAACTAACCATTACGAATGGTCTGTTATGCCATTTAACTAATCCGGCGATACGGCTGTTTTTGCCTTATCCAATGCAGCGAAACCTGCGATTGGCGCCTTTATACCCTGTTCTCATCTTTGGCTTCAATAGGCTTTGGCAGGTTGCCAGCACGCTTATACCTGCCAGCACACTTATAGCAATTTAACAAGCTGGCTTAGGCCTGTTTAATTAGCGGGCTAATTCCGGTCGGCCGACACCAAACCAAGGCAGAAAACTCGTCACAGCTTGGGCAAAATGCCTGCCATTCATCATGCCGGCTTTTACAGGCAATACATAGCCATATCGGATTGCTGTCCTCATCGCTGCCATCGATATCCCTTGCCTTGGCAAGCAACCATTCAGCCTCACCTTCAATGCCAACGAGGCGCGCCTGTTCAGCAACCAGATGATACCCAGTCTTTTTGTGCACCGGATCAAGCTTTTGAAGCAGCTTGATCAGTCGCGCAACAAACTGGCCGTCATTGCTTTCCCATGCCGTCTTTAACCGTGTTATAATCGCCTTGTGCGGGGCCAACCAAAATGCTTTTTCCAGAATTTTTGCTGCACGTGAATATGCCTTATCGTCAATATAATGATCGGCAAGCATCATTACCGCCGGCAAAAACGCTGGATCAAGTTTCAGCGCTGCATTCAGTTCCTTATCTGCCGCCGTCCTATCATCGGCAAAGCCTCTCGCCTTTAGGACATGCAGACTACAACGTTGCCGCAAAATTGCTGAGAAGCGATCTGCTGATGCAGTTTTCGCCTTTGATTTTTTCTGCTGGCGGCTGATTACCTCTAATGCGGGCAACGCTGCACTCCAGTCATTACGGTCAATCTCCAGCCTGAACAAATGATCAGCAGCCAGAACCGAATTTGGTCTTAATTTAAGCGCCGCCCGCGCCGCGTCACGCGCCATGGCCGGATCCTGATCATCAAGTGCCAGCCGCATCAGCCCAATATGCCCCAGAAATGCCGTTTCACGGTCATCCAACAGCAAGGTGAAGTAACGCCGCGCGGCTTGATAATCACCAGCGAGATGCGCCGCTTGAGCTGCCAGCAAACCGGTCAATTTTGGCGCCTTTAACAGCCGCTCAGCACGGCTTGCATATTTTCGCGCCTCGGCTGGCTCACCCGCCGATACCGCCATCAAACCCAATGTCAGGGCATGATGCCCAGCGTCTTCCCTGCGTTGACGAAGCCGCCCACCAAGCCAGCCCGGCATACCACGGATGGCACGCCACAGACGATCAAAAAACACCAGTATGAGCGCAAAAACAACGATCAGCGCAACTGCAAGGCTGGTCGGCAATTCCATTCGCCAGCCAAGCCATTCAACCCGCACCACACCGGGCTGGGTTGCAAGCCAGCTCGCCGCCGCCGCCGCACCGATAACGATTGCAAAAAGAATAATGAGCTTTTTAAACATAATCTGATGACAATCCGGCTGGTAGCATTACGGTAGCTCAATCGCGGCGGCAAGGTGGCTTGTAACCAGCGCATTAACCGCCTTATCGAGCGAGTGTCGCGCCACTGCCGCCTGCAACCAGTTATCAAGTAGTGGCGGATCAGTACCTGACCATTGCCCAGCTGCCCGCATTGCCGCGGCAAGATCCTTAACCGCAAGCGCCGTCTCAAAATCGCGCAATGCCATCGCATTGCCGCTAGCCAAATCACCAATTGGCCGCAACTGCACAAGCTGGCCAATCTTGGCACCAGTTTTTTCCAGAAAGCCTGCGTTATCACCAGCACGATTCAAGGCCACAGTCATTTGCGGCACCAGATCATAGGCGTCTTGAATTAGTTGCGGGGCGCTTGCCGGCAGTGGGATTGCGGTCTGCCGCAATTGATCTAAACCGGCCATCGATATACCGCGATCTGCCAACCCTTGAAGAAGCGCTACCCATCGATCAAGCGGCTTACCCGCCAGATTATCTGCCAACAGGCCGCTGACGACCAGCAGGCCAGTTTGGCTGATAAGTGACTGCTTGGCAGACTCCGCCAAAACCGATGCCCCCGGTGATGCTAGCGAGGGACTTGCCGGGATTGCAAGATTGGCAAGCGCAGCCTCAAGCGCGGCAAATCGGCGATCCATATCAGCCCGGAACGCAACAGAATCCCTGCCCGCACGATCAGTCACCCCTGAGGCGGCGTCTGCAACCTGATGCGGGACTGGCGCTGATGCGATCTTGGCCAGCTGCTCCTGCATTTCAGCAAGCGCCGCCTGCTGGCGTTCACGTTCGGCCGCAAGCTGAGCCATAATCGCGGCGAATCTCTTATCCAGCGCGGCCTGATCTGTCACAGAATTGCGGTCTTGTGAAACTTGGCGTTGTTCTGGAGTCTGTTGACCGGAGACTGCAGCGCGAACTCCCACCATTTCTGCCGCGTGATGGCGTTGCTGCCAGATTGCAACTCCTGAAAGACCCATCGCAAAGACTGACAGACCGAGCGCCACAAACGCAATTGCCTGAACCTTTGGCGATGGCTTGGCCAAAAATTTTGAGTCTATTGAAGCCGAAGCCGTGTCAGCGTGCGTGCCACCCTGTCTTGGCGATGCGGTCTGGGCGGGTTTTTCGACCGCTTCACCGTCAATCATATCGCCTGACCCGGCAGATGGTTGCTTTGGTTTTGCCATGATGCGCTATGGTGTGTCCTGTTTGCCATTTACCTGCGGTGATATCGTTCAATCACCCGTTAATCATAATCGCTTCAATAATATCATAGCACCGCGATAAGATACCAGCATGACCTAAACTGCCATTGTGCGCAGTTTATTGGCCCAATCAGCCTTGCTGCTCACGCTTATGGCGCAGAACCGCGATGGCCATTAACCGGCTACGGCGTGGCTGGCGCGCAATATAGATATTCTGCCAGCCGCTACCGGCGGCGCTGGCAATGGCATTGCTCCCAGCAATTAAACTGCTCGACGCCAGAGCTGCATCCTGCCTGGCAGCGCTAACACCCGCCCGAAAAAGCTGGATTGACCGCCGTGACATGGCAACCACTGCCGCAACGTTTCGATCAGCCAGGGCGCTGGTGATTACTGCGGTAAACCCAGCCGCCGCAATCATCCGATAAACCGGCACCCGCACGACGTCTAAATCCGCTAGCGCCGCTGTCATATCAAAGCTGACATCAACCGCACTTGGCCAGATTAGACGGCCAGTCGTCAATCTGGATGCCGCAACCACCTTCCGGATTGGCGTAATCAGGCCAGCCCCGCTGCCATTACCGGTGATTACTTGCGAAAATCCGGCATCATGTGCAGCTGCCGCTGTTGCCGCGCCAACGACAAAGACCGGTTTTGCCGCCCATGCCGCGGCTGTAGGCGATCGCCGGATCGCATCAACAGCATGGCGGCTGGTAAAAATAACCCCGTCATAGCTGGCTGGATCGGGCATTTCATGCGCAACTTGTATACCGCGCATAACCGGGCTGGCAAGCGCCGGAACACCATAGCGTTGCAGCCATAATACATCACGATCAGCATCAGGCTGAGGCCGTATGATTAGGGTGAATTTTGCCATCATCATCCCTTACTGTCACAGATCTGCGAATGGTTGCCAGCTAGATTATCACCAGCATTTCGTCCACCACCCAAAACGATGCCGCGATAAACCAGCCGGTCAATCCTGATCAGGCAAGAAACCCGCGGCCACCTGCAAGACCCAATAATTCAGCACCCAATTCGGCGCCAAGCCTTTCTGCCTGTTCAGCAGGCGCAGACATTTGGCGGCGATGCGCGGCGCTGCCATCAGGCCGCAGGATCATCCCGTCAAGCGTCACGTGACCGGCCTCATCAAGCACTGCACTGGCCGAAATCGGTGTCTGGCATGACCCATCTAGAAAGCTGAGGAGCGCACGTTCAGCAGTAACCTCGACAAGTGCCGTAGGGCAAGTCAGCCCACCAACAAGCGCCTTTACCGCAACTGCCCGGGGGGTATCAGACGCCGCAATCTGCACAGCCAGCGCACCTTGTGCCACCGCAGATGGCATAATCTCGGCATCAATCGGCGTATAGTCAATCTCCACACCAAGCCGTTTGATACCGGCAACAGCAAGAATAAGAGCGTCATAATCGCCCGCTGCCAACAACCCTAGTCGCCGGTTGAGATTGCCACGGATTAGCTGGATTTGAAGATCAGGCCGGTAATTCAGTAAAATAGCGGCACGGCGAACCGATGCGGTGCCAATTCGTGCGCCTTTGGGCAAATCATCAAGACTGCGATATGGCCCGACAAGCGCATCACGCCGGTCTTCACGCACCAGAACCGCACCAATTACGGTGCCGGGGGCAAAAAATATCTCCATATCCTTCATTGAATGCACAGCGGCATCGGATTCGCCAGCCAAAATTGATCGTTCCAGCTCCTTGATAAATAGCCCCTTGCCACCGGCCTTGGCAAGTGGGCGATCCAGAATCCGGTCGCCTTGGGTGGTCACCGGACGCACCTTAACCGCGGCAGGTTTCAAGGCAGAGCACACCATCTCAGCCTGCACCATAGCAAGCTGCGATGCGCGGCTTGCCAAGCGCAGCGGTTCGGCATCAAAAAACGAGAAATCAACGTTCATAGCACGCCATGTCTAAAGGGGCTGGAACGCAAATGCAAAGCCAAAAACCCCGCTTTTGACAAAAACCATCGTAACCCACCGCGTTACCGAGAGGACTGGCGTCTCAATCCGGCTTCAGATAAGGTGAGGCAAATCTGTTTTAGGGAATATGCTTCATGGCCCAACGTACCGTCATTATGCTTGGAATTGAAAGTAGCTGTGATGAAACTGCGGCGGCGATTGTCGCGGCTGACAAGACCATTCACGCTAATGAGATCGCGTCGCAAATCGATACCCACGCAAAACATGGCGGGGTTGTACCCGAAGTGGCAGCACGTGCGCATCTTGAAATGATTGATCAGGTGATCCGTGACGCATTGGCAAATGCCGGCATGACAATGGCGGACATTGATGCGGTTGCTGCTACAGGCGGGCCGGGCCTGATTGGTGGGGTTGCTGTCGGCACGGTTACGGCCAAGGCCATCGCCGCAGCCCGGCAAATTCCCTATTACGCGGTTAATCATCTTGAAGGTCATGCGCTCAGCCCCAGGCTTGCCGATGATGTGGCGTTCCCGTATCTACTGCTGCTGGTGTCAGGCGGCCATACGCAATTGCTGGCAGTGGTTGGTCCCGGACAATATCACCGTTATGGCACAACCATGGATGATGCGGCTGGCGAGGCGTTTGACAAGTGCGCCAAGGCAATGGGGCTTGGCTATCCGGGCGGGCCAGCTATCGAGGCGGCCGCAAAAGACGGTAACCCAAAATCAATTGCCCTACCGCGCCCGTTGAAAGGTAGCGCGAATTGCCATTTTTCCTTTTCCGGCCTAAAAACCGCGTTGGCCAACCGCCTCAGCCAGCTTGGCGGGCCAAAGGCCGCGCCCTTGGCCGATCTTGCCGCCAGCCTGCAAGTCGCTATCGCCGATTGTCTTGCCGACCGTACTAAAATGGCAATGGCACGTTTTCTTCAGGCTTTTCCGCCGCAAGATGGAAACCAGCCTGTCTTGGTAATCGCTGGTGGTGTTGCCACGAATAAGCATATTTTCACCTGTTTACAGAAGGTTGCGGATGCGTCTGGGTTTCGCCTGTCAGTACCGCCGGCCAAATTATGTACCGATAATGCGGCGATGATCGCCTGGGCCGCACTCGAGAGGCTAGACGCAGCGGATGACCTGGGCTTTGCGCCGCGCCCGAGATGGCCGCTTGATCCTGAGGCAAGCCCGCCGCCGGGCCGGGGTGTTCGTCAATGAGCCGCGCTGTTGTTATTGGTGCTGGCAGTTGGGGGGCGGCAATTGCCAGCGCATTGCAACGCGCTGGGCAATCCAGCATAGTTCTCGCACGTCGTCAGGAAAGCGTTGATGCGTTGGCCACTGGACGCTGCCTGCAATTACCAGATGCGAAACCGGCAGCGCCGATTGCCGCGACAATCGATCCCACCTGTCTTGAAAACGCCGCACTGATTTTTGTTGCAGTTCCGGTGATGGCGAATCAGGCCAGTTTTTTAACCATCTCTGACCGTCAAAGCAGCGGTCAGCCTGGCGTCGTTATTCTTTGCGCCAAGGGCATTAGCAAGGCCGATGATGGTAGTGCCATGCTGCTGAACGATCTTGCCGCGAGAACCTTACCAAATCACCCCGTAGCGGTGTTTTCAGGGCCCAGCTTTGCCGATGAAGTCTTTGCCGGACTGCCCGCCGCACTGGTCGCCGCCAGCAAGGACCCCACCATTACCAACCGCATTCAAGATGCTTTTGAGGGCAGTAATTTGCGGCTTTACAGCAATGATGATCCGGTTGGTGTAGCGCTCGCTGGCGCGATGAAAAATGTCATTGCTATTGCCGCTGGCTGTGCTGTTGGGGCGGGATTTGGCGACAATGCCAAGGCCGCAATCCTAACCCGGGGCCTTGCTGAAATTGCCCGTTTCGCCAGCTTGATGGGGGCTAAGCCGGATACCATTTTTGGCCTTGCCGGTGTTGGTGATCTGGCATTGACCTGCGCCGGGCCACATTCACGCAATATGGCATTTGGCATGGCGCTTGGGCGCGGTGAGACACCACCAGAAAAGCTTGCCGAAGGCAGCCATACCGTTGCGCAACTGGCGGCATTAGCCAAAGCCAACGGGGTTGATTTACCAATCACCAACGCAGTGGACAAGCTGGTTAATCACGGGCAGGATTTACATAGCATTGTGGCTGGCCTGTTGGCGCGGCGTGCCGGTGCCGAATAGCGCAACAAAGCGTAAAACAGATGAAAAGACAAATGACAAGAGGGTCATATTGCAATATTGGCTGATGAAATCCGAACCATCATCATGGTCATGGCAAAATCAGCTTGACCGTGGCGCGGCTGGCGAGAGCTGGGACGGCGTGCGAAACTATCAGGCTGCTAATAATATGAAAGCCATGCAGATTGGTGATCTGGCTTTTTTCTATCATTCGGTCGATGAAAAACAGATTGTTGGCATTGTCGAGATTTGCGCGCTTTATCATCCCGACCCGACTGATCCCTCTGGCCGCTTTGGCATGGTCACCATTCGCGCGGTAAAATCAATGAACCGCCCGGTTACCCTCGCCCAGATCAAAGCCGATGAACGCCTCACCAATATGCCACTAGTGCGCCAATCACGCCTGTCGGTAACACCGGTTTCAGCCGGTCATTGGGCGGTTATTATGGAAATGGGTGAAACCAGCCTTTAACGATTATCCGCCGGAAACGATTACTCGCTAGCCGATTGCGAACTACGCGAGCGTTTGATTAAAAACAGGTTGCGCAGATAGATAAACAGCCCCAGCCCCTGTCCGCAAATGATTACCGGGTCCTGCCGCCAGATCGCATAGAGCAGCAGCACCGCTCCACCGCCAATCGAAAAATACCAAAACGCAATCGGGATAACCGAACGGCCCTGGCCTTCTGATGTCAGCCATTGTACGATAAAGCGCATGGCGAATAGCCCCTGACCGGCGAATCCAACGACAATCATGATCTGTTCGGGACGTGTCGCAAGGCTGTCTGGTAAGAACGGAAACGCCACCAATAGCGCGTTGGCAAATCCGCGCGCCACCATTTCAATTGATGCGGACAGATAGGCAATCATCGCGCATTTCCTTTTGCCGGTTGCGTTTTCCCAGACGCCTTTTTGCCAGACACTCTTTTTGGCGCTCTACCTGCGGCGATTATCTCTTCGATTTCGCCTTGTATTGGGGCGCGGCGTAATAGCCACATCACCCCAAGCACGTCAGAGATGCCAACAAGCAATCGATCCAGAATCCGGTATTTTGAGGTTCCCGCGATCCGCGGCCGATGCGCCACCGGCACACCCAAAACAATGCCGCCATTTCGGCGGACAAGGCTTGGCATAAAGCGGTGCATATGATTGAAAAAGGGCAATTGCAAAAACAGCGCCCGTGGCAGAATTTTAATACCGCAGCCCGAGTCAGGATGCGTGTCGGCAAGCAGGCTCGCCCGCACACGTTTCGCCGCACGCGACGCCACAAGGCGCATAGGGCTATCATCACGCAGCTGGCGGATACCAGCGGCCATAACCATCCGACCGTCTTTGCTAGCGGCAATCATTGCCGCCTCAAGCGCCGGAAAATCAGCTGGCACATTCTGGCCATCACCGTCAAGGACACCGATTAAATCGCCGCTTGCCTGCAAAAGACCAGACCGGATTGCCGCACTTTGGCCAGCGCGATGGGCATGACGAAGCACGCGTAATTGCGGCACCACGATCAGTGCTGCGGCCAGTTCATCTGCAGTTGCGTCATTACTTGCATCATCAATATAGATAATTTCAAACCGGCGGCCGGCAAAAACGCTGCAAATTTCGTCGATAAGCGGGCGGACATTACCAGCCTCATTCATCACGGGGACCAAGATCGAGATGTCAACAGGATGGCTGGTTGCGGTCATTAGCGGACATGGGTCTTTCTGGTGGCGATTAATTATACGGCCTTTGTAGCTAGAGGAAATGCCGGTGAACGGCAAATCATATCAGCGGTTCCGATTTTCCGCTTTTACTCCTTGCTCGCATTCGCGTCAAATATATCGGAGCGATATAGCAAAATAAGCACCTCCTGACCTTTTGATATATTGAATCCATTCACCTGTAATGGCGGCAATAGCCCAAGCCCCAACTGGCTGGCTGCCTCAAGAAATGTCATCTGTTGGCGCGCTTCAATCAGCACCAGCCCACCAGGTGCCTCAACCAGGAACAAGGCAGCCTCTCTTGGGTCAAGCAATAGTAAGTCGCGCCCTAACAAAAATACCAGTGATGGCTCCTGATATCCGCTTGTCGCAATCGCCACTGGCGGGGTTGGCAAATCGGCAATTTTGGCAGCGATAGCAGTGGAGACATGAATCCGCGACAGCGCCGGAATAACGCCAGAAAAGACGACCAGATGAAATAACATTGCCGCACCGATCATGCCAAAGAACGGTCGCCACAAGGCCTGCCTTATCCATAGGTGACCATACCACCCCGCCAGCCCGGTAAAAACAAGTGCCAGCAACGCAAATAGCACCGCCTCACGGCTGGTCTCGCCGCCATAGCGCATTGCCCCCCAGAGGGTTACCGCAGCCAACAGTACGCCGACACCGATGCCAAGATAGCGGAAGATCGAACCAACAACATAACGCCATTTGGCGCCGCCATCTGATGGGGTTGACACTACGGTAACGCCGCCAATTAGTAGCAGGATAATCGCAGGCAAAACCGGCAATGGATAATGCGGCAATTTGGTCGGGATCAATTCGATCATCACCCAGAATGGTGCAATCCAGGCGAGCAAAAACCGGCTCTCGGCCTGTGTGCTGAAGTTCCTGACCTGACCCAATGCCCAGACCAGAAGCGGTGTCGCCGGCCAGATCAACAAGCCAATAATCAGCGCATAAACGCCCGGCGGTGCGCCGTGTGATTCCTGCCCCGATTTAACCTTTGCCATCAGATCGCTGCTTACTGCGGTTGATAAAAACGCGCCATCGGTTGCGGCAGTAACCAGCACCGCCCACGGCAAACAGAGTACTAAAACCAGCATTAGTCCACGCCAGAATCGGATAATCTGAAGCCAGCGATATTGGCGATGCCAGAGGCATAAGCCGACCAGTGTAAGTAATGCCATAACTGGCAGAACTGGGCCTTTAATCAAGACCCCCGCAGCCATTGCAAGCCAGAACCATAACCAGCCATATTGCGAGACCGGCTGATCATGTTGCCAGGCCAGATAAAGCTGCATCAAGGCCCATTGCTGGGCCAGTGCCAACGCCATTAAAACCGTATCGGTTTTGGCAAGATGAACCTCGCCAAGCAGAAGAAACCCGCTGGAAAACAATGCCGCCGCCGCCAAGGCAGCACGCGGCTCGTATAAACGCAGACCAATATGGTAAAGCAGGAAAACCGCAGCCAGCAGCGCCACCAGGTTTACCAACCGGTAGGATGAAATCTCCTCTGCTCCTAAAACGCGGGCAAAACCCGACTGCAGCCAGTAGATACCCGCCGGTTTTTTTGCACGCAGCTCATCTTGAAAGCGAACCGTGACATAATCGCCTGTTTGCAGCATCTGTTTGCTGGCCTGAGCGAACCGCGACTCATCGCGATCCATCGGCGGTATCGAATGATGGCCTAGTAAAACCATCACCGACAAGATCGTCATCAGAGCATATAAAGCCGCGCGTGAATGAAAAAAGGGCAATATCCGTTATCCTCTTATGCCACAAATGCAAAAAGCATAGCCAAGGCATAACAAGTTTCTCTGGGGTTAGGCAATGCGGATGATCGGTTATTAACCCAAATGGGGCGCTGACCCCTTGTCACCAGCAGAAATGAAATCTGTTTAGCTACGCGCTTGGCTGCGCGTCATTCCAAGCCTTGGCGATGGTCGGTTTTTGTGCTGACATTGTGCAGACCTTCTGCGCAATCGAATAGGCATATAATGCTGAAATCCTCTCCGACACCTAGCCAGCACGACCATGCCGGATGGCGTCATATCTGGCAGCTGGCCTGGCCGATCATGCTGTCCAATGTCACAATCCCGCTTGTTGGCGCGGTCGATGTGGCAATGATGGGGCGGCTTGATGATCCGATATTTATCGGCGGTGTCGGGCTTGGCATGATCGTTTTTAATTTCATTTATTTCGGACTTGGTTTTTTGCGAATGGGTACAACCGGTCTGGTCGCGCAGATGTATGGCACCGGTCAGGACGATAAGATTGCGTTTTTATTGATCCGCGGTATTACCCTCGCTTTTGGCCTTGGCGGTGTGTTTATCATCGCATCACCACTGGTCAGCAGCGTCGCGGTCAGCGCTTTTTCCGCCAGCAATCTGGCCGAACAATTAATGGTCGATTATATCAGTATCCGAATTTTTGCGGTGCCGGCAGCACTTGCCAATATGGTGCTTCTTGGCGGGCTATACGGACGCCAGCAAATGCGGCTCGGGATGGGTTTGCTGTTTCTGGTGAATGGCATCAACCTAGTGCTGGATGTCATCCTTGTCAGCGGCTTTGGGTTGAGTGTGAATGGAGTTGCGCTGGCGTCGGTGGTGGCACAATGGGGCGGACTGGCTTTTATGATCTGGCGGATTACGCGGCGCTGGCCAGGCCAGCTTGGCCGCTTGTTTCGGCCACATGCCGGTATGTACCTGCCCGGCTGGTTTAACCTTGCCGCCTATCGCCAGTTCTTTACCCTTGGCCGTGATATTTTCATCCGTACAATCCTGCTGATCGGTTGTGAGGCATTATTGTTGAATGAGGCGGCCAAGCTTGATGATTTGGCGCTTGCCACTTGTCAGATCATGCTGTCGATCTTTGGCCTTCTGGCCTTTGCCATTGACGGGTTTGCCCATGCTGCCGAAGCACTTGTTGGCGAGGCTATCGGGCGACGAAATCCGGTCATGCTTCGCATTGTTATTCGCCGGACAAATTATCTGGCAGGCATGATGGCGTTGATGCTGGCACTGCTGCTATGGGCTGGTCAGGGCATCATCTTGTCATTACTGACCAGCCAAGAAGAGTTGATCGCCTTTATTGCTGGCTATTGGAAATGGGTGGTTATTCTGCCTCTGGTTTCATTTCTAGCGTTTCAGATGGACGGTATTTTTGTTGGTGCAACAAAAGGCATGCAGATGCGCAATGCGATGACCATTGCCTCGGCTGGCTTTGCTGTGGCAATTTTCCATTTTTCATTCGGGCTGGCAGGTTTAATGACAAGTTTTGCGGGTTATCTAGCGCTTCGCGGCATCAGCCTTTGGTGCCTAATCGGTCATGTTCACGCCGCGGCAGAACCGGTGAGAAATGACACGTGATCTGCCCACTTGGTAACAGCTAAAGGGCGCGCTATGATCTGGCGCCGGAAAATCATATGTCGCCCGATATGTCGTGTTAGATGGGGCTGGATTACTAATGGTATTTGAAAAAGGTGGTAAACAGATGATTGAAAAATTTGGCTTGAAAAGCGCCGGCGCAAACGGCACTGAAATTCGCCTGATGACAGTAGATGATTTTGCCAGCTGGCTTGCTAGCGCCAATCAAGCCCACCAGAATTGGGTGACCGCGCAGGGCTTTTCTGCAAAGCCGGGTAAGGCGATCTGCTTTGCTTCAGATAATGGGCATGTTGATTTTGCCATTGGTGTGTTTGGCAATCATGTGGTGTGGGATGGGGCGGCATTGGCAGCCAACCTGCCAAAAGGGCATTGGCAATTCATCGCTGCATCAGATCAGCTTAACCAAAACCTGCTGGAAAGCCTCACTCTTGGATGGGGTCTTGGCCAATATTATTTTCACACCTATCGCGACACGCCCGAACCAGTGGCAAATTTCTTAACGGTGCATGATGATGTGAATGGCCCACGCCTTATTGGCCAGCTGGGCGGAATTTATTTATGCCGCGACCTGATTAACCAGCCACCAAACCATATGACACCGGCGGCCCTGCAGGCGGCAATGGAATCCCTTGCCAAAACCCATAACGCTGCACTGAAAACCCATAGCGGTGCAGCCCTCGAAAAAGATTTTCCGGCGATTAACACTGTTGGCCGTGCCGCCGAAATTGGCCCCAGACTGATGGATCTTCGTTGGGGCAAAACCGGCCCTAAAATCACCCTGATTGGTAAGGGCATCACTTTTGATTCGGGCGGGCTTGACCTAAAGCCATCAAAGGCGATGGAGATGATGAAAAAGGATATGGGCGGGGCGGCAACGGTGCTTGGGCTTGCCGCGGCGCTGATGACCAGCAATGTCAATATCCAGCTTCGCGTTCTGGTTGCCGCCGCTGAAAATGCTGTCTCGGACCGGTCGATGCGCCCCCTTGATATCATCAATACGCGCGCAGGCATCAAGGTAGAGGTTGGTAATACCGATGCAGAGGGCCGACTGGTTTTGGCAGATGCGCTGACCTATGCGCTTGAGGGCAAAGCAGAAGACGCACCGGATTTTCTGATTGATTTTGCCACCTTAACCGGGGCTGCAAGAGTGGCGTTAGGAACCGAATTGCCAGCGCTGTTCTGCAACGACGACACAACCGCAAACGCAATTTTAAATGCCGCTGGCGAGGTCGCAGACCCATTATGGCGATTACCCTTATTTGATGATTATGACCGGCATCTTGACGCCGGTTATGCCGCGTTGTCCAGTACAGGCTTGTCGGGATATGCCGGGGCCATCACTGCCGCGTTATTCCTGCGGCGGTTTGCTGGCAAATCCAGCAATTGGGCGCATATTGATGTGATGGCGTGGAACCTTGCATCACGGCCGGGCCGACCAAAAGGCGGCGAGGCAATGGGGCTTCGCGCGATCTATAGCTTTATCGAGTCTTTTCAAAAAGCCTAATAGCCGCGGCCCCAATCAACCCGGTTTTCAGGCTCGACACCAGCCATAATGGCGCGGATTGCTGCGGCAACCTGTATCGCGGCGGTATTTGGGTTCGTTTGTGCAGCCACGTGAGGCCAGATAGTGATTTTGGGATGCGACCAAAAGGCATGATCGGCTGGCAGTGGCTCGGTTGCAAACACATCCAAGGCCGCACCAGCAATCTGCCCACTAGCGATCGCATCCAGCAAATCCGCTTCCACCAGCTGGGCGCCGCGCCCCCCGTTGATGATATAGGCACCCTTGGCAAGCTGATGAAAAAGCTGGCTGTTCAAGATGCCGTGCGTGGCCGGCGTTAACGGCAGCACTGAAATCAGGATATTCAGCCCATCAAGAAAGGCCGGTAAATTATCCTCGCCGGCAAAAACAGCAACATTATCGACTTGCCGCATGGTGCGCGCCCAGCCGCGAACATCAAAGTCCAAGCTAGCAAAACGGCTTGCCATCACGCTGCCAATTGCACCAACACCCATAATTCCGACCTTGGCGCCGGTCGCCGGACGCTGGACAATAGGCGCCCATTTTGCCACTACCTGACAGTCGCGATAATAGGGCGCGTCCCGCCAGAAATCCAAAGCAGCTAAAATTGCCCAATGGCTCAGCGCGTTTGACATGTCCGGGTCGACCAGCCGTACCAGCGGAATATCACGCGGCACGGTGGGATCACTCATCATATAATCGACCCCCTGGCCCTGCATGATGATGCCACGCAAATTCGGCATTTTGGCCAGCTGACCTTTTGGCGGTGCCCAGACCAGCGCGATATCAGCGCGCGCACCTTCGGGTGACATCAGATCGACAAGGGTAAAATTATCAAGATGCCGGCCAAGCTTGGTACGCCATCCATCCATTTGTGAACTGCCATAAAAGCCGATTACTGTCATGGGGTAATCCTTGGTTTAGATTGGTGATGCGAAGGGGTATGGGTGGCATCAGCACGCACCGAATAATTATACCGGTAGATTATCACTTTGCCGATATCAACGCCATTGCCGCCTGATGCAATTGCGGCGTTGCCGCCGCCAATATGCTTGTTGAATGACCCAGCCTGATCGGCGTGCCTTCAAGATCGGTAACCGCGGCCCCGGCGGCCATCATCAGGGCAACGACTGCCATCATATCATGGGCGGCAAGGCTATCTTCCATCACAAGGTCAATATGACCCGCCGCCAGCAATGCGTAATTATGGCAATCGCCACCGTAATTTGTCACGGCAACCTGATCGGCTAGCCGATCAAAATCAATCAGACGTTTGGGGCTTAATGCGCGCGGCGAGGTGGTTGCCAGCTTGGCCGCAGTTAATTCCGTTTGCCGGCTAGGCGTCACCGCAATGCCATTACATTCGGCATGACCCGCGCCGCCAAAACCATTAAGGCCGATATAGCACTCATCAAAAACTGGCATATCGACAAGGCCTGCGACTGGCCAATCATCGTGCAAAAGCCCGACAAGAGTGCCAAAAGCAGGCTTGCCACTGATAAAGGCCTTGGTGCCGTCAATCGGATCAATAATCCAGCAATAAGGGCTACCAGCATTGCCGGTAGTGCCATATTCCTCGCCCATGATCATATCTTCGGGAAACCGCGCCGCGATCGCCGCGCGCAGTGCAGCCTCGACCTCACGATCAGCAATTGTTACAGGCGACAGGTCTTGTTTGTTTTCAGTCAAAGGGTTCTGGCGAAACCATTTCGAAATGATAGGCCGGCTTATCAATGGCAAGCCGGCCAGAAAGGCAATTATATCAGCCGGCGTGCCGGCCGCAATGTCAGACGCGTTAGTTGGCACCTTCAGCTGCGATATCATCAGCGCTTGGCAATGCAACCGGGCTATCCGCCTTGTCACGCATCCATGCGATCAGATTTGCCCTGTCTTGCGGCTTTTTCAAACCGGCGAAATTCATTTTCGTGCCGCTGATATAGGCCTTCGGCTTCGCCAGAAACGCGTTCATTGACTGGTAATCCCACTTGCCACCAAACTCGGCAAGTGCTGTTGAATAGGCATAGCCCTCAGACGCCCCCATTTGCCGGCCCATAACATTCCACAACGCCGGGCCAACTTTATTTGCACCGCCCGCATCGAACACATGACAAGCCGAACATTTCTTTGACAATTTCTCGCCAGCAGCAAGATCGGCATCAGCTAACAGCGCCAGAATTGGTTCAGGTCCAGTGTCTATCGGGGCAGCAGACGCAACCTCGGCGGTCTCAGCAACCTCAATGACATAAGCGTTTTCAGCAAGGTCTTGATGCGGCACCAAAACCTCGGCGATTTTGATCCCTGCCATTAACAGCAAAGCAGCAAACAAAAACCCTGCGAACACTTTATTAAAGCGCAACTCATCCATGCGTCATTCCCGAAACCGGGCTCCCAATTGCAACCAGCCCCAGCGGGCAAGGCCTGTGATCGACATTCTTGCGGTCAAAAAACCAAACAATCCGTGGTTAATTAGCGAAATTCCAGCCGCCCCTCAACCCCCTATCGTATGCTTCAGCACGTTATTTCAATAAATTGCTTTGCGCAAAACTGAAATATGTGATGAATTGCCGGAATAATGGCAAAAAATGACACGAGAATCATCATTATTCCGGCACGGCTTGCTGCCAGCCGCCTACCGGGCAAACCACTGGCCGAAATTGGTGGAAAAGCTATGATTCAGCTTGTGTGGGAACGTGCCATGGCCGCCGATATGGCGCCCGTCTATGTTGCGACAGATGATCGCGCTATTGCCGATGTTATCACTTCGGCGGGCGGCAAGGCAGTTATGACACGTGGGGATCACCCGTCCGGATCTGATCGTGTCTTTGAAGCCATCGAGACAATTGACCCCAACAAGCATTTTTCACAGATTTTAAATTTGCAGGGCGATTTGCCCGATTTATCACCGGATATTCCTCATTTACTTGGCAAAACACTGGATAGAGGTAATGCCGATCTGGCAACGCTGGTCACACCAGCTAGCAAAGCCGAAGCCGCACGCCCGCAAGTGGTAAAAGCAGTGGTAAGCTGGCAGGATGCCGATTATGGCACGGCGCTTTATTTCAGCCGTGCCGCAATCCCCACCGGCACCAGCGATCTTTATCACCATATTGGCGTTTATGGATGGCAGCGAGGTGCGTTGGCGCGTTTTGTTGCCTTACCGCCCTCAAGGTTAGAGCAGGCGGAAAAGCTGGAGCAGCTGCGTGCACTGGAAGCTGGGATGACAATTGGCGTTGGCATAACAGCAAACGCACCGGGCGGGATTGATACAGCTGAGGACCTTGAGGCTGCGCGCCACCGCGCTACACTCAAAGCCAAGCTGGCATGCTGAAAGATTGACAGCACAGCGTCACGCTCGTAAAAACGGCCGACCAGACGGGTCAAGATGAAACGAAGGTTTGGAATAGAAATTTGCCAGGCCAAAGGAAAGTCAATGCCAAACGCAGCACATAAAATTGCCTTTCAGGGCGTTCCGGGGGCCTATTCGCACATGGCGTGTCAGGCTGTTATGCCGAACATGGAACCGGTTCCGTGCGCGTCTTTTGAGATTATGCTGACCGAAGTACAGGAAGGCCGGGCAAAACTTGCTATGGTGCCGGTTGAGAATTCGACTGCTGGCCGGGTTGCAGATATTCACCATCTGTTACCATCATCAGGTCTGTATATTATCGGCGAACATTTTCACAGGGTAAATCATCACATCATGGCGCCGCGGGGGGCGACGCTCGACAGGCTGACCCATGTTCACAGCCATGCGCAAGGTCTGGCACAATGCCGCGAGCGCATTCGCAACCTTGGCCTGACGCCAGTTATGCATCCTGACACCGCAGGCGCCGCCAAAGATGTTGGTGCTGCTGGTAATCCTAAGGTCGGGGCGATCGCCTCGCGGCTGGCAGCCGAGATCTATGACCTCGATATATTGTTTGAATCAGCCGAGGATGATGAGCATAACACCACACGCTTTTTGCTAATGTCGGCAACGCCAGAACTACCTGAACGCGGCGGTGCAATGATGACCACGCTGGTCTTTCAACTCCGCAGCGTTCCGGCAGCGCTGTACAAGGCCCTTGGCGGATTTGCCACAAATGGCATCAATCTGACCAAGCTCGAATCCTACATACGGGCTGGTGTTGCCGAGAAGGCGCAATTCTATATGGATGTTCAGGCACATATTGATGATCCGGCGATGCAGAACGCGATGGAAGAATTGCGCTTTTACTGCACTAAGGATGAGGTTCATGTTCTTGGCACCTATGCGGCAAGTCCGGCGCGGGCATAACCGGCCACCAGCAGCCGATATGAGATTGCTGGACTTGCATATCGGAAAACCCTGATTTTTTTCAGCTATCGCCGTGCTCTTGACGATAAAAAACTTGTCCAAGCCGCCGCTTTGTTTCATACAGTTAAACAGGAAGGCTGGGTGGACGTTGCCCCTGTCGATCCGGTCAGATCCGAGAGGAAGCAGCCGAGGTGGGATGTTTACGGGTCATTCAGTCTTCCACCGCCCTTTGGCGTTTGGCGGATCGCGGGCTGCGGTTACTATTCCCCCGATAGCAGGGATTAGAAACAGGATCAGTGGATCAGTGAGATCTTGCGCTGCCACACGGCACCATCCGCAACCGACCCGATCAGTCGCAGATATTTTTTGGGTGACCATGAGTTAAGAGACCGCAGTTAAAAGACAAGAGACTGCAAGAAAAAGATAGGTGTTTACCAGCCAATGACTGACACCGCCAAGCCAGCTTATCGCGTATTGGCACGCAAATATCGCCCCGAGACGTTTTCCGAATTGATTGGTCAGGATGCGCTTGTTCGCACGCTTGGCAATGCGTTGTCACTTGGCCGGCTGGCGCATGCTTTTGTGCTGACCGGTGTTCGCGGTATTGGCAAAACATCGACTGCCCGCCTACTTGCCAGGGGCTTGAATTGTATTGGACCCGATGGCAATGGCGATGCCACGCTGGAACCTTGCGGTGCGTGCGAGCCATGCCGTTCAATCACCCAAGGCCGCAATGTTGATGTTCTGGAAATTGATGCGGCAAGCCATACCGGCGTTGACGATGCGCGTGAAATTATTGAAGGGGTTGGTTATCGCCCCGTCTCGGCACGCTATAAAATCTACATCATTGACGAAGTGCATATGATGTCGAAAAGCGCGTTCAACGCCCTGCTGAAGACATTGGAAGAACCACCTGATGCAGTGAAATTCATCTTTGCCACAACCGAGATCAGAAAAGTGCCAGTGACGATCCTATCGCGCTGCCAGCGTTATGATCTTCGCCGGGTTCCAGCGGCCATGCTGGCCAGCCACCTCTGGATGATCTGCCAGCGCGAGTCAATCGAGGCTGATAAGGATGCGTTGGCCGCGATTGCGCGCGCAGCCGAAGGCTCAGTTCGTGATGCGTTGTCTTTGCTTGATCAGGCTGCCGCCATGACTGCCGATAAGCTAACGAACGATATGGTTGCCGCTATGCTTGGCCGGCCCGGGCGGCGCGAATCGCAGACCTTACTGACCGCGGCGCTGGCTGGTGATGCGACAACTGCACTGGCTGCGTTTGCCGCGGCCTATAGCCGCGGCGCCGAACCTGAAATGCTGGTCAGTGATCTGCTTGATTTGATTCATCTTGCCAGTATGCAGGCCGCCGGCGGCAGTGATGAGGCGGTGATCGAAAGCGAGCGCGAGATGATCACCAGCCTTGCCTCTAGCGGAATTGCCCGCCTTGGGCGTGCCTGGCAGTTAATGCTGAAGGGGCATGGCGAGTTAGGACAAGCGCCTAATCCAGCTGCCGCTTGTGAGATGCTGATTATCCGGTTGGCTCATGCCGCCCAAATGCCAACGCCGGGCGAATTGATGCAAAAACTACCAACTGCCAGCACCCCGGCGGCAATAACAACAGCAGGAGCCAGTGTCGCACCACAACCAAAAAACCCAAGCGCTGCGGCAACAATCAGCCAAACCACCGCCGGGAACTTTGATCAAACGCCGGCCAAAGCCAGCACGGCGACCAATCCGGCGGCCGTGCCAATTGTCCCTCAGATGGTAGAGCCGTCCACTTCTAAGACACCACCAGCGCCGGACTCGCTTGTCGATATTGTTGCGCTGGCCGAGACCAATGGGGAAATGCTGCTGGCGGCGCGCATTCGCAATCATGTGCAACTTGTTTCCCTGAAACCCTGTAATCTGCAGATCAGTCTGGTGGGGAGTGCGCCAGATCAGCTGGCAGGTGATATCGCGCGTTACCTCAGCCAATGGACCGGTCAGCGCTGGCTGGTTTCATTAGCCGAGTCTGGCGGCGAGAAAACCCTTGCCGAGCAGCAGCGGGATGCCAACGAGAAGCTGCGCGATACGATTGCCAGCGAACCTTTGGTTGCTCAAATTCTTGAAATTTTCCCCGGTGCCATTATTGATGAAGTCAAAGCCAGCCAAGCCGCAGATCCCGATATTCTGGCCGGTTATGATGGGGCTTTAGACACCGAACAGGATACCGATGATGAGGAGATCTCAAAATGATGCGCAATATGGCAGGCATGATGAAAAAAGTGCAGGAAATGCAAGCCCGTATGGAAACAATGCAGGCCGACCTTGCCGAAATGGAATTTACTGCAATGGTTGGTGGTGGCGCGGTAAGCGCAACGGTTAATGGCGAGGGCAAGCTGCTGAAATTACAGCTGGACCCCGATGCTTTAGACCCGAATGAAGCCGATATGTTGGAAGATATGATTTGCCTCGCGACGAACAATGCGCTGGATCAGGCAACAGCCGAGAAGGCCCGTATTATGAAAGACATTACTGGCGGCTTGCCACTGCCGCCCGGTATGAATTTACCATTCTAGGATGCATGACTCGCTTGAAAATCTGATCCGTAGGCTTGGTCGTCTGCCCGGACTTGGTCCGCGGTCGGCGCGGCGTGCGGTTTTATTTCTGTTGAAAAACCGTGACCGGCTAATGGTGCCACTTGCCGAGGAACTGCACGAAGTTGCCAGTAATGTTCGGGCTTGTGTTGAATGCGGTAACCTTGACATTACCGACCGATGCAGCATCTGCGCTGACAACCGCCGCGACCGCAGCCGCATTTGTGTGGTTGAGGATGTTGGCGATCTGTGGGCGATGGAACGCGCCGCGGTTTATCGCGGGCTATATCATGTTTTAGGTGGAACACTCAGCGCGCTTGACGGACGCGGGCCAGAGGATTTGCATATTGACCGGCTAATCCGCCGCGCCAGTACTGACGAAATAACAGAAGTGATTCTCGCGCTGTCGGCGACCGTTGATGGGCAAACCACCGCACATTATATTGGCGAGAAACTGGCCGGCCTGTCATTGGAAATCACCAGGCTGGCGCATGGCATGCCTGTTGGCGGTGAGCTAGATTACCTTGATGACGGCACATTGGCACAAGCACTCAAAGCCCGTACCAAGCTAGAGCTATAAGCCTCTAGCTGATCAGATTGGGCTTCGGTGCGGCAGCTGCGGCAGGTGTAGCCTGATCAGCATCCAGCACCTCAATCTCCTCAATCTTGTCGCCCCGCGAGACAATCTTACGTGTTGAGGTTTGAATATCTGAGATATCTTTTTCGGCCTGGGAAAAATGCGTTGCCAGCTTGCCAACACGCTCTTCGAGGCGATGGACATCCTTCATCATCAAATCGACCTGTGTCTGGATCAAACCCGCCGCTTCATGCATACGGGCATCGCGCAAGATCGCCCTGACTGTGTGCAATAGCAGCATCAGATTATCAGGCCCCGCCATATAGACTCGCGCCTTGCGGCTCGCCTCAACCAGCTTTGGCAACTGAATATTGATTTCTGCGTAGACCGACTCTGACGGCAGAAACAGAATGGCACTTTCAGCAGTTTCGCCCGGGATAATATATTTTTCGGCGATATCCTGAATGTGTTTTTTAACATCCGAATCCAGCAAACGCCGCGCCGCCTCACGTTCGGCGTCATTTTCCGCACCAGTCAGCCGCCGATAGGCCTCAAGCGGAAATTTCGAGTCAATCGCAATTGGTCCGGGCGGGTTAGGTAGCCGCAGCAGACAATCAACCCGGCGACCATTGCCAAGTGTGGCCTGAAAATCAAACGCATTTTCCGGCAAGGCATCACGCACAAGATTTTCCAGCTGCACCTCGCCAAAACTACCGCGCGCCTGTTTGTTTGAAAGGATATTTTGCAGCTGTGTTACCTGATTGCTCAGGGCAGAAATATGGGTGTTTGCCTCGGTGATTACTGCCAGCTTTTCGGCCATGCCGGTCAATGATTTGGTTGTGCGTTCATTCTGATCACGTAGCGATTGCTCCAGCCGATTGCCAAGTCTTCCCTCACTTTGAGCCATCTGCTCGGCGATTAGCCGTTGCAATTCATTGGATTGGCTTGCCATCTGGGCAAGCTGGCCGCGCAACTCGGCAAAATCCTGACCGTTTTCTGGTGTCCGGCCACGCCGAAATAGCAACAGCCCCAGCAATATCACGCCCACGAGGGCTAGGATCAGTATCATTTCTGTGCTGGTCATTTTATCACCTACATAGCCCCTGCCCGGTAAAGCCATTCGCCTTTAAATATACTATCGATCAAATATACTACTGATCAAACATGCTTTCAGGCAGGTCTCATCATCCTGCCCAAGCCAAGTTTGCCACGCTAGCAACTTGACTGCAACGACACCATCTTCTAATCCATGAAAGCAGAACAACCCACCGTGGGGTGACAGGGTATTTTGCCCGTCATATCAGCCATTTTCGATTGGCCATATTCACATATTGGTCGCGTGCATATTTAGGAAATTTCGATCATGCCAGCCACTGCCAAACTTATACCAATTATCAAAGTGCCGGATCCGGTTTTGCGCAAAGTCGCAACATCGGTTGCCGAAATCACCGACGGCACGCGTCAATTGCTGGATGATATGGCAGCGACAATGTATGATGCACCCGGCATCGGGCTTGCCGCACCGCAGGTTAATATCAGCCAGCGTATTATCGTCATGGATTGTGGTAAGGATGAAAACCCTGAGCTGTTCAAGATGATCAACCCGGAGATCATTAGCCAGTCAGATGTACTTTCGGTGCTTGAGGAAGGCTGTCTGTCAATTCCTGATCAAACGGCAGATGTTGAACGGCCGGCCGAGGTCGAAGTCCGCTATCTAGACGAGAACGGCAAAAGTCAATCACTGTTCGCAACCGGATTATTGGCGGCCTGTGTTCAGCATGAAATTGACCATTTAAACGGGGTATTGTTTGTCGATCATATTTCACGACTGAAACGTGATATGATCCTGCGCCGGGTTATGAAGGAAATGCGTCAATCCGCGTCAAGCAACTAATCGGGGGCCAAATATGACTGCCTCGCATTCAGCCGCCATGCTCGGCCCTAGTAACGGCCGGCAGCATCATTCGGGCGTCAGGCAACGCATTGTCTTCATGGGCAGTCCGGCATTTGCCATTCCCACGCTTGATCGGCTTGTCAAAACCCACGATGTTTGCGCCGTCTATAGCCAGCCAGCGAAAAAGTCGGGCCGCGGCATGAAAACAAAAGACGTTCCGGTTGCAGCCTATGCAAACGCCTTAAACCTCCCACTATTTACTCCAACACATCTGAAATCTACCGATATTGAGGCGCAGCTTGCCGGGCATGAGGCTGATTTGTTTGTCGTTGTCGCCTATGGATTAATACTGCCAAGATCAATTCTGGAGATCCCCCGGCTTGGCTGTTTGAACGGCCATGCCTCACTATTGCCGCGCTGGCGTGGAGCAGCCCCAATCCAACGCGCAATCGAAGCTGGTGACACTGAAA
Source organism: Candidatus Puniceispirillum sp. (assembly GCA_016778895.1). Classification (GTDB taxonomy): domain Bacteria; phylum Pseudomonadota; class Alphaproteobacteria; order Puniceispirillales; family Puniceispirillaceae; genus UBA3439. Next base: position 23,227 of record JADHOR010000019.1, read on the forward strand.
CCGGCATTTCCGCGATGCTAATGGAAGCCGGCCTTGATACCGGGCCGGTTGTTTGCAGCCAACGCACTCCGATTAGCAAAAGCGACACCGCCGGAAGCCTGCATGACCGGTTGGCCACGTTGACCGCAACCTGTCTTGGCGAGGTTATTGACGGCGCCCCCACTAGCCTGGCAGCCCCGATCCCGCAGCCCGATGACGGGGTGATCTACGCGGCTAAAATCACCTCTGATGATGCGATGATCGACTGGCAACAACCAGCCAGCATACTTGATTGTCATATCCGTGCCTTTACGCCCTATCCGGGAGCGTGGTGTGGTGGGCCAAAGGGACGGTTGCGTATTCTTGAGGCGCATCCGGTGCCTCGACCCGCCGAACATATGGCAGCTGATGCGGGAATCTTTCTTGGTAAAGATTCGGGTAGCAAACATTGCGAAAGCAACATGATGATTGCGTGCAGTGAGGGTGCGCTGGCGATCACCCGCGTACAACCAGCAGGAAAAAAACCTATGTTGGCCGTTGATTTTTTAAATGGCGCAGGGCTGAAAATTGGCGATCATCTGCAATCAGAAACCGGCATATCAAACCTATGACGCGGCGTATTCTCATCACCATTGAATATGATGGCAGCCCTTTTGCCGGTTGGCAGCGCCAGGATAATGGCGACACGGTTCAGGCCAGAATTGAAGATGCGGCAGCGGCCTTTTTGCTGGCACCTGTGGCGGTTGCTGGTGCCGGGCGGACAGACTCCGGCGTTCACGCAACCCAGCAGGCTGCGCATCTTGACGTTCCCGATAAATTCAACGCAAATCGCGTGATGGAGGCACTGAATGCGCATCTTACCCATGTGCCAATTAGCATTCGGAGCGCCATAGAGGTTCCGGCTGATTTCCATGCCCGCTTCAGCGCCATTAGCCGGCGCTATCTATACCGGATATTGCCCCGCCGCCAGCCGCCTGCACTTGATGCTGGGCGAGTCTGGCATCACAAGCACCCCCTTGATGCCGCACGTATGGCAATCGCGGCCAAACATCTTGTCGGTCGGCATGATTTTTCCAGCTTTCGGGCCAGGCAATGTCAGGCTCAGTCACCGATCCGCACGCTTGATCGTCTCGATGTTGAAATGGCAGGCGATGAAATTCATCTTCATGTCGAGGCGCGTTCATTTCTGCATCATCAGGTGCGCAACATCACCGGCACGTTGGCACTGGTCGGAACCGGAAAATGGCAGCCCGATGATGTCAAAGCCGCATTATATGCCGCCAACCGCAGTGCCGCAGGCCCAACAGCCCCGCCACAAGGCCTTTACCTTACTGGCGTTTATTACCCACCAATTGCCGGTAGTCGGGACTGAAGCATATAAAGCAGGCTGACATCAATCATGAATGAGATGCCAATAAAGGCAGCCGCCACCCAGCCACCTTTGCCAACAATATCGCGGCCAACCCGCCAAAGCCAGTAGCAGGTCCAGACCGCCACCGGCAATATCATGATAAGTAAAGACTGATCGTCAGTCATCACGACAAGGCTTTGGATGATGCCGCCAAGCAGCTGTTGCAGATTTTCAATCCACAGAAACGGCACGACAAAGGGCAATAGCTTGGCTGGCCGGCCAAGTGCCCGCAATAGAACATTTATCATTAGAACCAGCAGAACAATACCGATCACATGAAGCAGTATTGCTGCAAAAAACAGGCCAGGCGTGCTATCAAGCCCCGGATAGATGGTCACCAGAACGGTAAAGACAACTGACGCGGCAATGGCTTGCCACAAACCGGATGGGGTCGCATCATAACTGCCGATTGCTGGCCGCCGACCAACCATCACAAGCAGCGTTGTGCGCACCATTAATAACAGGCTGGATGGTGATAGATCAGGCCATGATGCCATTTATGATTCGCCCTCAAAAAAACGAACCAGCATTTGATGATAGATTTTGGCAAGCTGGTCAATATCAGCCGAATCAACATATTCATCAATTTGGTGCATGGTCTGGCCAACAAGGCCAAATTCTGCAACCGGACAGATTGTGGTAATGAAGCGGGCATCAGACGTGCCACCGCTGGTCGACAGGGTCGGTGTTTGGCCGGTTACTGCCAAGATTGCGTCCTGCATCAATTCGGTTAGCCTGCCGGCAGGGGTTACAAAAGGCAATGCCGAGACACGCCAATTCGCCGTCCACTGGCCGCCGATGCGATCAAAATGTTCTTCCAGCCATTCAATTAGATCTTCAGATTTATGCTCGGTATTAAACCGGATATTAAACCTCGCCTCAACCGTGGCCGGGATCACATTGCCAACCTCATTGCCGGTATCAATGCTGGTCACATTCGCAGTTGACGGGTCAAAATAATCATTACCACCATCAAGTGCAGTGCCATTCACTGGTGCCAGCATTGCCAGCAGGCGGGTGATCGGATTATCCGCCAGATGCGGATAGGCAACATGGCCCTGCACCCCATCAACCCGCAAATGACACGATAGGCTGCCACGGCGGCCATTTTTGATCACATCACCAAGACGAGCCAGATTGGTTGGCTCGCCAACGACACAGATATCAGGGACCTGATCATTCGCTTTCAGCCATTCAACCATTTTGACCGTGCCAAAATTGGCATCACCTTCTTCATCGCCGGTAATGATCATACTAATTGAGCCGGCTTGTTCTGCAGCGTCAAACATTTCCGCTGCGGCAACAAAGGCAGCAACCCCACCTTTCATGTCGGCCGCTCCACGGCCATATAGCCTTCCATCAACAAGCGCACCGCCAAATGGGTCTTGTTGCCATTGCGTGATATCGCCAACCGGCACAACATCAGTATGACCGGCAAAGGCGAAATGCGGGCCATCGGTGCCACGGCGAGCAAACAGATTATCAATCCGCTTTTCACCACTGCCAAATGGCAACCGGCTACATTCAAAACCCAGCTTGTCCAATTCATCCTGCAACAGATCAAGCGCACCGCCCTCAGCCGGCGTAACCGACGGACAGCGCACAAGCTTCTGAGCAAGTTGAATAGCATAGGAAGACATTGACTTAATCTCTCAAAAGATCATTCACAGATGTCTTGGCACGGGTCTTTTCGTCGACCTTCTTGATGATAACCGCACAATAAAGTGACGGACCGGGTGATCCATCGGCCAACGGCTTGCCCGAAAGGCTACCCGGCACAACGACTGAATAAGCTGGGACGCGGCCAATATAAACCTCACCTGTTACCCGATCGACAATTTTTGTCGACGCACCGATAAAAACACCCATCGACAGCACCGCGCCAGTTTCCACGACGACACCTTCAACGACTTCGGAACGCGCGCCGATAAAGCAATCATCCTCGATAATGACCGGGCCAGCCTGAAGCGGCTCAAGAACCCCACCAATGCCTGCACCACCTGAAAGATGCACATTCTTGCCGATCTGTGCACAGGAACCGACGGTTGCCCATGTATCAACCATCGTGCCGCTGCCAACATAGGCGCCAAGGTTAACAAAGCTTGGCATCAAAACAGCATTTGGCGCGATAAATGCCGAATGGCGGACAATACAACCAGGAACCGCACGGAAACCGGCATCACGGAACCGCGCTTCATCCCATCCACTAAATTTCGGCGGCACCTTATCCCACCAGACTGACTCACCAGCACCCTCATAGATAGTGCCGCTTGGGATGGTTTGCATATCATTAAGACGGAATGACAAAAGCACCGCTTTTTTTAGCCATTGGTTAACCTGCCATTGGTGATTGCCCAGCGGCTCGGCAACGCGTGCCGCGCCGGAATCAAGCATCGCAAGTGCCGCGTCAACAGCGTCACGCACCGCCCCTTTGGTTGCCGCTGTTACGGTGTCTCGATTATCCCATGCAGCATTGATTTCGGTTTCAAGTTGCGCCAAGTCCATTCTTTTCTCTCCTTGCTTTTGAAAGGCCAGCCACCCTTCATCATCCTTATAGCTGTTACCGGCTCATGCGTCCATGACAGCATAAATGAACTGCGTTAATAAACCAGCTGGCGCTTCTAATCGGTGCTTATCTCTTACCTGCCAAGCGCAAGCGACCGCAAAAACCCTTTCAGATCATCGGCTTTATGATGCACAAATGGTTCATCAGAGCCGCGATTTGCCCATTCAATGTCGCTTGCCAGCCAGACTGTGCGCATACCCAGTGCCGCCGCCGGCCGAAGATTGGCTGCCATATCTTCGATCATAACGGCGCCATTCGGATCAATGCCGGTTTGCTGCAAAAAACAGTCAAACGCATATTGATCCGGCTTGGGGATATAATCTGCGGCGACAATATCAAAAATCTTATCAAAATGATGCCGTACACCATAAGCGGATAGAATATTCTCTGCGTGTGGAACGGTGCCGTTGGTAAAGATATGTTTCCGGCCGGGTAGGGCCGCCAGCATTGCATCCAATTCATCGTCATGAGCCAGATCGCTGACATCAATATCATGGACGTAATCAAGGTAAACTTTAGGCTGAATGTTTTCTTCGCTCATCATACCGCGCATGGTCGTTCCATAGCGATGGAACAGATCCTTTTGAATCACCCGCGCATCATCAGCGGGAACATTATAATGCGCCGCAACGAATTCGGTAATCCGTACCGATACACGACGAAACAAGTTCGTCTTCGCCGGATAGATCGTATTATCCAGATCAAAAACCCAATCGCCGATTGAATCAGTTGGAAAAGCAGCGGTCATAACGGTTATCGTTCTTTCTTAAAAAAATCAGATTTAATCGGCAGTGATGATGGTACCCATACCATGTTCAGTGAACAGCTCGACCAGCAAGGCGTGTGGCGCGCGGCCATCCATAATAACAGCGCCTTCAGCACCGCCCTGCACCGCGTCGATGCAGGTCTCGACCTTGGGGATCATCCCGCCTGAAACCGTGCCATCATGGATCAACGCTTCAGCCTCGCTAATCTTAAGACTGCTGATCAATTTGCCATTCTTATCCAGGACTCCCTGAACATCGGTCAGCATCAACATTCGTTTTGCGTTCAGCGCCGCGGCGATTGCGCCGGCAGCAGTATCGGCATTGATGTTGTAGGTCTTACCATCCTCGCCATTACCAACTGGTGCAACCACCGGAATAATATTATGCGCCATCAGCGCGTTCAGCACGGTCACATCAACATGCGCCGGCTCGCCAACAAAGCCAAGATCAACCGCCTGCTGGATTGCGCTATCATTACTTTTTGAGACTGCCATTAATTTACGGGCGGTGATAAGACCACCGTCTTTTCCCGAAACCCCGACCGCGCGTCCCCCGGCACTGGCAATCGCTGCAACAAGCGCCTTATTGATGCCGCCAGCAAGCACCATCTCAACAACCGAAATGGTTGCCTCATCAGTTACACGCAGACCGTCAACAAAGCTGGACTCGATTTTCAGTTTCTTCAGCATATCACCAATCTGTGGGCCGCCGCCATGCACAACGACCGGCCGTGCGCCTACCTGATCAAGTAGCGCAATATCGGCGGCAAAGGCGTTTACATAATCTGCCTTGCCCATCGCATGACCGCCGAATTTAATCAGAATGGTTTTGCCGGAATAGCGACGCATATAAGGGAGCGCCTCAACAAGCATCCCGGTTTTGGCAAGCAGATCAATTTGCACCTGGTCGGCTGAGTTTTCCATCTTAATAGCCTTTAAAGTACGGCCCGTCCGAGGCCGGATTTTATAGAAAAAGGACGCAGTTGCCACAGGCGCACCACATATACACCGCGGTGATTATCGGCAATCCGGCCAATTGCGCAATAGCTTGACGCAATTTAATTCGGTTTTCAGCGCAAAGCTGGATTATGACCATTTTTAGGCAAGGCAAAGCCTGTCAGATGTGCCCGCAAGGCTTCGATTCCGGTGCCATCCTCAGATGAGGTAACAAACAGCTCCGGATAAGCCGCAACATATTTGCTGATTTTAGTTTGAGTGTCCCGACAAACCTTTGCCAGGGCTTCGGATTTCTGTTTATCTGCCTTGGTAATGACCACCGCCCAAGACACTGCCGTTTCATCTAGCAGAGCCATAATCTCGTGATCGGTCGGGCCAATACCGCGGCGGCTATCAATCAGCAAAAACACCCGCTGCAGCGATGGCCGGCCAGCAAGATATTTTCGCGTCAGTGTCGTCCATGCTTTGATGTCGGCCTTTGGCGCTGACGCATATCCATAGCCCGGCAAATCAACCAATTGCAGCCGGTCCGCCAAATTGAAAAAAATCAATTGCCGGGTACGCCCGGGGGTTTGTGACGTGCGGGCCAGCATCCGCCTGCCGGTCAGGCCATTGACCAGCGATGATTTGCCAACATTTGAACGACCTGCAAAGCATATTTCCGGCAAGGTCACCGGCGGTAGTGCCTTCATGTTATTGGCGGCGGCAATGAAATCACACTGGCCAGCAAATAAAAGGCGGCCAGACTCAATTACACTGGCTAGCTGCTCTTCGCCACTTGTTTCATGATATACCATTGCTGCGCCATTGAAAGGAGGTTGTTCCATGTCCAGTAGATCACCAAACCAGCCGGAAAAGTAGCTAATAGGAATGTGAAGAAAACGGGCATCCATTGGAATATCTTGGCTTGTATCGGGTCCGGCGGCGCTGGGTTCAACCGCATTTGCAGAAACATTGATATGCCCATGAAAATAGGCCAAAGGCCTAGCTGCAGGAACGGGGGTAGAAAATCGACTGAATAAGGAAGCAATCCGAAAATATTAAAAATTGATGTCGGGTCAGGCGCCGACAAATCAGCAACCCAACCAAAAAATGGCGCATGGCGCATTTCTATAGTTACGAACAGCACCTTATAAAGCGCAAAGAAAACCGGTATCTGTAACAGAACAGGTAAACAGCCCGCTGCCGGATTCACTTTTTCCGCCTTGTAGAGAGCCATCATTTCCTGATTTAAGCGCATCCGGTCATCACCAAAACGTTCGCGAAGGGACTGTAATTTTGGCGTTAGAATCCGCATTTTTGCCATTGATCTGTATGATTTATTGGCCAGCGGAAAGAATGCCAGCTTGATCACCACTGTAAAGGCAAGAGTCGCAACCCCAAAATTTCCAAACAGCTGGAACAGATAGTCAAGTGCATAGAAGAATGGCTTAGTCAGGAAATAGAACCAGCCAAAATCAATCGCTAGATCAAAATTTGGAATGCCCATCTCTTCCTTGTAAAAATCGAGCAGCGCAACTTTCTTGGCACCCGCAAACAGTCGGCCTTGAGTGCTGACCGCAGACCCCGCTGCTAGTGTTAGCCCCCTATTATCGATGTAATCAACTTGATACCGGTCGGCAGTACCGGGCAAAGTCTGAAAGCTGTATGTGTATTTTTCCTGCTGCGATGGCAATAGAGCGGCCAGCCAATATTTGTCAGTAATGCCAATCCAGCCACCAGTGCCCTCCGGGGTAACCGTAATACCGCCAGCAGCCGCGTCTTTCAAGTCAGAGTAATCTTCTTCTTTGAGGGTTTCGTCAAACACCCCAAGCGGGCCTTCATGCAAAATATAGATACCGCTTGTTGGCGGCGTCCCCTGACGACGGACCAGACCAAACGGATACATCGTGATCGCGTTGCCTAGCGTGCTGGTGACAGTATCATCATAAGTAATCAGATAATCATCATTTATCGAAATTTTCCGCGTAAACTCTAATCCCTTGCCATTATTCCAACGCAATGTCACCGGGCTTGACGGCGACAATAGATCACGATCAGAACTCCACAAGGTTTGTGCCGAAGGCATAGGCTGATCAGCATCCGAGCTTGCCCAGCCGAATTCGGCAAAAAACGGCGCCTTGGAACTGGTCTTCTTAAAGAAATGAATATTGTCAGACTCGCTGTCCAGCGTCTCCCGATAGCTTGTCAGGATAATATCGTCAATGCGTGCACCCTGCAGTGAAAACGATCCTTGGACCAGCGATGCATCAATGGTGATCCGCTTAGCGTTATCACCAGTGGTAATTTCCTGCACGGTCATGCCGGGCGTTGGGTTTGCCACGTTGCCATTGCTAGCAATTGTTGGCGTACCCGCAGCAATATCGGCTTCGCGTTTGGTCGCTTGCTGCTCAGCAATCAGGGCTTGCTGTGCCTGTTCCTTTTCGATTTCGGGCTGAATGACAAATATCTGCCAGCCAAATAAGACAGCCATTGACAGCGCAACAGCCAGAATCAGATTACGATTTTCGGGAGTCATTCACCTAACCTTTAATTTTTGGCATTCCTATTTTCAACGGTCGTTTGTCCGTTCAATAATTCGGGCACTGGATCAACCTTTGGTTCAGCCCAAGGGTGGCAGCGCAGAATACGTTTTAGCGCATAGTTAGATCCATGCAAGGGTCCATGTCGGATTACTGCATCTTTCGCATATTGCGAGCAGGTTGGCAAATGCCGGCAATTCGCCCCCAAAAGCGGCGAGATCAGCAGGCGATACGCGCCGATCAGCCCAAGCAACAGCTTTACCGCAGCATTATGCAGAAAAGCGCCAGCCCGGCTCATGACTGTGCCTTTGGAAGTGGTGCTGATTTGGCAGCAATGGCGCGATGCAGGTAGCGAACCGCCTTTTCAAGCCCCTGCCCCATCTCTTGCCAGTTCGCAGTCGCCGTGTCATGGCGCGCAATCAGCACGTAATCCATACCCGGCTTGGCAAGCCGTGACAAATGCTCACGCGCCAGAGCGCGCATACGACGGCGCGCCCGATTACGGGTGACGGCATTACCAATTTTTTTCGTAGCAGTGAGCCCGATCCGCCATTCATCCGATTCGTACGAGACGGCTTGGATCACTAGGCCCCGAGCAAGGGCTTTTTCGCCCTTAGAACGCGCCGCGATAAACCCGGCACGTGACGGTATGGTTTTCATCTCAGACACCAGAAACAGGTATCCTTCAAAACGTATTTACGCTGAGAGGCGCGCACGACCTTTTGCACGACGAGCTTGGATAACCCGGCGACCACCAACGGTGGCCATACGTGAACGGAAACCGTGACGGCGCTTGCGAACCAATACGCTAGGCTGATAGGTGCGTTTCATCAGAACGCTCCTTTATAACTGTTACTCAACAAAAACCACTGAGTGCGGGGTATAGGCGGCATACTCTTATCTGTCAATGATGTTTGCACCTGTATGACACGGATTTTGACTTAAAACAGTGGCATTAAAGTGATCAAATGGTCGCTTAAGCTGCAACGCAGTCTGAATTTTTGTCATATTTGGCAAGTTTTGTATGAGTTTGGCACCATTTGCATGAGCAAACTTGACATAAGTGTCATACGATTTAGGCAGAGTTACCAACAGGTGTAAGGTTTTGCGAAAATAGAAAACTTTTCTTCCGGATACCGGCTAACGCTGGCCGATAATCGGCGTTGATGGTTGTGGCTCAAGATCCCACGGAAAGAAAATCCATGTGTCTTGTGAAACTTCAGTGACAAAAGTGTCAACAAGCGGCCGGCCTGCCGGTTTTGCATAAACCGTTGCCAGATGAGCTCTGGGCATCATGGCTTTTAGGGCTTTCGCCGTCTCGCCAGTATCGACAAGATCATCAACAATCAGCCATCCGTTGCCATCCCCTGCCATCGGTGACGGTTTCAAAATATCAAGCTCACCACGCTTGTTACCCGAATAGGACGAGATACAAGCCGTATCGATAAGACGAATTTCTAGTTCACGCGCAACAATGGCCGCTGGCACCAGCCCACCGCGTGTGACGGCGATTAACCCTTCAAAGGGGCCAAGCTCAAGCAGGCGCCATGCCAACGCTTTCGAGGTTCGGTGCAGCTCTTCCCACGACACTGGGAATGATTTGATGCGCGGTTCTGTCATATTATCCATCCTTGACCAAAAACGAAGGCGCCTGGGCCCGTTGCCGCGCCATCATATCTGTTTGACGCAAAAGCTGTAAAGCCAAAGCAAGCTCGACGCTCTTTTTTTGCTATAAGGACTTGAGACCGCCATTATCATCCATAAAAGTCGCCTCAAAAGAAAGTAGATGAAGAAGGGTGAATATTCACTTGCAAGCACGTCAGGCTTGACCTATGTTCCGGCGTATTGGACGACACTAATGCGCGCCGCTGCAAAGCGCCGCCTTTTTTGCAAAAAGCCAAGGATGCGCTCGTAGCTCAGCTGGATAGAGCACCAGACTACGAATCTGGGGGTCGGGAGTTCGAATCTTCCCGAGCGCGCCA
>JADHOR010000020.1 GCA_016778895.1 Candidatus Puniceispirillum sp.
TATGAAAATCGAACGGCGGCAATTCGGGTGCCGCTTGGCCCGCCAAGCCAGCGCCGAATCGAGCACCGAGTGCCGGGCGCAGACACCAACCCATATCTGGTTTTGGCAACAATTTTGGCGGCAATGTTAACCGGTATTGAAGATCAGAAATTACCACCAGAGCCAGTGACAACAAGTGCTTATGCACTTGATTTACCTGTAATCCCAACGCGTTGGGAAGCGGCGATCGACCGGTTTGCGGAAAGTCCGTTAATTGCCCGGATGTTGCCGGCGACGTTGTGTGATATGTTTATTGACTGCAAGCGCCAAGAGCTACAAAGATTTTTGGGTGATGTTTCACCGTTTGAATATCACAGCTATCTTGATCAAGTGTGATGGAACTCTTTATGGTTGACGTAGATGAGTAGAGCCCGAGCTTTTTTGCAAGTATTGATGTAAATTATGTAACGTTTTTATTAGATAAAACAGTGATTTATGTTTATCTGCGGCATTAGACCAGATGAGTAATAGGTCGCGAAACAAGGAGGAACCAATGAAGAAAACTTTACTGCTGACGATGATTGGCGTTTTGGCAAGTGGCGCGGCCTATGCCGACGGCAAGTTAAATATCTATAACTGGTCGGATTACATCGCCGAGGACACCATCGCCAATTTCAAGGCTGAGACTGGCATTGACGTAACTTATGATGTCTACGACTCCAACGAAGTCCTCGAAGCCAAAATGTCAGCCGGATCATCAGGCTATGATCTTGTCGTGCCAACCGCCGATTTTCTGGCGCGTGGCCGCCAGTCAGGTGTTTATGCCGACATGGATTACAGCCGCATTGCCAATGTCAAAAACCAAAACTCGCAGGTGCAGGCACTGGCGAACAAGCAGATGCAGGACGAAAAAGCCGGTCTGGTTTATATGTGGGGAACAACTGGCATTGCCTATAATGAAAAGAAGATTGCTGAACGGCTTGGCGAAAAAGCGCCAACAGACAGCTGGGGCCTAATCCTTGATCCGGCAAACGCTGCCAAACTGGCGGATTGCGGTGTGGCGATTTTGGATGCGCCAACCGATGTGCTGCCGAACGTTATTGCCTATTTGGGCCAGCCGGGCGACACAACCGATGCCAAATTATTTGAAGATGCTGGTGCGGTGCTGAACAAGGTGCGTCCGCATTTGCGCTATATCCATTCCAGCCAGTCAATCAATGATATGGCGAATGGCGATATCTGTGCCGCGATCATGTGGTCAGGCGATGCGTTTCAGGCGGCAGCTCGCGCCGAGGAAGCCAAAAATGGTCATGTTATCAATTATTACATTCCATCCGAAGGCACGAATATGTGGTTTGATATGATGGCAATTCCTGCTGATGCAAAGAATGTCGATAATGCATATCGGTTTATTGATTACATGATGCGGGCTGATGTGGCGGCAAATAACGTCAATTATGTCTGGTATGCGAGTGGAAACGAAGCTGCTGAGGCAAAGATTGACCCTGAGATTCTGGCGCATCCGGGTATTTATCCAAGCACGGAAACGCGCAAAAATCTCTTTGTTACGCCGGTCTATGACGCCGCGCTTGACCGGGTTGTCAATCGGGTATGGTCGCGCTTTACCAGCGGTAGCTAGGCCAAGACAAGCAACAGCCTGGGCCGCAACTTTCGTGTCGTTTCCCTCAGTGAAGCGGCTAAAGGGGCGGCTCAGAGGCTGCTTGAGCGAGGTATGGCGGCTCGGATATCTGCCAGCCTGCGGGATAGGATGCAAATGGCTCCCTTCATAAGATTGAAATTCGTTTCAAAATCTTTTGCTGATGTTGTTGCGGTGGATAATCTGTCGTTGGACATCGAAAAGGGAGAGCTGTTTTGCCTTCTTGGCGCGTCGGGCTGCGGAAAAAGTACACTCTTACGGTTGTTGGCCGGGTTCGAGTCGCCAACCAAGGGAACGATTGAAATTGACGGGCATGATATGGCCGGGGTTGCTCCTGCTGACCGGCCGGTAAATTTTATGTTTCAGAATTATGCTTTATTCCCGCATATGAGTGTGGCTGGCAATGTTGGCTATGGTTTGCGCCGTGCCGGAGTGCGTGGTGATGCGTTGGACGAACGGGTGAACGCGCTGCTGAAATTGGTGCGGTTGCAAAATCTTGGTAGCCGCAAGCCGCATCAACTTTCTGGCGGTCAGCGCCAGCGCGTGGCACTGGCACGGGCGCTGGCACGGCGTCCAAAGCTGTTATTGCTTGATGAGCCACTTGCCGCGCTGGATAAGAAACTGCGGGAAGATACCCAGTTTGAGCTGGTCGATATTCAAGAAAAACTTGACACTACCTTCATTGTGGTGACGCATGATCAGGAAGAGGCGATGACGCTGGCCGGCCGTATTGGTATTATGGATGCGGGTCAGCTGGTTCAGGTTGATGAGCCGCGCAAACTCTATGAACGCCCAAAAAACAGTTTTGTTGCCGATTTCCTCGGCACCATTAGCTTTGTCGATGGGGTTGTCGGGCAGCGGGACAAAACTGGTATCGCGCTTGATGGCGATCTCAAAATTCGCGCGATCACCAATCTTGATCTGGCGGTTGGTAAGGCGGTAAGGCTGGCTATCCGGCCAGAAAAGATCTGTCTCAGTCGGACAGCCAGCACCGCCCCCAATCAGATTGAGGTGGTGGTTGAGGATCTTGCCTATTTGGGGTTTGCGACAAATTACCGGGTTAAAACACCGTCGGGTCAAATGTTCAAATTACAGCAGCAACAGCGCCGCAGCAACGAGACGCCGCTGAGCTGGGGCGAGACCGGCTATGTGCATTTTGACCCGCAAGACGTCATCGTGCTTGAGGATTGAGCATGATGCGGGGGCTGGTCAGATATGTTGCACATCTTCCCGCGGTGACTGGTCGCCGTTTGGTGATTGCCCTGCCGCTGATCTGGCTTGCCGTATTCTTTTTCCTGCCGCTTGTTGAAACCTTGCAAGTTTCATTTACCACGCCGCGCCGCGGTATTCCGCCATATGCGCCGTTATGGGGGTTTGGCGATGACGGGTTTTTCACCAATTTCACCACCGGCAATTATGCGCTACTATTGCAATATTGGTCGGATTATTTTGGCCCGGCGCTGAACAGCATAAAGCTGGCATTCTTCTCGACGCTGGTCTGTTTGGCTTTTGCCTATCCGATGGCATGGTGGATCGCCCGCAGCACGGAAAAATGGCGAACGATATTGCTGGTGATGGTGATGCTGCCATTCTGGACATCCAGCCTGTTGCGGCTCTATGCGTTAATTGGATTGTTGAACCCCAATGGATTTATCAATGCTGCGGGATTATGGCTGGGGTTGATTGATGCCCCGATGCAGATGATGCAGACTGATTTTTCGATCTATATCGGGATGGTACTGACCTATCTGCCATTGATGATTCTGCCGCTTTATGCAGTGATGGTGCGCCTTGATGCAGATTTGCTTGCGGCGGCGGCCGATCTTGGCGCGTCGGGCCCGGAAATTTTCCGCACGATCATCCTGCCTCTGACCATTCCGGGCATTGTGGCTGGTAGTTTGCTTGTGTTTATTCCGGCGGTTGGTGAATTTGTCATTCCGGCGCTGCTTGGTGGGCCAGATCAATTAATGATGGGCAAGGTCCTCTGGACCGAGTTTTTCCGTAATCGTGACTGGCCAGTGGCGTCGGCAATTGCGATTCTATTGCTGGCAATTCTGACAGTGCCAATTATTTATGCGCGTTATCAAGATGGCCGTGTGACAGCGACCGACAGATCCGAGCGACCGGTGGAGGCCAAGTGATGGGACGGATGAATGGTCTTGTATTGTCGCTTGGCGCGCTGGGATTTGGCATTTTATATTTGCCGATCATCGTGATGATTATCTATAGCTTTAACGCTGGCAAACTGGTCTCGGTCTGGTCCGGCGCATCGCTGAAATGGTATGCTAGCTTGCTGGAGAATGATCAACTTTTATCGGCGTTTGGAACGTCATTGCTAATTGCGATCTGGGCGGCGACCATTGCCACAGTTTTTGGCATTTGCATTGCTATTGCCTTTGTGCGGTTTGGTAATTTCCGGTCCCGACTGGCACTAAGCGCGATTGCCAGCGCCCCGCTGGTGATGCCGGAAATTGTAACGGGTCTGTCGATGCTGCTGTTGTTTATTTCAATGGAAAGCCTGTTTGGATGGCCGGCAGGACGCGGTGTTGATACGATTATTATTGCTCATGCAACCTTTGGGATGTGTTTTGCCGCGGTGGTAGTCCAAGCGCGGTTGCGTGATTTCGACATGGCGATCGAAGAGGCTGCCGCCGATCTTGGCGCAACTCAGCCATTTATCTTTTTATCCATTACCTTGCCGGTGATCGCCCCGGCGGTTGTGGCGGCATGGCTGCTTGCCTTCACGCTTAGTTTTGATGATCTGGTGATTGCCAGCTTTGTCAGTGGCCCAGGCAGTTCAACCCTGCCGATTTTGGTATTTTCCAAGGTCCGCCTGGGCGTCACACCGGAAATTAACGCGCTTGCCACAGTGATGATTCTTGTTGTTGCGGTTGCGGTAATTGGCGCAAGCTGGGTGCTACGCCGCCGGTTGGCAGCCCGCAGCCCGGATTGAAACGGCAAAGAGTGGCCAGAAATGATGAAGCAAAAATGAGTAAAGCTGATGGTGATGCGGCATTCCGCATGAAACAGAATGACCAGACCCTGCGTGAGATGACCTATGGGGGGGCGCTGAGTTTTGCGCGGCGGCGTTACAGCCGGGATCTGGACGGAGTTGATGTTGTGGTCAGCGGTATCCCCTATGACAGCGCGGTGACCTATCGTTCGGGCTGCCGCCTTGGCCCGCGTGCCATTCGCGCCGGATCGGTGCAGCTTGCTGAACTGGCGCATTTCCCGTTTGGATTTAACCCTTTTGACCATCTTTCAGTGATTGATTTTGGGGATTGTTTTCTTGATCCGCATCATCCCCATACGGTGTTTGACAGTATCACTGATCATGCTGACATGATTATCGCGGCCGGGGCAAAGATGCTTAGCCTTGGCGGTGATCACGCCATTGCCTACCCGCTTTTGAAAGCTCATGCCAAGGCCTATGGGCCGGTGGCACTTGTACAGTTTGACGCGCATTGTGACACCTGGCCCGATGATGGGGTGGCGTTTGATCATGGCACAATGTTTGCCAGAGCCGTTGCCGAGGGCATCATTGATGTCGATAAATCCACCCAAGTTGGACTGCGTACTTATAATGACAGCGATCATGGTTTTAAGATTTTAACCAGCCCTTGGGTGCATCGTAATGGCATCGATGCCGCCATTGAGATTGTACGGGAACGCGCCGGTCATGCGCCGGTCTATCTATCGTTTGATATAGATGGTCTTGATCCGGCTTTTGCGCCGGGCACGGGAACGCCGGTTGCAGGCGGACTGGCCAGCTGGCAGGGGCTTGAGTTTGTGCGAGGGCTAGAGCCGCTTAATCTGATCGGCATGGATGTTGTCGAGGTGGCACCAGCCTATGATCATGCCGAAATTACCGCGATTGCCGCGGCAAATATGGCGTTTGACTGGCTGGCGGTTCTGGCAAAGAAAAAAGGCGCTACAGCAAAGCCGGTTAGACGGCTCTAACGTATCGCGTTGGAAGCTTCGGTTGGAAACCTGGCGCGGCCAGAGCTTCAGGTAATCTAGAGGCGCAGATAGTCGCGCATCTTATACCAGCTCATGCCAATAGCCAGCGCAGGTGTGCGCAAAAATCCACCAGGAAATGGTAGGTGACGAAGTTTGCTCAGGATATTAAAAAGCCGCGACTGCCCCATTATATGCTGCGCCAGAATGGTTCCGGAAAGTCCACTCAGTGCAACCCCATGACCAGAGAATCCCTGCACAAAATAAACCCCGTCGCCGGCAGTGCCAAAATGCGGTATCCGGTTAACCGTGATGCCAATCTTGCCCGACCATACCGCGGCCGTTTCGCAATCGGCAAGTTCGGGGAACACGCGGGTCATGCGCTGCCGCAGGTCGCTCTCAACATTGCCAAGATTGACGTTGGTATAGCTGGCACGACCACCAAAAATCATCCGTCCATCGGCGTCAATTCGGTAATAATTCAGCGCGGTATTACAATCCGCGACAGCGGCGCGTTGCGGCAGAATATGCGAGATCAGATTGTCTGACAGCGGTGTGGTGGCAAGCACTGATGAGGTAACTGGAGCAAGGCAGCGGGTCATCTTGGCCGTGCCAACATTCTGCAAGTACGCATTTCCGCATAGCAGCACAAAGTTTGCCCTTACCGTTTGCCCATCGGCAAGCAGTAGCCGTTTGACAGGATGGGTTTTCAAACCACCATTTTTTACGTCATTATGCGCTGATTTATGCTCATTCTCCAGCGATTTAACAGCTGCATGTTCGAAAATACGAACGCCGGCTTTGCCGGCGGCGCGTGCCAACCCATCAAGATATTTTAGCGGCTGGATATGCCCGCTGCCAGCATCATGCAACGCGCCGACATAGGCGGTGGTACCAATATGCGCACTAAGCTTATCAGGGCTTTCCAGAACGGTAAAATTATCATAGCCCTTGGCCTGCCATTCCGTCTGCATTGCCAGTAAATCCCGAATCTGGCGGTTATTGAGGGCAGCGTGAAGATAGCCAAACCGCAAATCACAATCGATTTGATGGGCCTCAACTCGCCGGCGCAGCAGATCAACCGCGCCCATTCCCGCGTCCCAAACCAGCTTTGCCTCATCGGCTGGTAATTGCCGGCTGATATGATGAAAATCATTGGACCAGCCCTGGCAGACATGACCGCCATTACGACCCGATCCGCCACTGCCAATGACACTGGCCTCCAGAAGCACGACATCATGCCCGTTTTCGGCCAATGTCAGCGCCGCTGTCATGCCGGTAAAACCGCCGCCGATAATAGCAACTTCGCAATCAAGATTACCGCTCGGTGAGGCAAATTCTGGCCGCGCCGGAATTGATGTTGCGTAGATGGAATTAAGCTCTATCATGAAGTGGGTTTGCCTGCAGATTGCTGTTCGTGCCAGTCAGGTGTTTCTGCAATCAGACTGATTGCGATCATTTGATATCAATAGTAGTCTGTGATGATAAATTTGCGCAAGTATGGTTGGTGCGCCAGTCAGAGACACAGCCGCACCCAGATAAGGCCTGATTATTTTGGCTAATTAATCTGGCGAGAAACGTCAATTACCGTTGGTCGTTTCTTGCGGTTTGCCCTGCTAGATGCGCATATCTGCAAATTGTTTAACACAATTATGAAACAGCTTAATGTTTCGGTTTGAATGGATCTATCATGCAGGATATGACGACCCAAGACTGGCGCGAGCTTGACGCCTTACATCATTTAGCGCCGTTTACCGATTACCGGGAATTGCGCGCGGCCGGAACCCGTGTCATCACCCATGCGCAAGGTCATTATATTCATGACAGTGATGGCAATAAAATTCTGGATGCGATGGCTGGTCTGTGGTGTGTGAATGTCGGGTATGGGCGGCATGAACTGGTGGAGGCAGCGACAGCGCAGATGACCAAATTGCCCTACTATAATAATTTTTTTAAAACCAGCAATCAGCCGATTATTGCTTTGTCCAAGCGCTTGGTCGATCTGACGCCGGATGGCCTGAACAACGTGTTTTACGCAAATTCGGGATCCGAGGCTAATGACACGATTATTCGCATGGTCCGGCATTTCTGGGCGCTTGCCGGCAAGCCCGAGAAAAAGACCATTATCGCCCGCACCTATGGCTATCATGGCAGTACAATTATGTCGGCCAGCATGGGCGGCATGAAGGCAATGCATGCGCAGGCGGCACAGGCAACTGACTTTACCCATATCAACCCGCCATACGGATTTTTATATCAGGGCAATCTTGACGAGGCGGCGTTTGCCACGCAGGCGGCTAGCTGGCTTGAGGATAAAATTGCCGAGATCGGTGCCGATCATGTTGCGGCCTTTATCGCCGAGCCGATCCAAGGTGCTGGTGGTGTGATTATCCCGCCTGCCGGTTACCTAAAGCAGGTTGAGGCAATTTGCCGGAAGCATGATGTTCTGTTCATTGTCGATGAGGTGATTACCGGATTTGGACGAACCGGTCATTGGTTTGCCAGTCACGGTATGGATTTATCGCCTGATATGATGACCCTTGCCAAGGGTTTGACGTCGGGCTATGTGCCGATGTCTGCAGTGATGGTTGGGGACAGGGTGGCCGCACGGTTAATCGCCGATGGCGGAGAATTCTATCACGGGTTTACCTATTCTGGTCATCCGGTTGCAGCAGCGGTGGCGCTGGCGAATCTTGATCTGATTGAGCGCGATGGTCTGGTGGAAAAAATCCGCAATGATACTGGCCCCTATCTGGCATCGGTACTGGCGCCGCTTGCAGCGCATCCGCTGGTTGGCGAGGTGCGTAGCTTTGGCTTGTTAGGTGCGATTGAACTGGTCAAGGACAAGGCTGGCCCGGTGCTGTTTGATCCGGTTGGTCAGGTCGGGGTCATCTGCCGCGATCATGCAATCAAGTCAGGGCTAATGGTTCGGGCGGTTCGTGACGCCATGATCATGTCACCGCCGCTGACCTTTGAGCGTGATGATATTGATCTGATGATTGCACGGGTATCTACCGCACTTGATCAAACCTTCGAAGATTTACAGACGCGATAGGAAAGCAAATGGGTTTCGATATGGACGCATGGCTGAAAGATCAGGGCATTACCGAAGTGGAATGTCTGGTCAGTGATATCTCGGGCATTGCACGTGGCAAAATTCTGCCGGTAAATAAATTCATATCTGCACAGAATACCGGCGGATTACGCTTGCCGGAATATGTCTTTGGTCAGTCGGTTACTGGTGAATATTATGACAGTGAAGTGCTGGATGAAATTGGTCGTGATGTTATATTGCGGCCTGATATTTCAACCTGCCGGCTGGTGCCATGGTATGACGAGCCAACGGCACAGATTATCCATGACGCGGTTCACCAGGATGGAACGGATGTGACGTTTTCGGCGCGGGCGGTACTGAAATCGGTTTTGACGCTGTTTGATAAGGCGGGACTAGAGCCGGTGATTGCCCCTGAGCTTGAGTTTTTTCTAGTCAAGCAAAGCAGTGATGCCAATGCGCCACTGATCACGCCAACCGGCAGGTCGGGCCGTGCTGAAAAGGCGCGTCAGGCCTATGGCATTGATGCGGTGAATGAATTTGACCCGCTGTTCGAAGAAATTTACGACCATTGCGAGCTGCAAAAGCTGGATATTGATACGCTAAGCCATGAAGCTGGCGCGGCGCAGATGGAAATCAATTTCAATCATGGCAAGGCGCTTGACCTTGCCGATCAGGCTTTTTTGTTCAAACGCACAGTCCGTCAGGCTGCGATCAACCATAATCTGCATGCGACCTTCATGGCAAAGCCAATGCAAGAACAGCCGGGGAGCGCTATGCATGTTCATGCCTCGGTTAAATCAAAGGTGACGGGGAAAAACATCTTTTCCAATGATGATGGTGACGAAAGCGATGATTTCTATCATGCGGTTGCCGGTATGCAGCGTTATCTGAGTGGGGCGATGGCGTTAATGGCGCCTTATGTGAATTCTTATCGGCGGCGGACGGGTACCGAGGATTCGCCTGCCAATCTTGCGTGGGGTATGGATAACCGAACAGTTGGATTGCGGGTGCCACTTGGTGATCCGAAAAACCGGCGAATCGAAAATCGTATTCCGGGGGCTGACGCCAATCCGTATTTGGCGATTGCTGCAACCTTGGCCGCTATCTGGCTGGGGCTGCAGGAAAAGCGTCGTCCAACCCGCCCGCGCAAAATCAGTGGTGAAGATCTGGAAACCTTGCCGCGTAATCTTGACGTGGCGCTTGATGCGCTGGAACGAGCAAAGCCCCTGCACAGCGTTCTCGGCAAGGAATTTGTTGCGTTGTTTGTTGAGGTAAAACGCGCTGAAGCCGAGGCGTTTCTTGAAGTGATCAGCCCGTGGGAGCGTGAATATTTGTTGCTGAATGTCTAGGGTGGCGGGGTTAGTCTAGACCGAGCGGCAATCGGCGCATAGGCCGGTGATTTCAATGACCTTATGCGCGGCCTGAAATTTGCGATCATCGCCCAGTGCCTGTAATTTTTTATCAATACTGGCATCGGTGAATTCATCGGCACGCTCGCATTGGGTGCAAAGCATGAAAATGCTGACTTCACTGCCGCCACAATCATGCAATTGGCACGCGACAAAGCCGTTTACACTCTCAATCCGATGGACTGCGCCGCGTTCCGCCAGCTTGGCAAGTGCGCGATAAACCTGCAATGGGGCGCGGATGCCCTTATCACGAAGCGCATCAAGAATATTATACGCGCTTAACGGTCGGTCAGCCTGACACAGCAGGTGATAAACAAGGGTCTCATTTTGCGTCATGGCCTACCTCGTCTTGATGGGTGTGGGGGCGCACATTGGCATTGGCCGTCAGTCGGCGTGGTACAAAGCTGAGGCCAAGCAACAACAATCCACCAGCCAGAATAATGGCAGGGCCCGATGGTATGTCAAATTCGGCCGAGCCATAAAGCCCGGCAATCACCCCTATGACGCCAAGCAATGAAGCCAATCCAGCCATCATTTCGGGGCTGCTGACCAGCCGCCGCGCCGCCGCCGCCGGAATGATCATCAGCGCGGTGATCAACAACACTCCAACCAGCTTGACCGCAATCGAGACCACCAGGGCAATCAGCATCATGAACAGCCATTCAGCCCGCTGTGGAGACAGGCCTTCAGCCTCGGCGATTTCCGGGCTTAACGTCGCCGCAATCAGGCGTCGCCATTGCCAGATAATAATTGCCAATATTGCGCCGCCGCCAGCGTAAATCACCAAAAGGTCGGTGGTATCAACTGCTAAAATATCACCAAATAAAAGCCCGTTCACATCGAGGCTGCGACCGCCTGTAAGTGAGATTAGCACCAGCCCAAGCGCCAATGTCGAATGTGCCAATATTGCCAAGATCGTATCGGATGAAAGGCTGGGTGTGCGTTTGGCAATCATCAGCGCAATACAGCTTGCCAGAGTCACTAGGGGAACGCCAACGAGGGACGAAATATCAATGAGGATCGCCAAGGCAATTCCCAGCAGCGCCGCATGCGCTAAGGTGTCGCCGAAAAAGGCCATTTTGCGCCAGATAATCAAACAGCCGAGCGGCCCGACAATAATCGCCAGACTGATGCCCGCAAACAGCGCGTGGATGAAAAAATCGTCAAACATGATTATGCCCGCGCCGCAAGTCATCGCTTTGCTCAGGCTGGCAACCCGTGCTGATTGACCCGTCGGCATGCTGAACCGTACCATCGGGAAGATGGATATGGGTCATGGTCATGCTGATAAACTGCTAGCCCTGCGGTATCATGCGCGCCGAATAACCGCAGATATTCCGGATTGCTGACAACCGAATCTGGGCTGCCGCTACAACAGATATGACCGTTTAAACAGAGAACAGTATCAGTGTCAGCCATCACAATATGTAAATCATGCGAAATCATCAGAACGCCACAACCGGTGGTATCGCGAATCTGTTTGATAAGATTATACAGCATGACCTCACTCGCGAAATCAACACCTTGAACCGGCTCGTCCAGTACTAGAAGATTGGGCTGGCGCACCATCGCACGGGCCAGCAATGCGCGCTGAAATTCACCGCCCGACAAATCCTGCACAAATGCATCGCCAAGGTGCAAAATGCCAACCGCATCAAGGGCACGCCGTTTTGCTTCAACGGAGACCATGGCGGTCAGGTCCAAAAGCCGGTTCACCCGCATTGGCAAAGCTGGATCAATATGCAGTTTTTGCGGCACATAGCCAACACGCAACCCAGTTTGGCGCTGAACGCGCCCTTCACTGGCACGCAATGTACCGACAACCAGCTGCGCGGTAGTGCTTTTGCCAGCCCTGTTTGGGCCAATGATGGTTACGATCTCGCCAGCGCGCATGCGCAAATCAATACCGCGCACCAGCCAGCGACTATCACGCCTGACACCGGCATTCTCGAGGGTGATTAAACCATTGGGTTCGCGCGTCATAAAAAGCCTAAGCCTGATCATCAAAATCGATAATGTTATAATATAACATATGCGCCATAAAACCTAGTGGTTAGTAAAACCGATAAACAGCAACGCTGGCAGAACTGATAAAATGTCAACATCAGCCAGTGTAGATTTTGCTACGTGATGCTGTTATGTGTGATGCGGGTATTTCTGGGGCTTGTTGCGTTAATGACAGCCTGTTTTTGTTTCATCACCTGATTAAATATCAGGGTTTTTGCTGGGGTTCGTTACCATGACTCACCTGACCATTCGCCGCCCGGATGATTGGCATTTGCACCTTCGAGATGGGGCCATGCTTGCCGCGGTTATTGATGATACATCGCGTCATTTTGGCCGTGCCATCATCATGCCAAATCTGGTTCCACCAGTGGTGACAGGCGCCGATGCGGCGGCCTATCGTGAACGGATTATGGGCGTTGTAAACCCGGATCATAATTTCACTCCCCTGATGACGCTCTATTTAACAGAGACAACCCAGCCGGACGATGTTGTGGCGGCGGCAAAGGCTGGACTGATCTATGCGGTAAAGTTGTATCCGGCTGGTGCGACCACCAATTCGGCATCGGGTGTGCGTGATCTGGACAGGGTAATCGGGGTTCTACAAGCGATGGCCGAAATTGGCTTGCCGCTATGTGTTCATGGTGAAGTGACCGACCCGCAGGTTGATATTTTTGATCGCGAGGCGGTATTTATTGAAACTGTGCTGGAAACGTTGCGTCAGCGCGTCCCCGAATTGCGGGTAGTGCTGGAACATGTAACTACCAGTGACGGTGTCGATTACGTCAAATCTGCCGGTGCTAATATCGCTGCCACGATTACAACGCATCATTTATTTATCAATCGAAATCACATTCTGGCAGGCGGAATTCGCCCGCATTATTATTGCCTACCGGTGGCAAAGCGTGAAAGTCATCGCCGTGCATTAGTCGCGGCGGCAATTTCTGGCGATAGCAGTTTCTTCCTTGGTACTGACAGCGCGCCGCATCTTGACGCGGCCAAACTTATGGCCTGTGGCTGTGCCGGTATTTACACGGCACCGAACACCATGTCATGTCTTGCCCATGTGTTTGAGGCCGAAGGCGCGCTTGACCGTTTGGAAGGCTTTACCTCGCTAAATGGGCCAGCATTTTACCGCCTGCCGGTCAATGAAAGCCGGATGACCCTGATAAAACAGGATACGCCGGTGATCTATCCGAAAAGCCGCACGACGCCAGACGGAAACCTGACAATTTTCGATTGTGGTACGCCGCTTTACTGGGCGGTTGAGACGGCCTAAGCCTGCTGCGTGCCACTACTTGACTTAGCCGCTCTTCCGGGCAGGGTGTGGGCTCATAATTTTGACTCCTTGATGCCAGCATTCGGCCGCAATGATTTTTTGGCGCGTGCCTCGCGCTGGGTGATATATACGGTTGACGCAAAAATGACTGCACCGCCAACCCATGTCCACAAGCCGGGCCATTCGCCAAAGACAATCCATGCCAGACATACAGCAAATGGCAGCTTGATAAATTCCAGCGGCTGTAGGGCGGTAATATCAACCAGTCGATAGGCGCGGGTAAAGCATAGATGCGCAATCGTTCCGGACAGTGCCATCGCCCATAGATAGATCCAGGTCTCAAGGGTGGGCCATTGCCAGACGCCTATTGCCGGTATTAGCGCCAGCGGGGCCTGCATTGCCACCATCCAGAATACGATCGCTTCAGGGGTTTCAGTTGCGGTTAGTTTCTTGACGATCAATGATGCCATCGCAATTGATAGCGCGCTGGCAAGTGCCATCATCGCGCCAACCGAAATTTCGGTATAGCCAGGCTGTAGGATGATCAATGTTCCAAGAAACCCGACTGCAATTGCCGCAATGCGTCGTACCCGAATCACTTCGCCAAGGAATAATACCGCGCCAATGGTAACAAATAATGGGCCGGTAAAGCCAAGTGCCGTCATCTGTGCCAGTGGAATTAGCGTCAAGGCGGTAAAGCCACAAAACATACCGCCAAAATTAATTAGGGCGCGCAGAAAAAATAATTTTGGTTTCTGCATTCGGATGCTTGGTCTGCCCATCCGCATAATGAGCGGCAGCAACAAAACCATCGCCAGCGCATTGCGGAAAAATACGACTTCGATTACCGGCAGACCGGCGGCAGATAGGCGGATAAAGATGCCCATAGAGGTAAACATGAAAAGCGCCGCAACCATCAAGATCGTGGCGCGCATCTGTGGCGGTAAATTTTGAAAGGCCAGAGACAATTGCATAGTTTATCGGCCTCGTTGAGGCGGAATCAAATCAATCGAAATAGGATTGTTTGACTCCTAGATGCCTGCAGCCTAGACGCGAAATGAATTCAGCGTCAATGGGTGTTATCTAGCTGGCTAGCTTGGCCGCTACCCAGTCATCAAGCGCCGTCACATAGGCTTTATACTCGTCCCGAACCGACGGGTGCGCACATAAATTAGCCGCATAGGTGGTTATTGATGACGGCAGATTAAGTTCAAAGCCAAACAAGCCCCGAAGGCAATTTAAAATTGCAAAGCTGGGCGCAAAGCCGCAATCGGCAAGGCTTAGATCGGTGCCATCTAATAGCGGTGACGGCGTTACCATCTGTGCAAGCTGGTCAAAGCGGCGTTGCAGCAATGCCGCATTCTCGGCAATGAAATCAGGATTGCGATTAGCCGGGGCTAACTGCCCAAAAAAAGCGCGCAACAGGGGTTCGATGCGCGTGTCATGAAAGCGTGATATTGCGCGTATCCTGGCGCGGTCCTGCATGGATAGAGGCAGCATCGCCGGTACCGGTACCAGCTCATTAAGATATTCGGCAATCGCATCAGACTCGGCAATCGTAAGCCCGTCATGCAGCAATGCCGGAATGGTTCCCGACGGCACAATCTTGCAATAGGCGGGACTGCCATAGCCATCTGGTGGGTTAAGGCTTTTCCATTCCAGCCCCTTATGACGAAACAGAATGCGGGTTTTGCAGCCATAGCTGCTGATCGCAAGGTCATAAAGCAAAAGCATGGGTCGGTCTCCGCTGGGGTTTGGTTCGGCGATCATCTGGCAATGGTGATAACAACGTCACGACGACTGTGCAAAAAAAGAGAGGCAAACGCCCCTCCTTTCAAATTTATATTTGGCGCGAGGTTAGTTGGAAAGCTGCCATTTCCGGCCAAGCTCGGCAAAGAAGCCGCGTTCGGTTTTCAAGGTAATCCATGTGTTCACATAGTTGATCCATACCTGATCAGCCTGCGGTAACAGCATCGCAATCGGTGTTGGGGCTTTTGGTTCTGAAACTGGCACAACCATCATTTCAGGATATTTCGCCACCAGCTTATAAGCCTCGACATTTGACGTGATATGCGCATCGGCACGGCCAGCTAGAACCTCTTGGAAATCACGCGCTGGGGCTTCAACAATTTTGTATTTTGCATTTGGGAAAAACTGTTTGACCTGCTTTTCCTGTGTCGTTCCGAGCGTTGCCGCGACGGTAACCGATGCTTTATCAAGATCGGCCCAGTCGGTAAATTTATCTGCATTTTTCTTTAGTGTAAGCGGCACGGTCGCCAGTGAGAAATAGCTGTTTGAATAGCCCGCAGCTTTGGCGCGGCTTGGCGAGATAGAGGCTGAGCCGGTCATGTGGTATTTGCCTGATGTCACGCCGCTGACCAGAGTTTTCCAATCAGTTGGCACGAATTCAACCTTAACTCCAAGATCCTTGGCAAGCTCGGTCATCACATCAATGTCATAGCCAGTATAGCTATTGGTTGCGGTGTCCTTCATTGTCATTGGATTCCAGTCGCCAGTGGTGCCGACCTTCAGCACGCCGCCGGACAGAATTTCATTCAGTGCACTTGCTGCCTGCGCTGATGCTGACATCATAATAATGGTAAAAAATGTGGTAACTATCCTCAATAGGCGCATCGAAAAGTCTCCTTGGAGTGGTATTTCGGGGGATTGATTTTGCTGTTTACACATTGGTAAAGATAGGTTGACGGCCGCTAAATGCAAGTCTCGACTGCTATTTATTGTCCGTGGCCGATTGCGGGCTGGCCGATTGGGACGGAATCGGGTAGCTTGCAGTTTGGGTGTGCAGTTCGGGTGCGAGAGGCTATATGCAAACTGCTTGATGCGTAATGAACTTGATGCCTGGTGAATTTTACGCATATTGACATGAATAGGTTACAATCATCGTGAGTGCGCCCACCCAAAAGCCCTTTATCCAAATCAGCAATGTTTCAAAATATTTTGCTGCGTTTCAGGCGCTAGATAATGTTTCACTTGATATTACGCTTGGTCAAAAGCTGGTAATTTGCGGGCCTTCAGGATCTGGAAAATCAACCTTGATCCGCTGTATCAACCGGCTTGAACAGCATGAAGCGGGCGAGATCAGGATTGATGGAACGCTGGTTGATGACAGCCCTTCCGGGCGTGAGGCCTTGCGCAATAATGTCGGGATGGTTTTTCAGCAATTTAATCTGTTTCCGCATCTGACCATTTTGGAAAACCTTATGCTGGGGCCGGTGCGCGCCCGCAAATTGCCCGATGCCGAGGCGCGCGAGCTGGCGATGAATTATCTTGAGCGGGTCAAAATTCCCGAACAGCTGGACAAATATCCGGGCCAATTATCGGGCGGCCAGCAACAGCGGGTGGCGATTGCCCGGGCGCTATGCATGGCGCCCAAGATTATGCTGTTTGACGAGCCAACATCGGCGCTTGATCCGGAAATGATTGCCGAGGTGCTTGATGTGATTGAAGAATTGGCTGATAGCGGCATGACAATGATCTGTGTCACGCATGAGATGGGATTTGCAAGGCAGGTTGCCGATATGATGCTGTTTATGGATCATGGCAGAATTGTTGAAATGGCCCCCCCAAAGACATTTTTCACCGCGCCTGAAAGTGACCGGTGCAAATTGTTCCTTAGCCAGATTTTACGTCATTAGAGGCGAGATGATCATGCTGCTAAATGCTGTCAAAAACATCATTGGATCTGACGCGCCTGCGACGCCGATGCTATTCCGCCTGCTTGGGCTTGCTGCGTTGCTTGGTCTTGGCGGCTGTTCGGGCAATTGGGGCTGGTATGTTGTCAATCCGGCCACCGAAACTGGTCGCCGCAATTTGTCATTTCTGATTGATGGTCTTTATTTCACCATTGGCCTGTCTGTGACGGCAATATTAATCTCGATTTGTCTTGGGTTGATGGTGGCCTTACCCGGTTTGTCGCGTCGCCGTTCGTCCAAGGCGATTAACCGTGTCTATGTCGAGCTGGTGCGCGCCATCCCAATTCTAGTGCTGATTTTATGGGTTTATTATGGGCTGCCACAAGTCGCTAGCCTGTCAATTTCGGTGTTCTGGGCGGGCGTACTGGCTTTGGCAATTTCAGATAGCGCGTTTCAGGCGGAAATTTTCCGCGCTGGCATCCAGTCAATTGACCGCGGCCAGTATGAGGCAGCGCATTCGGTTTCGTTGAATTATCGTGACACCATGAGGTATGTAATTTTGCCGCAAGCGATCAAACGGATTTTGCCAGCGCTTGGGAACCAGCTCGTTTATATGCTCAAAATGTCATCGCTGGTGTCGGTGATTGGGATGCAGGAACTCACCCGCCGCGCCAATGAATTGGTAGTGACCGAATATCGGCCGTTGGAAATCTATACAGTTTTGGTGCTTGAGTATCTGGTGGTGATACTGATTGTGTCGGCAGGCGTTCGCTGGCTGGAGCGCCGCCTAGAGACAAGCTGATTAGGGGCGGCTATTTAAGGCGTTACTTTCGTTCATACTTTACTTTGCGGTCGTTTTTACCGCAAAATTTCAGCCCCGAGGAAGAGCGAGGTGGCACGACCATGGTAAGAACTGAAAACACCAAGGCATCCGACCGATTGCAGAGTGAGCATAAGGCAGATGGCATATTGCGTTTGACCTTGAATGATCCGGGTCGGCGAAACGCTTTATCCGAGGCAATGCTAGACCAGCTGGGCGCGGCATTGGCTGACGCGGCGGTTGATGCCCGTGTGCGGGTTATCATTTTGGCGGCAAACGGACCTGCCTTTTGTGCAGGCCATGATCTAAAGGAAATGACCGCCGGCCGCGCCCATGCCGATAGCGGTGAGGCTTATTTTACCGATGTCCTGAAACGCTGTTCGTCGGTGATGATGTCGATCCTGCAAAATCCGAAACCGGTGATTGCCGAAGTGGCGGCAACTGCGACCGCCGCCGGGTGTCAATTGGTGGCGAGCTGTGATCTGGCCTATGCGGCTGCATCGGCGCGCTTTAGTACGCCCGGTGTGCATATTGGCCTATTCTGTTCAACGCCAATGGTGGCGTTATCACGCAATGTCGGCGCAAAACACGCCATGGAAATGCTGTTGACCGGCGATATGGTCACTGCCGATCGTGCCGCCGAAATTGGGCTTATTAACGCTGTTGTTGATGATGCTGAGCTTGTTGATCATGTGAATGCTATTGCCCAAAAGATTGCCAGCAAATCGCCGGTGACGCTGGCGATTGGCAAAAGCGCCTTTTATGCACAACGTGAATTACCCATTGCCGATGCCTATGATTATGCATCACGGGTAATGGTGGAAAATATGCTGCACCGGGATGCGGCCGAGGGGATCAGCGCATTTATTGAAAAGCGTGATCCAAAATGGTAACAGGCAA
Source organism: Candidatus Puniceispirillum sp. (assembly GCA_016778895.1). Lineage (GTDB taxonomy): Bacteria > Pseudomonadota > Alphaproteobacteria > Puniceispirillales > Puniceispirillaceae > UBA3439. The sequence continues at coordinate 18,714 of JADHOR010000020.1, forward strand.
CGCTGGTTTGTGATAAGGGGGCGACATAAATGACAAATCCATATGATATCGGGCTTGACCAGAATCCAGCGAATTACCAGCCTTTGACGCCGCTAACATTTCTTGAGCGTGCAGCGATGGTGTTTGCCGCTCAAACCGCGGTCATCCATGGCAAATTGCGCCGTGATTACGCGTCGCTTTATGCGCGGTGCCGGCAATTGGCAAGCGTATTGGCAGCGGCCGGTCTTGGTCGCGGCGATACCGTTTCGGTTATGCTGTTGAACACCCCGGCGATGATCGAGGCGCATTACGGTGTTCCGATGTCAGGGGCGGTTCTGCATTCGCTAAATACGCGGCTTGATGCGGCGACAATTGCGTTTCAGCTAGACCATGCCGAAACTAAAATTCTGATCACCGATATTGCGCTTTTGCCGCGTATTCGTGAGGCTTTGGCACGGGCCAAGACCAGCCCGCTTCTGGTGGTTTATGACGACCCCGAATTTGGCGGTGAGGCGCCTAGCTATGATGAGATTGAGTATGAAAATTTCATCGCTGCCGGCGACGCCGATTTTGTCTGGAAGATGCCTGATGATGAATGGGATGCGATTTCGATCAATTACACCTCGGGCACGACCGGCGATCCAAAGGGCGTTGTCTATCATCATCGTGGTGCCTATTTGTTGGCGCAGGGCAATGCCCTGACCGCATCAATGAAAAAACACGCCGTCTATTTGTGGACATTGCCGATGTTCCATTGCAATGGCTGGTGCTTTCCATGGACAATTTCGGCAGTTTCAGGAACCCATGTCTGTCTTCGTGATGTGCGTGCCGAGGATATCTGGAAGGCAATTCTAGATCACCGCGTCAGCCACATGTGCGGTGCGCCGATCGTGATGTCGCTTGTCGTGGCGGGCAAGCCCGATAGTGCCAAGCTGGATTATGAGGTTGAGTTCTTTACCGCCGCCGCGCCGCCACCCGAGGCGGTGCTTGCTGCGATGAAACAGGCAGGCTTTAACGTAACGCATCTTTACGGGCTGACTGAAACCTACGGCCCGTCGGTGGTCAATGACTGGCATTCTAGCTGGGATCAGCTTGATAACGCCAAGCAGGCGGCGCTAAAGGCGCGGCAGGGGGTGCGTTATCTGGCGCTTGAGGGGCTGGATGTTGTCGATGCGGAAACGATGGTGCCAGTACCACGAGACGGCACCACGATTGGTGAGGTTGTAATGCGCGGCAATGTGGTGATGAAGGGGTATTTCAAAAATCCCGCTTCGACCGATCGTGCCTTTGCTGGTGGCTGGTTCCATTCGGGTGACTTAGGCGTTGTGCATCCGGACGGCTATGTCCAGTTAAAAGACAGATCAAAAGATATCATCATCTCGGGCGGCGAAAATATTTCGTCAATCGAGGTTGAGGACGCGCTCTATAAGCATCCGGCGGTAGCAAGCGTTGCGGTGGTTGCAATGCCACATGAAAAATGGGGTGAAACGCCCTGCGCCTTCATCGAGATGGCTGACGGGAAAACTGCAACGCCTGATGAGCTGCGTGAGTGGTGCCGGCAAAACCTTGCTGGCTATAAAGTGCCAAGCGAATTCCGGTTTGAGTCCATTCCTAAAACATCAACCGGAAAGATCCAGAAATATGCGTTGCGTCAACGGCTTGTCGGCGATGTCACCTCTGGCTGATGCCCAGTTTAATATTTTGTCCAAAAGGGGGGAATTGAACATGCGCCTAGTTCGTTACGGTGAAATCGGTCAGGAAAAACCCGGCCTTATTGATGCGGCGGGTGTGCTCCGCGATTTGTCGGGGCATATTTCTGATATTGATGCCAGCGCAATTAACGATGCTGGCCTAGACCGGTTGCGGGGGCTGGCTCCGGCCAGCCTACCTGCGGTTGATGGCTCATCACGGCTTGGTCCCTGTATCTCTGGCGTTGGCAAATTCATCTGTATTGGTTTGAATTTCCATGATCATGCGCGTGAAACTGGATTGCCAATTCCAGCGCATCCAATTGTGTTTATGAAGGCAACATCGTCAATCAATGGGCCGGATGATGATATCATCATGCCACGTGGATCAACCAAGAGTGACTGGGAAATCGAACTGGCGGTGGTGATTGGGACGCGCGCAAAATATGTAACTGTGGAAAACGCGCTGGATCATGTGGCCGGCTATTGTATCGTCAATGATGTGTCCGAGCGCCATATGCAGATGAACCTTACCGGTCAATGGACAAAGGGAAAATCATGCGATCATTATGGCCCTGTCGGGCCGTGGCTGGTTACCCGTGATGCGATACCTGATCCGCAAAAACTGTCGATGCAGCTGGCGGTCAATGGCAAGATGATGCAGGATGGCAGCACGGCCGATATGATTTTTTCTGTGGCCGAGATCATTGCGCATCTATCGGAGCTAATGACATTGCATCCCGGCGATATTATCGCCACTGGCACGCCTGCTGGTGTTGGCATGGGGCAAAAGCCTGATCCTGTATATCTGCGGCATGGCGATGTTATGACGCTAGACATTGCCGGTTTGGGTCGGCAGCAGCAGACCATTCTGGCTGATCCTAGCTAATCTATCTATGGTGAAAGGCGGGTTCTGGCTTTGGACCTCGCCTTGTTTTTGCCACTGCTAACGCCTATATCGCTCACAGCTGTTCGTGCGAGTTTCGCGCGGCGCGCGCGGGTGTTATTTGGCAAGATCGAGGGTGCGATGTCAGGTTCAATTCAAATTCACTGGTTTCGTCAAGATCTGCGGCTTGCTGATAATCCGGCATTGTCGGCAGCGGCAGCCAAAGGCGCGGTTCTGCCGGTTTATATTCTGGATGATGTTAATTCAGGCGCGTATTCCATGGGCGCGGCTAGCCGCTGGTGGCTGCAACATTCATTAAACGCGCTCAATCAAACGCTTGATGGCAAGCTGGTGGTGCTGGCCGGTGATCCCGCCGAAATTCTGCCCCGGCTGGCGACAGCGGTGGCCGCAGCAGGCATTCATTGGAACCGCGCTTATGAGCCATGGCGGGTAGCCCGCGATGCGGCGATCAAGACGCAATTTGCCGCGCGTGGCATTGCTGTAAACAGCCATAATGGATCGCTATTATGGGAGCCTTGGGACGTGCTGAAAAACGATGGCACGCCATATAAAGTCTTTACGCCTTTTTATCGGCGCGGTTGTCTTTCGGCACCGCCGCCGCGCCGCCCGTTACCAATGCCAGCAGATTTGAAGATTGCCAGATTTGATGAGGTAGGCACTGGTGCAGATGCGATCAATGCGCTTGGGCTGTTGCCGCAACATACTTGGCAGAATCAGTTGGCGGCGGTTTGGGATATCGGCGAGGCGGCAGCACAGGGTCGGCTTAGCGCATTTCTAGATGACGGACTTGACGGCTATAAGGACGGGCGCAATTTCCCTGCGCGGCGCAATGTATCGCGGCTTTCGGCTTATCTGCATTGGGGCGAGGTTTCACCAAATGCGGTTTGGTATGCGGCCAAGGACCGGATGGATGCTGGTATCGGTCAGGATCAGGATTGTGATCATTTTCTGTCTGAGCTTGGCTGGCGTGAATTTTCGCATTCGCTGCTATATCATTTCCCCGACCTGCCGCATAAGAACCTGCAGCCGCGATTTGATAATTTTGACTGGCAGGACAATCCGACATTTCTGAAACGCTGGCAAAAGGGCTTGACTGGCTATCCGATTGTTGATGCCGGCATGCGCGAATTATGGCAAGCCGGCTATATGCATAACCGCGTTCGGATGATTGTGGGCTCGTTTCTGGTAAAGAATCTTCGGCTTCACTGGCATCATGGCGAGGCCTGGTTCTGGGATTGTCTGGTGGATGCTGATCTGGCCAATAATAGTGCCAGCTGGCAATGGATTGCTGGTTGCGGTGCTGATGCGGCACCTTTTTTCCGCATTTTCAACCCGATCACTCAAGGCGCAAAGTTTGATCCGTATGGTCATTATATCCGGCGCTATGTGCCCGAACTGGCGAATATGCCTGACGCCTATCTGTGCAACCCGTGGGACGCACCGGCAGCGGTGCTGGACGGGGCTGGCGTGCGGCTTGGCGAGACTTACCCAAAGCCGATTGTCGATGTAAAAGCATCACGTGAGGCCGCATTAGCGGCATTTTCAGCATTGCGCGCAGCTTCATGAAAACGCTTCGCCTTGTTCTTGGCGATCAGCTCAGCCGCGACCTATCTAGCCTGACAGATATCGATAAAGATCAGGACATTGTGCTGATGGCCGAAGTGATGGCCGAAGTCACCTATGTAAAACATCACAAACGCAAAATCGCATTTTTGTTTTCGGCAATGCGGCATTTCGCCAAAGCGCTGGCAAACGAGGGCATCAGGGTGCGCTATCGGCGGCTTGATCATCCTGAAAATGCGGGCAGTCTTGCAGACGAGGTCGCTGCCGCAATTGCCGAATCCACCCCTGACCGGATTATCTTAACCGCCGCAGGGGAATACCGGTTGGCTGACGAGATGGCCGGGTGGCAGGCACGTTTTGGTCTGCCGGTGGAAATCCGCACAGATACAAGATTTCTGTTTGGGCTTGACCAATTTGCCGAATGGGCGGAGGGCCGGAAGTCGCTTCGCATGGAGTTTTTCTACCGCGATTTAAGACGTCGTTATAATGTGCTGATGGCGGCTGACGAGCCAATCGGCGGCAAGTGGAATTATGATGCTGATAATCGCCAGCCGCCAAAGGATGGATTAACAATCCCGCCGCCAAGCAGCTATGCGCCGGATGCGATTACGGCTGAGGTGTTGGCACTGGTCGAGGCGCGCTGTCGTGATCATTTTGGCCAACTTGACGGATTTGATTTTGCCGTGACCCGTGATCAAGCCTTGGCCGTGCTTGACCGGTTTATTGCGGAAAGACTGGAGCACTTTGGCACCTATCAGGATGCGATGATTGAGGGTGAGCCGTGGATGTATCACAGCCATATCAGCCTCTATCTTAATGCCGGATTACTTGGCCCGATGGAAATTATCCGTGCGGCTGAGGTGGCCTATCATGCGGGTGCGGCGCCGTTGAATGCAGTGGAGGGCTTTATCCGACAAATTCTGGGCTGGCGTGAATTTGTGCGCGGGCTTTACTGGCTGAAAATGCCCGATTATGCGAGTGCTAATTTCCTTGAGGCGAACCGGCCGCTACCAGATTTTTTCTGGACCGGAGATACGGCGATGAACTGCCTTCGCCAGTCAATTAAGCAAACTCACGATTTGGCTTATGCGCATCATATCCAGCGGCTTATGGTGCTTGGCAATTTTGCGCTGATTTCTGGCTTGTCACCGCAAGCTGTCAATGAATGGTTCTTGGTTGTGTATGCTGATGCGTATGAGTGGGTGGTGTTGCCCAATGTGTCGGGAATGGCGCTGTTTGCTGATGGGGGCTATCTTGCCAGCAAACCCTATGCGGCGGGGGGCGCTTATATAAACCGGATGTCGGATTACTGTAAAAATTGCCGGTATAAGGTGGCAGAAAAATCTGGCGAAGATGCGTGTCCTTTTAACTATCTTTACTGGGACTTTTTGGCGCGGCATCGCGCCAAGCTGAGCGGTAATCCGCGTCTTGGCATGATTTACCGTAGCTTCGATAAGATGTCACCGGAAAAACAGGCTGCAGTTAGTCATGATGCCGATCGGTTTCTGCAAAGCCTTGATCGCGCCGATTAGCCCGATAATTGACCCGCCTAAATGCAGCAGCGGAGAATTTAACAGCAGCGACAGCAATAATTTGCTACAATATTCGACAGAGCTGGAGTGACCAGACAGCGATGGCAATATTGCGAGGATCAGATGGCAAGGCATAGACGGAGCTTAGGTGCGTTAGTTATTGTTGGGGTTGTCCGCCTTATCTTGACTGCGGGATTATTAATTGGTGTCTTTGCCGGCTTGTCTGCCTGTGCGCGAAAGGACGTCACCCATCTTTTAGAACGCCGGCCATCGTTGGTGCTGGAAGATTTTTTTGCCGGCGAGACGATCGCTCTTGGTATTTTTGAAGACCGGTTTGGCAATCTGCGACGGCAATTCAGAGTCAACCTAGAAGGTACTGTCACAGGCAACCGGCTAGTGCTTGATGAGACCTTTTTATATGAGGATGGTGAAAAAGCATCACGCATCTGGACGATTGATAATCTTGGTCGTGTCGAAGATGGCACATTCCGGTATGAAGGCAGGGCTGATGATGTTGATGGCCGTGCGAGCGGGCGCATCGCGGGCAATGGGCTGAATTGGCAATATGATGTTAGCCTTGAAATGGCAGGCAGTAAAATGGATGTCCATTTCGACGATTGGATTTATCGGCAAAGTGAGGATATCGCGATTAACCGTGCCTATGTCAGCAAGTTCGGCGTTGAAATTGGTTCGGTAACAATTGTGTTCCTGCGCGGTAAGGCGGCGGCAGCGGTTGGCCCGCTAGACGTTGAACAATGGATTGCCCAGTAAGGGCCTGGGCTGGCGATGGCATCTTATCCGCCAATGAAGCTTGTATCTTTCTTTCTGGAGATTTTACCGCTTGCCGGATTTTTCCTGGGATATGAGTTTTACGGATTATTTGTGGCGGCGGTAATTTCGGTTGTGCTTGGGGCGCTGGTTATGGCGCTGAACTGGATACAAACCCGGCGTTTGGCCCGATTTGCTCTGTTTTCACTATTATTGTCTGGCGGCATGACACTGGCAGCGCTTTATTTCAATGCAGCTATTTTTATTAAGATCCAGCCAACTCTGTTTAATGGTATTTTTGCTACTGTGCTGCTTGGCGGCCTATTGCTTGGGCGCGCCATGATGCGTGAGTTTTTTGGCACGCAGTTTCAACTGAACACAGCAACCTGGTTTTTACTAAGCCGGCGATGGGGGCTGTTCTTTCTGTGTCTTGCAATTGCCAATGAGATCGTTTGGCGCAACGCCAGTGATGCTGATTGGGTAGCGTTTAAAACCTTTGTCGCGGCGCCTGCCAGCGTTTTATTTATGTTGGCGCAATTGCCACTAACGCTTCGTGGCCGGATTGCCGCGGATGCGCCGAAGGCTGATTAGCGCCGGTTTAATAGGGGATTGGCTGGCCGTCATAGGCAAAAAAGCCGCCGCTATCATCGGGCAAGAGTTGATCCAGAACCGCCCATAGGCGGGCTGCGCATTCTTCCGGGCTTTGTAATTGACCTGTGGCAAGCTGGCTGCGGAACGGTGCAGATAAATTGGTCGCAACAGTGCCCGGATGCAAGGTAACAACGGCTGCATAGGGGTTATAGCGGGCAAGCTCGATCGACATCGTGCGAAGATACTGGTTCAAGGCAGCCTTGCTGGCGCGATAGCTGTACCAGCCGCCAAGTCGATTATCCGAAATTGATCCAACTCGCGCAGAAATGCTGGCCGCAACCACCGGATGGGCGCGCCGTAGGGCAGGCCATAAGGATTTGAAAAAGAGCACTGGTCCCATCGCATTGATCTGATAAAGCCGCAGCATAGCATCAGCAGATAGTGCGCCAAGCCGCTTTTCTGGCTGCAGGCCGCCGTCATGCAGAACGCCGGCGGTGGTAATTATACGGTCAGGCTTGGGTTGGCTGGCAAAGATGGCGTCACCGGCAATGGCAATGCTGTCCGGGTCGAGAAAATCCATCGCGAACCAGCTGATTTTGGCTGATGGGGGCAATTCTTTATAGCCGACTGATTGTTCAGGGTTGCGCGCCGTTAGTAAGAGATGTGTTGCACCGTTCGCCAGCGCGTGATGTGCAAGAGCAAGGCCGATGCCACGCCCGGCGCCTTGAATGACAATATTCATTGCATTTTCACCTTTGCTCAAAAGCACGGCAACCTGCCGCGCGATACCGCATTTGCAATATTAGAGATAAGTTGTCATCCTTCTATTCGCAACTGGCAGTCATGGGATTGGAGAAAGAATGCGTTATTATCATGGCCTTCATCGATATGTTCTGAACGGCATTTTTGGGATGATCACCTGTTTGCTGTCGATGGCGGCATCTGCCACTGATCTGGTGCGGCCGGACCCGTCAATCGCGCCGGAAGAGGTGGTGGCTATTCAGCTTATGGGGCTAAAGCATAATGACCTCGTTGAGCGTGATTATGGCATCCGCCAGACATGGAGCTTTGCGCATCCGCAAAACCGCAAGATAACCGGCCCTTTCCCGCGATTTCGGATGATGTTGAAGGGGCCCGGCTATGCAGCCCTGCTAAACCATAAATCGCACAGCATCCAAACCGGTTCCAGAGCGGCATCAGGCCTGACAAGTGATGGCGAAGCATGGCGCCAGTTTGATGTGCTGATGGAAACCAACAATGGCGAAATTCTCTATTTTTCGTGGGTTGTTCAAAAGGTTGCGTCGGGTCAGTTTAAGGATTGCTGGATGACCGTTGGTGTCTCGGCGCCACGCCCGGCTGGCCAATCTGGCTAGATCACTTTATCGGGATGCGTCTAAAGCGGCAAGTCAGGGTCTGCCTCAGGTTTGTTTTGCCTGGCGCTCGCGTTGCAAGGCAAACAGACCCGAGCCAACAATGATTGCGCTGCCGGCAATCAACATCGGATCGAGGCTGTCATCAAACACCAATATCCCGATGCTTGAGGCAAATACCAATTGCAAATAGGCAAAAGGTTGAATGGTTGATGCCTTAGCGGCGTCTAGCGCCTTGATCAGCAAATAATGCCCGCCAGTGCCGGTTAGGCATAACAACCCCATCCAGTACCAATCAGTGCCAACGGGCGGTAACCAGAAAAATGGCCCGATTGCCAGCATAGCGATACCGCCCGCAATCGCTGTCCAGAAAAAACTGGTAAGTGCTGCATCCCGCCGTGCTGCATAGCGGGTCAGGATTCCATAAACCGCCATCATAAAGGCGGCCAGAACGGGCAGGATGCTGGCACTGCCAAACATTTCCGTGCCTGGTCGTAAAATTAACAACACGCCGCAAAAACCAATACAGACCGCCAACCAGCGTCGCCAGCCCACCGACTCGCCAAGAACCGGCACCGACAGTGCCATGACCATGAGCGGGTAGCTGGCAAAAACCGCGTGAAAATTCACCAATCCAACCCTGCTAAAACTTAAAATGGCAACACATATCTGGCCGGCAAGTAAAAGGCCGCGCCCTATTTGCACGAGCAATTGGGGGCTTCTGGCAATTTTTCGGATGCCGCCATCTTGGCTCGCACTATAGGCGAGAACAAAAGCCATGAAAAACATATAGCGGATCGTAACAACGGTAATGACGTTGTAATTTTCAGCCAGATATCTTGAAATGCCGTCTTGTATAGAAAAGACAACCGTCGTGGCAATCATCATGATAATGCCTAGGCGCGGGTTATCTTGCATGGGGTGAATCAGTCCTTGTTCGCAACCGGCAACGACAAGTTGCAGCATATATTTTCCGGGTTTGGTTTCTATAGCCCCAGCGCCCAGGCTTTTAGCTTATAGATTAATGATCGCTTTGGCTCCTTAAAAAAATAACCGCAGGCGTTGCTGCCGATCATTGCGCTAGAGCGTCCAGTCGATTGGCGTGATTGCATGGGCGCAGAGATAATCATTCGTGCGGGAAAAGGGACGGCTATTCCAAAAGCCATTATGCGCCGCCAATGGTGATGGATGCGCCGACTCGATTACCAGATGACGCTGTCGATCAATCCTCGCCCCTTTTTGTTGGGCTTTTCGTCCCCAAAGAATAAATACCAGATTGTCGCGTGCCACATTAAGTGCCGCGATTGCCGCATCGGTAAAACCCTCCCAGCCCTTGCCGCTATGCGAGCCGGGCCTGCCATCCTCGACTGTCAGGCTGGAGTTCAACAGCAAAACACCCTGCCGCGCCCATGCCTCGAGGTTCCCATGCGTTGGCCTTGCTAAGCCCAGATCACTGGCCATTTCCCGATAAATGTTCGCCAAGGATGGTGGCGGCGTGATATCTGGGCGAACTGAAAAGCTGAGGCCATGCGCCTGACCCGGCCCGTGATAGGGGTCTTGACCGAGTATGATCACCTTGACCTTGGCAAACGGGGTCATGTCAAAGGCAGCAAAGATCTCGCTATTTGGTGGATAAATGCGTTTGCCGGCGGCTTTTTCATCGCGAAGAAACTGGCTTAATTTGGTCATGTAATCGGCGGCAAACTCTGCCGCAAGTTGGTCTTTCCAACTGGCTTCGATTTTGACCTGACTTATGGTTTTCGCCACCGATCTGTTCCTACCAATCTATTTCAGTCACAGTAATGACAATCCTGCCAAATCTTCACGCAAATCGTCATATAATCCGCAACGTGATTCGTGACCTGAGCGGCAGCATAAGCCGCAGCATCGATGGCACTAAATGAGATTTGTTATAGAAAAAAGTCTATCTGCGCATGGCGGCAGCGGCAAGAGCCCTATTCGGCGGCAGCTGAGATGTTACGGGATACAGTCGCTTTGCAGACGGTCTCGATCTTTTCCTGAGCGGCACGAATGATGTCAGCTCTGTCATTTGCTAGCCCGGTCACGTCAATCATGTTCACGTTGGTACAGCCGATGAAACGCAAGATGAATTGCAGAAATGCAGTAGCAAATTCATCGTCGGCGCCAGCACGTGTATGGTTTGATGTCATGATGACGATAGCCTGCTTTTGCCGTTCGCGACCACCCGAGAATGTCGCGGTTGCGCCATCGACATTGTCGCGGCAAACCATATCGACCCATGCTTTCAGGGCAGCTGGAATACTAAAATTATAGATTGGTACCGCAAACACCATGATGTCAGCGCGCTCAACCTCGGCGATAAGCGCATCTGATTGGGCAAGCAACGCACGGTCTTCACCTGATCGTGTTGCGGGCGAGCCTAAACTGGCATCGCGCCACGCGCTATTGACGTGCCCGACCCCTGATTTTAGATCGCGCCACACGATTTCACTGTCAGGAAGATCGGCCCGCAATTGAGCAACGACATATTCAGCTAGCTCACGGCTGACCGAGCCATGCTGGCGCATGCTCGAGTCAACTCTCAGTATTACCGTTTTTTCTTCGCTCATCAGGCAAAACCGCTGCTTTGGTCTTTGGTATCAAAGGCAGACCGGGGTTAGGAGGATCGCCGAGGGAGGGGGGAGGTCTCCCGCGGCGACTATGTTATAATTTTTCTTAGTTTAGAAATAAATAGGGCTTAACGAAAAATATATTTCTAATTAGTAGAAAAATAAATTATATTCAGCGCATGAGCCAGATCGAAGAACTTCGCGCATTTATTTTGATTGTGGAGACTGGGAGCTTGACGCAGGCCGCGGATCGTATGGGTATTGCGGTCTCTGCAGTTAGCCGGCGATTGCGTGATCTTGAGGTGCGCCTCGGCACCGCGCTAATCCAGCGCTCGACGCGGCGGCTTTTTTTGAATGAAACTGGCCAGCTGTTTTATCAACGGGCAAAATCCGTCTTGGCAACACTAGAGGATGCCGAGCAGGAGGTAAAAAATGCGGGCGGGGCGCTAAGTGGTGGTTTGCGGATCAGCGCGCCGCTGTCTTTTGGCATCGCACATATGTCGACCGCCATTGCACAATTCATGCACGCACATCCCGACATCCATATTGAACTGGATTTGAGTGACAAGCGGGTGGATATGATCGCCGAAGGGTTCGATTTGGCAATTCGCATTGGCAATCTAAGCGACTCTAGCCTCATCGCCAAAAAAATCTCATCGGTTAGCGTTTTGCCTGCTGCTGCGCCAAGCCTGATTTCGCAATGGCCGCAGCTAAACCATCCTGGTGATCTGGCGAAAATGCCGGCGCTGGTTTATGCGAATGATCGCAGCCCGCATGATTGGGGCTATGTCGGGCTGGATGGAAAGGCTGGCAGCCTGCACATAACGCCGCGTATGTCGGCTAACAATGGCGATGTCTTGCGCGACCTTGCGATTGCTGGGTTGGGCATTGTTTCCTTGCCCACATTTCTGCATTTTGAGGCTATAAACAAAGGTTTGCTGCAGCCGCTGTTTCCAGAATATCGCTGGAGCGGGTTTGATATTTTCGTCGTTTATCCGAAAACCACGAACTTGCCAAAACGAACCCGCGTTTTTGTCGATTTTATCTCGGGGCTATACGGTAAGGCGCCCTATTGGGAAGCGATCGAAGGGGTAAGGCTCACCGGATAAACTTTCTTTGACCGATGGCAACGCATATCATTTACAAACGATCGCTTCCAAGGCACCAGTCTGACCCATGCTAAAACTCCAGAATCTGTCATTTTCCATTGAGGGAAAACCGCTTTTTGAAAATGCTTCGGCGGTCATCCCAACCGGTCACAAGGTTGGGATCGTCGGCAGGAACGGCACCGGGAAAACCTCGCTGTTCAGGTTGATCCGCGGTGAATGGGCGCTAGACTCCGGTGAGATTGACTATCCTCAGCAATTCAGTATCGGTGGCGTTGATCAAGAAGCGCCAGCGAGTAATATCAGCCTTCTTGAAACTGTTCTGGCGGCTGATGGGGAGCGCGCCCGGTTGCTAGCTGAGGCAGATACCGCCACTGATCCTGACCGGATTGCCGATATTTACGCCCGCCTTGGAGATATTGATGCCTATTCGGCTGAAGCGCGGGCGGCGTCAATATTGTCTGGTCTTGGGTTTAACAATGAAGCACAGGCGCGCCCCTGCCATGAATTTTCAGGCGGTTGGCGAATGCGTGTCGCGCTGGCGTCAGTGTTGTTTTCTCAGCCCGATCTTTTGCTGCTGGATGAGCCAACGAACTATCTTGACCTTGAAGGTGCAGTCTGGCTTGAGGCGTTTCTGGCAAAATATCGCCATACAGTTCTCGTGATCTCGCATGACCGACAATTATTAAACCGGTCGGTCACTGGCATTCTGCATTTAACTGACCGAAAACTCGCCTATTATACTGGCAGCTATGAGCAGTTTGATACTGAACGCCGGATGAAGCTCGAACAGCAGCAGTCGATGGCGCGTAAACAAGATGCCCAGCGCAAACATATCCAGTCATTTGTCGATCGGTTCCGCTATAAGGCGTCGAAGGCGCGCCAGGCCCAGTCACGCCTCAAACAACTGGAAAAAATGCAGCCGGTATTAGCACTATCAGAGCAGGCTGTAGCCTCGTTCCGCTTTCCAACTCCAGAAGAATTGCCACCGCCGTTGCTGGTGCTTGATGATGTTGCGGTTGGCTATGATCAAAAGCCGGTTCTGCGCAAGCTGGATTTACGTCTTGATGCAGATGACCGAATTGCTCTTCTGGGTGCAAATGGCGAGGGCAAATCGACCTTGTCAAAATTGTTCGCGGGCAGGCTGCAACCGCTATCGGGCCAGATCAAGAAATCAGGGAAATTGCGTATCGGGTTTTTTGCCCAGCATCAGCTGGATGAACTAGTTGCTGGCGAGAGCCCTTATCAGCATATGCAACGCCTGCGGCCAAAAGAATTACCGACTAAATTGCGGGCACGCCTCGGCGGCGCAGGGTTTGACGCCGATATTGTCGATAACCCGGTCGAGCGTCTGTCGGGGGGGCAAAAGGCGCGCTTGCTGATGGCGATGGCGGCAATTGATGCGCCGCATATTCTTATCCTCGACGAGCCGACAAACCATCTTGATATTGAAAGCCGCGAGGCATTGGTGCAGGCTTTGAACGTCTATGAGGGAACGATCATCCTTGTCAGCCATGATTCGCATCTGGTGGAAATGATTGCTGATCAATTATGGATTGTACAAGATGGTGTGGTACAAGCCTTTGATGGTGATATGGCCGATTATCAGCGACAATTGCTGGCGCGGCGTGGGACGAGTGGAGCGGCGCGTGTGGCGCGTGATGATGCCGGCAATCCGGACCAAAAACCAGCGGGAAAACCTCAGTCGCCCGGCCGTTTGCGCCGCCAAAATACCAGCCAGCTTCGGGCGGCGGTGAAGCAATGTGAAAAAGCCATGGTCACGCTTGCTGCGGATAAAGATATGATCGCGCGTCAGATGGCGCGTCCGGGCTTTTACGACAGTGACAATGCCGCGGCGATTGCCAGCTTGTCCAGCCAGCTTGCCACAATCGATGATGCGCTGGCCGCGGCGGAGCAGGCATGGCTTGACGCCGAAGAAGCGCTCGCGGCGGCCGAAGCCGATCACTAGAGCCGGCTTTGTTATGTTAATTTGAGATTAGCTAGGTTATGACAAATCGAGACAATGGGGATTAGAAGTGTGGCTGGGTTGATAATAGTTCTGGATAGGGCAGTCGGTTTTATATGCGCAAAAAATTAATGCCAATTTTGGCCCATATCCGCCTTGGCCTATTATGCGTGGCATGGATGGCGGCACTTTTGCAGGTTACGACCGGTACCAAATATATCGAAATTGTTCATCTGGGAGTTTTTGCCTTTATCGCCTTTACAGTATTAACCCTGTCACGCCTTCGCCGTGACTCGGTGCTGATCCTGCTGATGCTGGTTGTTGTTGGCTGGGCGTTGCTCGATCATTTCCCCGATAATGATGAATGGATAACCGGTGGGCGTTATGTTCTGATTTTTGCCGCTCTTTTGCCGACGATGGCACTGGTGCGCGCAACCGCATCATTGATGCCATCGGTGCATCGTACCCAAGACGCCTTGGCCAAATTGCCTGCCTCAGCTTCTGCT
>JADHOR010000006.1 GCA_016778895.1 Candidatus Puniceispirillum sp.
CCAGAAATTTACCGCGCGATCCGCCGCGATGCGTTGCTGGAAAACGTGATGGTCGACGCCGATGGCAAGGTTGATTTCAGTAATACCAGCCTGACCTTGAACACCCGCGTATCCTATCCAATCTATCATATTGACAACATTGTTCAGCCGGTATCAAAAGCAGGGCACGCCAAGCATGTGCTATTCCTGACCGCCGACGCGTTCGGTGTTTTACCGCCTGTTTCCATCCTTGATGATGCGGAAACGCAATACCACTTCCTTTCTGGCTTTACCGCAAAGATGGCCGGTATGGAACGCGGTATGACCGAACATCAGCCGACCTTTTCGGCCTGTTTTGGCGCCGCTTTCTTAACCCTGCATCCAACGGTTTATGCCGAGGTTTTAAACAACCGTATGCGCAATGCGGGCGCCAAGGCCTTTTTGATCAATACTGGCTGGAACGGCCAAGGCAAGCGTATCTCATTGGCCAACACACGGGCCTTGATCAACGCGATTTTCGACGGCGAGCTTGAAAATGCCGAAACCGAAACCCTGCCAATATTTAATTTGAGAATGCCAAAAACACTGGCCGGGCTTGACAGAACAGTCTTGGATCCACGCTCAAGCTATGATGATACGGCAGAGTGGAAAAAGCGTGCCCGCCATCTTGGCGGCCTGTTTGTCGATAATTTTGAGAAATTTAATGACACTGACGCTGGCAAGGCGCTGGTTGCAGCTGGCCCACAGCTAGGCTAACGCGCATTTAAAAGACCTTCTTTTCAACAAGATCAAAACAAAAAAGACGCTGTCCTATCAGCGTCTTTTTTTATGCCTGGATTATCCTGCGGTTAGAGCAGACTGTTGATGGTCTCAAGAAGGGCGCTATTGATCTGCCGCGGCCCCGTATCAAGCCGGTTTTTATGGCGTCTTGCCCCTGGCATACGGACGCCCTCAATTGCCAACATTTTCTGCACAAACCCCTCGACATGATCCTGCCAACCTTCGCCGGCAATAACCGTTGGCGATAGCCCGATCACCAATTCACCGCCGCGCGGCGGCCCACCATCCTTATTATCTGTTTCGCGTGCCTCAAAACTGAACTGCTCACCAGTCATGCCAGCCGCCAAAAGCTCGACCATCAGAGCAATCGCAGAGCCTTTATAGCCACCAAATGGCAATAACACACCCTTGGCAATCGCCGCCGGATCAGTGGTCAGCTCGCCATGCTCGTCAAGTCCTGTTCCAAGCGGCACCTCACGGCCATCACGCGCCGCAATCTGCACATCACCCATCGCCATCGAAGCTGTCGCCATATCGTACACAACCGGATTATGACCCGGACGCGGCCATGCAAATGACAGCGGGTTTGTGCCAAAAAGCGCCTCTTTTGACCCGGCTGGTGCCACTGCTGGCATATAGGCGGTACAGGCGATGCCTACCAGCCCGCGATCCGCCAGATATTCGGTTTCCGGCCATAATGCGGCGAAGTGATGAACCCCGACGAGCGACAAGGCTGCGATACCAATTTGGGTTGTCGCCTCAGCCAGTATGGGTAGGCCAACCGCCTGTGCCAGCGGCGCAAAACAACCGTGACCGTCAACTTGAATGATCGCCGGCGTCAGATGTTTTATCGTCGGTTTAGCTTTACCATCAACCTTGCCGCTACGCAGTGCCTTCACATATCCCGGAATTCGAAATAACCCGTGCGAATGCGACCCATCCCGTTCGGCGCGGCAGACAATATCCGCCAGCGCTTCTGCATTTGCGGTATCACATCCGTTTGCCAGCATAACCTTTTTTGCAAGGTCATAGATGTTATCAAGGCCAATCTCTTGAGTACTCACTTGTAACGTTGCCCTTCTATTTCGCGATCAGGACGTGCCATCGCTGCTATGGCATTTGCCATTGTGATCTTGCCAATTGTTTTGCCATCTTCGCCAGTGACCGCCCCACTATCCTTGCCCGCACCGACCAGTTGTTGCAAGGCATCCTCAAGCGGCGTTTTCATGCCCATTTTAGGCCCCGTCGCACGGTTTGTCTTTTCCATTATAGAGCGCACCTCGAGTACACGGCCGCGATTAATATCCTTGATAAAGTCAGAAATATAATCATCGGCAGGACGCATGATGATCGATTGCGGGTCACCTTGCTGAATCACCTCACCATCACGCAGGATCGAAATTTCATCGCCAATCCGCAGCGCCTCATCCAGATCATGGGTGATAAAGACAATAGTTTTATGCAGTTCTTCCTGAAGATCGAGAAGAATGTTCTGCATATCGGTACGAATCAGGGGATCGAGCGCTGAGAAGGCCTCATCCATCAGCAAGATCTCGGCGTCAGTTGCAAGCGCACGGGCAAGGCCAACACGCTGTTGCATCCCGCCTGATAGCTGCGCCGGAAAATGCTGTTCGAACCCAGCCAACCCCACCCGTTCAATCCAGCGCTGGCTGCGCTCAACGGCCTCAGCCTCGCCAATACCCTGAATGCTCAGACCATAGGCAACATTCTGCGATACCGTACGATGCGGTAAAAGCCCAAAACGCTGAAACACCATGGATGCCTTATGCCGACGGAATTCGCGTAATTCATCCGCCAACATCGCCAAGATGTCCTCCCCATCGACAATCACTTCGCCTTCAGTTGGCTCAATCAACCGGTTGATATGCCGGATTAGGGTAGATTTTCCAGACCCAGACAAGCCCATAATCACCTGAATGCGCTTTGGCTTGATCTTTATATTAATGTCACGGAGACCGAGGACATGACCATGCTGATCAAGCAACTCCTGCTTGCTCAAGCCAGCATGAACATGTTTCATCGCAGCTTCAGGGTTACTGCCAAAAACCTTATAAAGATTTCTGATTTCAATTTTGGTATCAGCCATTACCATTTCCTTTGCGATAGGCCTGCAATCGCTCGCCATATTTTTGTGAGACACGGTCAAAAATGATCGCGATGGCAACAATGGCCAAACCGTTCATCAAGCCAAGCGCAAGATATTGGTTCGAGACTGCTTGCAAAACTGGCACACCAAGACCGCGAACACCAATCATTGATGCAATCACGACCATCGCCAGCGCCATCATAATTGTCTGGTTTACCCCAGCAAAAATATTCGGTAGCGCCAGTGGAATCTGAACCCCCCATAGCCGTTGCTTGTAATTCGCGCCAAACGCGTCAGACGCCTCAAGTACCTCCTCATCAACAAGCCTGATGCCAAGATTGGTCAGACGGACGATCGGCGGTGCTGCATAGATACAAACAGCAATCAATCCAGGCACTTTACCAATGCCCAGTAACATCACCACAGGGATCAGGTAAACGAAACTTGGGATCGTCTGCATTACATCAAGCACGGGAGTAATAGTCGCCTGAACACGGTTTGACTTTGCCATCCAGATACCTAGAGGAATACCGAGGCCGATGCACACTAAAGTCGCAACTGAAATGATAGCTAATGTGGCCATAGTGTTTTCCCACATGCCAAAATAGCCAATAACAATGAAACAGGCGACTGATCCAAAGACTAGCTTCCAACTCCGCGAGCCAAGCCAAGACAGCAAAGCAATTACAGCCAGAATAATTGGCCAAGGAGAATTGATCAGAAGCTTCTCAAACCAAATCATAAACTGCAACAACGGGTCAAAAAAACTCTCAAGCGCATCACCATACGCGCGTGAGAAGCTTCGGAACCCAAAATCTATGGCTTTCTTGAAATCGCGAAGATCGCTACGCCCCATCTCTGGAAATTCATTGAAAAATTCCATATCAGCGCCTTTCAGGAAAAATGATAAAACGTCTGCCAGTAAAAACCAGCAGACGTTCATTTACTTTAGATGATAACCTTAGAGGCCAGCTTTGATTTTTTTAGCGGCATCAGCACTAACCCAATTTTTCCATATGTTTTCGTGCTTTAGCAGAAATTCAATAGCAGCATCTTCACCAGTAGCTTGTTGATCTGCCATATACGAAAGTGTCGCGTTCATGATTGGGCCTGGAAAAATTCTTTTTCCAAAATAATCACTAACAGCTGAACCAGCGCGTTTTTTGAAATCATCAGAAATAACTGTGTTTACTTCTGACTTTGTCCAGGATGATGGCTTAGGATCAGCACATTCCTGCTCAGGCTTCACTATGCAGTTATCCCAATTATCTTTACCAGCAAATGGAATCCCAAAATCCATCATGTTCAAACTGTATTTTCCAACGATTGAGGTTGGCGACCAATAATATCCAAACCAATTTTGCTTGCGGTCTGAGGCCTTTGCAATTGACGCGTCGAGGCCAGCGGCTGAACCCGGGTCAACCAGGCGCCAACCCTTTTTTTCCATTTCGAACGCGCGAAACAGATTTGCATTTGCTAGCTGACAACCCCAACCTGACGGGCAAGTATGGAAACCACCCTTGGTAGGATCTTCGGGGTGAGGAAACAGATCAGGGCGTTTCAAAATATCTTGAACTGTTTTTAACTCAGGATGCTTTTCTAATGTATGAGGAAGCAACCACCACCCCTCACCAAGTCCTGTAATTGGGTCGGAAACAGTATGGAGCCGTCCTTCAGATTTTGCTTTTTCAAGAGGAATGGCTACCGCATTGATCCACATTTCACCCGCAACGTCAGGCACTCCTTTTTCGTTCATCGAAGTGAAAGTCGGCATCGTATCACCCGGAACAATGCTAACTTCACACCCGTATCCTTTACTTAAAATAATTTTATCGACATTGGCCAGTAGCTGTGCGGAGGCCCAATTCATCTCTGCAATTGACAAAGCCCCACATGATGCAGATGCCTGCCCACTGATCCCTAGAATTGTTCCAACAGCAACCGCTGAGGCAATTAAAATATTCTTCATAATTATCCCTCCCAAGGGTATTTTTTGTATGTTTTGTTGATGCTAACATCACTCCAATTAGAATGTCCAGTAGACGACATCTTTGTGACAGATGGCGCCTCGGTCATTCATTAACTCTTAAACCGTTTGGATACTCTGCAGTTTGTGAGGTTTTTTGATTTAATTAACTACGATATTCCGGCTCCTCGTCGTCCAGAATTGTGCGGATTGCCCTCAAATGCTGGTCAACGGTTCGATCCTGAATTTCCCATTGTTTTGCAGTTTTCTCAGCAATCGTGTCAGGTAGCACAGATAACTCCAAACCCGATGCTCTCGCCGTTAAATAAGTCCTACAAGCTCGCTCATAATAATATGCGAGATCAAATGCCAAGGCGGGGGACTCGGCAACTGTCATGAAGCCATGATTGCCCATCATCACCATACGCTTGTTGCCAAGAATGGTCGACAGCCGCTCAGCCTCGTCATCCAGTCCCATACCGTCAAAACCGATGTCAACCGCAACACGGTTAAAGAACCGGCAGCTGGTTTGATCGACCGGCAAAAGGCTCGGATCTTTTAACGCGCTGAGCGCCGTTGCGTAATGCGAATGCAAATGAACGATGCACCGTGCCTGCGGATTGTTACGATGCATCGCCCCATGGATCCACCATGCTGTCGGATCAACCGTTTCACCATAATCAGACGGGGTTTTTCGCGCATCAAGCAACAACAGATCACTGGCCCGCATTTTTGAGAAATGGACCCCATAAGGGTTCATAAGAAAAATCTGGCCATCATCCGAGACTGCATAGGAAAAGTGATTAGCGATGCCCTCATGCATTGCTTCGCGTGCCGACCAGCGAAAAATTGCCGCAAGATCGCGGCGCGCCTCGTCAATATCAACGATTATTTGAGACATTGGTGCCCCCCAGTCCGTTAAACGGATTCGCAAATTTACCGGTTACTCACATCAAAACTGCCTCATTCCGGCCGACCAGATCAAATTATTTTTATGATTTCCGCGATTATGATTTTTGCTTATGCTAGGCATCAAAGGCGATGGAACCATCATATGTGCCAGCCCAACAGGACGAGCCAGCGAAGAAGGCAGGGAAATTAATCATGCAAATCTGTCAGTCACTTATTGGTGGCAAACCGGTAAACAGCAATCTTCCGGTCATTGAAAAGCGCTATCCTGCCACTGGAGAGGTGATCGCCCATATTGAGCCTGCATCCGGCGAGATGCTTGATCGGGCGGTAGAGGTAGCGCAACAAGCACAGGTTTCATGGGCAAAAACCGATGCGTTTGAACGCGCAAAAATTCTACACTGCGCCGCTAGTCTGATGCGTGAAGCCAATGACGAACTGGCTCATTTAGAAGTACGCGATGTTGGCAAATTGTTCAGCGAGGCGGTAAGCGGCGATGTACCATCCGGCATTGATGCGTTTGATTATTTTGCCGCCTGTATCACTGCGCAAAATGGTGATTTCAACAAATGGGACAATGCCATCGGCTATAGCGTGAGGGTTCCACTTGGCGTCTGCGCCGGTATTGGGGCGTGGAATTATCCGATGCAGATTGCCTGTTGGAAATCGGCACCGGCGCTGGCCGCCGGCAATGCCTTTATTTTAAAGCCATCCGAGGAGACACCTTTCGTTGCGCAACGGGTTGCTGAATTGCTGCAGGCAGCCGGTCTACCCAACGGGTTGTTTCAGATCATTCACGGCGATGCTGATATTGGTGCCGCGATCTGCGCGCATCCAGGCATTGCCAAAATATCGCTGACCGGCGGCGTTGAAACCGGACGGATGATCATGAGCCAGTCAGCGCATTCATTGAAAAGGATCACACTCGAGCTTGGCGGCAAATCGCCTTTGCTGGTATTTGATGATTGCGATTTTGACCTCGCGGTTCAAACCGCGCTTGACGCAAATTTCTACACGGCTGGTGAGGTATGCTCGAACGCAACGCGGGTGTTTGTGCAACGGTCTATCGCCGATGATTTTATTGCCGCACTTACCGCCAAGGCCGAGGCTCTGCGCGTTGGCGACCCAATGGCCAGAGACATCCAGATGGGGGCGCTGATCTCGGCGCGCCATCTTGCCAAGGTGTTGGACTATGTTGCAATCGGTGCCAGCGAAGGGGCAACCATCGCAACCGGCGGCCAGCAATTGCAGCCGCAGGGCTTTGAGAATGGCTATTTCATGCAGCCGACCATATTAACCAATTGCACCGACGATATGCGCGTCGTTCGCGAAGAAATTTTTGGGCCGGTGATGTCAGTGCTGATCTTTGACGATGAAGACGAAGCTGTCCGGCGCGCTAATGATACTGATTTCGGCCTTGGGGCGGGAGTAATGACCAAAGACCTTGGACGGGCGCACCGGGTTGCAAATGCGCTCGAGTCCGGCAATGTCTGGGTAAACAGCTATAATCTATTACCACCAGGGCTGCCGTTTGGCGGCGCAAAACAATCCGGATTTGGACGCGAAAACAGCGCCGCCACACTGGATGCCTACAGCGAAATCAAATCAGTCTACATCCAACTATAAATGCACTGCCGCAAACCCCTACCCAACAAATTGACCATCGGCGGCCTCAGTTGGGTCTGCGCTAAGCCATGGTTACAAAGGTCGTCATTCGCAAAAGTATTCAATAGCAAAATTTGTTTGGGGTGGCTATTGTCTGCTCCACGAGCATTCAAGGGGTTCTGGCAAAAATGAGATATGTTGTAACGGGCGGCTGCGGCTTCATCGGCTCTCACGTCGTAAATCTATTGCAATCGAGAGGCGGAAAGGTTGCGATTATCGACAAAATCACAAATCGAAAAATAGTGGATAGTGAATTCCTGAACAAGGAAGCACAGCATTTTTACATGGACATTAGCAATCCACAGCTCATGGAAAAAGCGTTGCTGCCTGACGATATTGTTATACATCTCGCTGCACAGTCGCATGTCGATGTTGCCTTCAAGAACCCTGTTGAAACAACTATTTCTAATGTTGTTGGTATCCATAGTTTGCTCGCAGCCTGTGTCAATAAAGGCGTCAGAAAACTGGTTGTGATGAGCACCGATGAGGTTTACGGATCAACCGACAAGATTGTTGATGTACGATTGCTGGACCCGGCTAATCCCTACAGCGCATCAAAAGCGGCAGCAGACATGATTGTTAGCGCATATCAAAAAATGCACCCGGAATTGGTCATCACAACGTTACGGTCAAACAATATCGCTGGACCCGGGCAATTTATCAATAATATCATCCCACGTTTTTCTGTGCTTGGGCTGTTGAACAAAAAATTTACCCTACACGGTGATGGCTCGGCTCGTCGCCGTTACCTTTGGGTAAAAGATGCCGCGATGGCTATTTGTCTTCTGGCAGAGAACGCCAGCCAAAGTCATATTTATCACATTGGACACCACCAAGCCTTTTCAAATTTGGAAATTGCGAAAAAAATTGGCAGCTATCTGCAGCTGGATGATTATATTTCCTTCGAAAAAGACCGGTTGATAAATGACACGATTTACCCAGCCGATAGTTCAGATATGACGCGGGAGTTTCAGTGGGAGCCAACGCGCAACTTAGATGATTTTTTGCCTGAAACAATCGAATGGTATCGCACTCACCTTGACCATTTTCGGGATCTCGTTTGACCGCGCTTGAAATGGTGTTATGCGCCGCGATGCGGCAATTTTACGTCGAGGAATTGCGAGTTAATGCTGCGGTGAAAAACGGGCAAAAATAACAGAGAGGCCAATGAAAATTATCCACATCATTGCCGGGGCAAAACAGGGCGGTGCCGAGTCGTGCGCCGTTGACACAATTCGAGCACTTGCCACCCTTGGCATCGACCAATATGTGATTTGTCGACCCTATCCAGCGTTCATAAAACTGGTTGAGGATTGTCAGCTTGAGCATGACTTCCTGAGCTTCCATCCCATGCTCAAATGGTTTCAAAAGGCCAAAATTAACACGATAATAAAGCGGGAGAAGCCCGATATAATCCATGCCTGGATGAACAGGGCCGCAAGCTTTACGCCACAGCAAACCGAGATGCCTGTGCTGGGTTGGTTTGGTGGTTATTACGATCTGAAGTATTACCAGTCTTGCGATTTTTTCATGGGTGTTACCAGGGATATTGTCAAACATATCCAATCCGCAACCAACACACCTGATCGTGCTTATGTGGGCCATGTTTTTGGCACATTAGAGCCAGAAGGCGTTATCACGAAATCTGACTATAACATTCCTGAGACAGCAAAAGTTGTACTGCTGCTTTCGCGGATGCACTGGAAAAAAGGTGTTGATCTTTTAATCGAAGCCGCTGCCCGAATAGAAAATGTAATGTTTTTGCTTGCCGGGGATGGACCTGAGATAGACACTTATAAGGCGCAGGCAAACGCGCTTCACCTTGGTGATCGCGTCATCTTTGCAGGATGGTGTACCGACCGTCTAGGGCTTTTGAACATTGCCGATGTTTGCGTTTTACCGTCCCGCTACGAACCTTTCGGCATTGTTATCGCCGAGTCATGGTTTGCCAAAGTACCACTCGTCGCCACGAAAGCAGATGGCGCCAAAAATTATGTGACAGACGAACAGGATGGGTTACTTGTCGAAATTGATGATTGTGACGGGCTAGTAGACGCACTCAACCGCGCCCTATATGACAAAAGCCTGCGTGAAAAGATAATAAAGGGAGGCAGAAAAACCTACGAAAAGCTCTTCAGCCGCGACGCCGTCGTCAAAACCCTAATCGGCTCGTATCGCGATATGATCAAACGGCACGCCGCGGGGAGATCGCGACATTCGCCGGGCTAATCAAGTTCGGGCAATGGCAGCGCCGTTGTATATTTGATTTCTTCCATCGCGAAGGACGAGCTGACATCGGTCAATTGCACATTGGCAATCAGCTTGCGATAGAATTTATCATAAGACGCCATATCCGGCACAACAACACGAAGAAGATAATCCACCTCCCCGCTCATCCGGTAAAACTCGACAACCTCGGGCATATCGCTAACCATCGTAGCGAATTCCTGCAGCCATTCGGCGTTATGCTGATCAGTGCGAACCGCCACAAAAACCGACATGCCAACGCCAATCTTTTGTGGATCAAGCAAAGCAACCCTTTTGCGGATCAGGCCGGTTTCTTCCATCCGTTGAATACGGCGCCAGCATGGTGTCACTGAAAGCCCGACCTTGCGCGCGACGTCGGCTACCGGCTGCGCGGCATTGACCTGCAACTGAGAGAGTATCTGTTTATCTATCTGATCCATCGAGTATTCTGCTTTCATTTCCATGACGGCCATCGCAACGGTCACCAAGCTTAGGAGATTTTTCCTTTACTCTAGGTGTTTTACAGGAAATAGAAAGTATTTCCGAAATAATTTGCGTAAAAAAGTCATCTTAATTGCAATAATAGTAAATATTATTACCAAATGTGTCTTTAATAAAATTTTACTCTACAGGCGATGGTCACGCAACTAATGCCATAAAGATCGCCGTCAAATCATTCTACACAGCCTTATTGATCGGTTGCAATCTGGCGCATCTATCGGCAGTATCCGCAGCATGGAACAGCAAAAACTATCATTAATTACAAGCCCAAATTGGCTGGATTACGAATTGCTGGATAGCGGCAATCTTCGAAAGTTTGAGCGCTTTGGCCCCTATCGTTTTATCCGCCCCGAACCACAGGCAATGTGGCAACCGCGCGTTGCCGAGGCAGCATGGGTCGCTGATGGGGTTTTTGTGCCTGGCAAAAACGATCAGGAAGATGGCGAAGGTGGCGGCTGGCAGCTATCAAATAGGTTACCGCCATCATGGCAGATGAGCTATCAGTCACTGCGTTTTCTGGCGCGGCCAACACCATTCCGGCATTTGGGGTTTTTTCCCGAGCAAGCGGCGCATTGGGACTGGTGCGCCGAAGCGATTACCAGCTTCATCCATATGCATAAGCGCCCACCGCGGATTTTGAACCTGTTTGCTTATTCCGGCCTTGCCAGTCTGCACGCCGCTGCTGCTGGCGCTGAGGTTACACATCTTGATGCCAGCAAAAAAGCTGTGGCTCAGGCTTTTGAAAATCGTGACCTGTGCGGTATGCAGGATGCGCCGATCCGCTTTATCACCGACGATGCAACCCGCTTTGTCGAGCGTGAACTGCGCCGCAATAAAACCTATGACGGCATCATTCTTGACCCGCCAAAATATGGGCGTGGCCCAAAAGGTGAATTCTGGCGAATTGAAGATGATCTGACGCCGCTATTGCAGAAATGTCGGCAGCTATTATCGATTGATGCGCTGTTCATGGTGCTGACGATCTACGCGATTAGGGCGTCATCTCTTGCGGCGCATTATGCACTTGCTGATATGTTGGTCGACATGGGTGGCAGCCTCGCTTCGGGCGAATTGGCCGTGCAGGAATCACCGCCAAAAATAGGCCAGACAGGTATTTTGCAAGCCGAGATGCAGGCAAGATATGTCGCGCAGGCAAATTTCGCGCGTTGGCGTTCGGCGCCCAGATAAGGCCGTCTGACCGGATAAGGCTAGCCGCGTTTGGCAAGCGCCTCATAAAGCGCAACACCCGTCGCCACCGCAAGATTAAGCGAGTCTGAACGACCAAGCATTGGTATTTTGATTAACTGGCTGCAAGCCGTCATCAATGCCGTTGTCAACCCAGCCTGCTCATTGCCCATCAACATGATCAATGATCCGCGATAATCGGCAGTACGGTAATCAACTGCGGCTGGCAGTGCAGTGCCAATAATATGGCCCTGCCAGCCTGCGGCAAACTGCAGAAACTCAGCCTCACTACTGGCAATGATCCGCACATTAAACACAGCGCCCATCGACGCCCGCACCGCCTCGACCGAATAGGGGTCGGTACAATCACCAACCAGAATAATCCCCTTGGCACCAACCGCATCAGTCGTGCGCATTACGGTGCCAAGATTTCCCGGATCACGAACCCGATCAAGCGCAATCCAGATTTCGTCTGGCGTTACGCCGATGTCATCATAACTGTCCCAGCGCTGGCCAAAGGCACCAAGCACCATCTGCGGATTATCTTTACGGCTAATTCGCTGCAACAATGATTCGGTCATTGGCAGCGCCCGTCCATTCGCCTCAACCAACCCAGATAACAATGTCCTAACCTGCCGGTCATCCTCACGGCCAGCGACAAAGGCCAGCCGATGCATCGCCCAACCAAGCGCAACCGCCTCATGGCAAATCCGCGCACCTTCCGCCAGAAACCAGCCCGTCTGCTTGCGAAATTTACGTTCATGCAACGCCCGCAGCCGCTTAACCTCGTCATTAGCGGTGCTAGTAATCATATCTGGAATGGGCACAGGATATTGGCTCATAATTGTCGCTGCATAGCAAAGTTTTGATCATAGGAACAGGTTTGATTGCGCATAAGACGACCCCGATACATCGAATTTCACCCATTTGATAGCCTGCGTAATGGGCAAGTCTGTCAAAAAAACTTCAAAATGGAATTATTTTGTTTTATTTCCGACGATTTGCAGCTTAATGAGAATTTGAAGGTTATGCTGGCTTTATGAATATGGCGAGCGGGTTACAATAGATTTAGTCACAGGTTTAAGTTGGTGAGCAAGGATGATGTGCATTGCAATGACGGTCAGTAATGGCTGAAGGCACGATTAAGGCGTTGCTTCGCAACCATGATAACGCAGACCCCCAAAAAATTGGCTTTTTACTATTGAACCAGTTTTCAATGCTGGCTTTTGCCTCGGCAATCGAGCCACTGCGCGCTGCCAACCGTCAGTCAAACCAAACCCTATTTGATTGGGTTGTGGCAAGCCCTGATGGCAATGCTAGCATCGCTAGCAACGGCATTTGTGTGCAGACTGATACCGACCCCGAGGCCTTGCAAAGCTGCCGTATGGTATTTGTCTGCTCGGGCGTCAACGTGCGTGAGAACACCACAAAATCCATTTTGAATTTAATCCGGCGACTTGACCGTAATGGTGCAGTTATTGGCGCTATTTGTACCGGTACCTATGTAATGGCCGCGGCCGGCCTGCTTGAGGGGCGGCGTTGCACGATCCATTGGGAAAATATTGACGGATTGTCCGAAGAATTTCCACATCTTGAAATTACCAATGATCTGTTTGAGGTCGACGGCAATCGAGTCACCTGCTCTGGCGGTACAGCCTCGCTTGATATGATGCTGAATTTAATTACCCAGACCCATGGGCCAGCCCTAGCCGCCGAAGTTTCCGACCAGTTTATTCATGACCGAATCCGCGAACCAACAGATCGTCAGCGCATGGAGCTTCGCGCCCGCCTTGGGGTTAGTCACCCAAAATTACTGGCCGTAGTCAAAACCATGGAAGACAATCTTGAAGAGCCGCTGGCACAAACCGATATCGCCCGCAAGACCAATCTTTCGACGCGCCAGCTTGAACGGTTGTTTCGCAAATATCTTGATACCACACCAACGCGCTATTATCTGAATTTGCGGTTAGCACGCGCCCGCCATCTGTTGCGCCAGACATCGATGTCAATCCTGTCAGTGGCGTTGGCGTGCGGGTTTGTATCAGCCTCGCATTTTTCGAAATGTTACCGCGAATGCTATGGCCGCACACCGCGCGCCGAGCGCAGCCCCGATTAAAGCAGCAGATGACGCCAAAGCTAGGTGGTAGCAGCTGATTTGATCGCGTTCAGCATACTTGCCAAGCCGTTTTTCCGCGTTGCTGAAAGATGCGAATCAAGGCCGATCTTCGTCAGGAAATCAGGCTCAGTGTCACGAATTTCCGCTGCAGTTCGGCCTGAATAAACCCGTAAAAGCAACGCCACAAGCCCTTGAACAATCGCTGCATCCGATTGCGCCATAAAGGTGATTTTGTCGTCATCTCCCCGTTCAGCGGCAAAATAGACAACCGACTGGCAGCCCCTTAGCCGAAATTCATCAGTGCGATATTGTTCGGGGATCGGCGGCAGTTTGCGCCCCTGATCAATCAACATATGATAGCGGTCTTCCCAATCGTCAAAAAAACCAAATTCATCGGTAATGGCTTCGGCTTCGGCACTGGCATTGTTGGTCAACATTATCAGTTTCACTCTCAAAAAATTAAACCGCGTATTATCCAACCGCGCATCATTGACTCCTCGCACCAATTTGGGCCGCCGCCTCTTGCCAAAATTTGGCCTAATCCGCCACCAAATGCACAATATGGCTAACTGATATTGCGCCGCCGCGCCAGAAGGTCAAGCAGTCGCATTGCCGCATCGGTCGATTTTGTCCCAGGCAAAAACACCGCCGCAGCTCCATCACGCTCCAAAATTGGAATATCCCCTGGTGGGATCACCCCGCCAACAACCAGCTCGATATGCCGGCCAGCCCCGGCATCCAGCTTTTTCCGCAGCGCTGGCACTTGGCTTAGATGCGCGGCGGCAAGCGTTGAGATGCCAACCGCGTCAACATCCTGGCTGATAGCAAGGTCATAAACCTCGTCAGGGGTCTGGAACAACGGGCCGGTCACCACGTCAAACCCAAGATCAGCAAAGGCAGACGCAATGACCTTTTGCCCGCGATCGTGACCATCCTGACCAAGCTTGGCAACCAGAATGCGCGGCGCACGGCCAAGCGATCGGGTAAATTCCTCAATGCGGTCTTTTAACACATCAATTTGCCCGCTGGGTTTCATATGCTGTTTCCAGACGCCGCGTACACCTTGGATCTCGGCACGGTGACGGCCAAATTCACCTGCCATCGCATCGGACATCTCGCCAACAGTGGCACGTTGACGCGCCGCTTCAATGGCGAATGGCATCAGGTTTTCGCGCCCTGCCGCCGCCCGACGCAGGCCCTCCAAAGCCGCATCTACGGACTTTTGATCACGGTTTGCGCGGAGTTTTTTCAGACGGGCAATCTGCTGGCCTCGAACCTCGCTATTATCAATGCGTCGTACCTCAACCTGTTCGGCAGCACCGGTATCTTGAGGCTGATATTTATTGACCCCAACGATGGTTTGGGTGCCGGAGTCAATACGGGCTTGGGTGGCTGTTGCCACTTCCTCAATGCGCAATTTTGGCACGCCCGCCTCAATCGCTGCTGCCATACCGCCCAAGGATTCGGTCTCGGCGATATGATGGCGTGCTTTATCAGCCAGCTGCTGGGTTAAACCTTCGACAAGGTAGCTGCCACCGAATGGATCAATCACATGCGCCATATTGCCTTCATGTTGCAGATGAAGCTGGGTATTACGCGCAATCCGAGCTGCATAATCGGTTGGCAGGCCAAGTGCCTCATCAAGCGAGTTGGTGTGCAATGACTGGGTGTGGCCGGCAACCGCGGCCGCCGCCTCGACACAGGTGCGCGGCACATTGTTGAACACGTCCTGCGCCGCCAGTGACCAGCCGGATGTCTGGCAATGGGTTCTTAGCATCAATGATTTTGGATTCTTTGGTGCAAAATGCTGTTGCATCAATTCCGACCATAACAGCCGCGCCGCCCGCAATTTTGCAACTTCCATGAAGAAATTCATACTGCTGCCAAAAAAGAACGACAGACGCGGGGCAAAATCATCAACATCAAGCCCAGCTGCGACACCGGCACGAACATAAGCCAGCCCATCAGCTAGTGTATAGGCAAGCTCGAGATCCGCCGAGGCACCAGCCTCCTGCATATGATAGCCCGACACTGAAATGAAATTGAATTTTGGCATTTCCGAAGCGCAAAAGGCAAAAATATCCGACACGATCCGCATTGATGGGACCGGCGGATAGATATAGGTGTTGCGCACCATAAATTCTTTTAGAACGTCATTCTGAATGGTTCCAGCCAGCTGGTCAGCGCGCACGCCCTGTTCTTCGGCTGCAACAATAAACAGCGCTAATACCGGCAACACTGCGCCGTTCATCGTCATCGAAACGCTCATTCGGTCGAGCGGAATCTGGTCAAACAACATGGCCATATCGGCAATCGAGTCAATCGCCACACCAGCCAGACCAACATCATCAGCCACTAACGGATTATCCGAGTCATAGCCCCGATGCGTTGGTAAATCGAACGCCACCGACAGGCCCATCTGACCAGCCGCCAAATTTCGGCGGTAAAAGCTGTTGGATTCTTCAGCCGTCGAAAACCCTGCATATTGCCGGAT
This sequence comes from Candidatus Puniceispirillum sp., assembly GCA_016778895.1. Lineage (GTDB taxonomy): Bacteria > Pseudomonadota > Alphaproteobacteria > Puniceispirillales > Puniceispirillaceae > UBA3439. Next base: position 15,950 of record JADHOR010000006.1, read on the forward strand.
CGTCCATGGGCGGGTGGCGTACATGCTGGGATAGGGGCCACGCAGAAATGGCGCAAATCCCGGCTGCGTATTAGCGGCAAACGCCTGCTGACCCGGATTGCCCACAGCAAGTGCTGGTATCACAATCTGTTCAGCGTTAGCCGGCGTTGGCGGCAGATCACCAGCATGCGCCGCCGGCACCTTTAATGATGGCAGGTCAATCCTGGTAAAATCGGGAAACGCCGACATCATGCATCTCCTTCACGAAATTCTGTAAGCGATACGTCAACAATATCCGCCAGCAGGTCCAGAGGGGCAGACGCATCCAACAATATGGCTGCAGTCAGTGCCTTGCCTGCATTCCGCAGAGCAGACAGCGCTGTCAGCACCGCCGCGTCAAGCTGGTCAAACTCGCCATCAAGCAAGACTACCAGATCCGGCCGGGCAGTATCAACTGCCTTGCCGCTTGTGTCATCCAGCTGCATATGCACCGGCTGCATCCCACCAATGGCGAAAAGCGCCCGCAACTTGGCCAGCTGTGGTACCGGCATTAGTTGTTGCTGAAGCAGCAGAATACGCGGCGGGGCCTTTGCGGCGGCACGGCGTACCGCCTCAATCGCTGCCGCCGGACGCCGAACCGGAGCCCAATATGGCAGAACATCATCCAAAATACTGCCATCAGGCTGTAGATTCACCCCGACAAGCGTTAATTTCCCTGCCGCCACCTTTGCATGGCGCCGAGCAGCAGCCGTTTTTGCCCATGCCGCAAACCGGCCAGCATGATGCGCCACCAAGGCGCCGCCATCAGCCTCGATCTGCTGGAACAAATCCCATACCGCCGCCGCAAGCTGATTGGTGCGCGCCTCTATAAAGCCGGCGCCGCCAGCTGGATCAAGGCTACGCGATAAGCCGCTTTCCTCAATCAGCAAATGCTGCTGCATCCGAGCAAGACGGCGCCCCATCGCATCGCCGCCGGTCAGGCAATCATGCGGATGCGCCGATAGTTGATCAGCCCCACCAATCGCGCCGCCAAGCAGTGCCGTGGTTGTGCGCAGTATATTTACTTCACGATCGGCAAGCGAGAACATTCTTAATGAAACCGCCGCCTGAATGAACAGCCGGTGCCGGTCAGGATCAAGCCCCAATGCGGTGATAACACCGCCCCAGCATTGGCGTAAGGCGCGGCATTTAGCGATTCCGTCAAACAAATCAGCTGGCAACGCCAGCGATACCGACAGGCGCGGCGCCAGATCTGCCGGATCAAGACCCTGCGCTGCCGCATGGCGCAAAATCTCGGTCAATGATGCCAGACTATAGGCCAGCTCCTGAACTGCGGTCATACCGCGATTATGCCAATGCCACCCCTGCGCCCGAAACAGACCAGTAGGCACATCAGCCGCATCAGCAGCAGCAAGATAATCCAGCCCTTGATCAAGCAATGCAGCATCGGCTGTCGGTGCGAAAGGATCTATATTCGCCTGAAAGCGGAGTGCGGAAAGGCGGTGGTTGCTGGATCTGGCGAAAGCGGCAAACGCTGCCATCTGCACCAGAACATCATCACTTGCGTCAAGTGCGATACCCACAGCAGGCAAAATCACACCCTGCATAAGCGTCGGTAGATCGGCCGCCAGATTGCCTGTCTCCAGCCCTTGTAACCAGATCGTGCCAACCCCGTCCTGCAGACCATGGAGAATCAGCTGGTTTGTTGACTGCGGAGCGGCAGTTGCCAAAACAGGCTGACAAATATCCCAGCCATTCGCGATATGCACCGCCGGATTGACCGGCAAGCGGGTAATGGCACAAGTGGCATCCGGCAATGTTTGAGGTGCACCAATGCCATACAGAGCCTCGATTTCAAGGCCATCTTCGTCCAACCGGTTCAGGTTTTGCGGATCGACCCCTTGCAAAGTGGCGCTGACCAGTGCTCGCCAGTCTTCGCGGCTGGCAGACGGAAACTTGTTTTGGGTAGATGACATGATAGACCTTTTTTCTCTATAGTCGCGCTGAAATTAGCAGCGCTGCAACCGCAAATCAAGGAAACTACATGAAGGCCGACCGCCACCAAAACCAGACCTCATGTTCATTCACCACCGATTCAGACCGTTTGGTGTTTTTGATCATTTTGGCGCTGACGCTTTTTCGGGCCGCTGCGCTGGCGTTCAGCCCGCTTGAGCTTGGGGTCGATGAGGCACAATATTGGCTGTGGAGCCAGACACCCGATTTCGGCTATTTCACCAAGCCACCACTCATCGCCTGGATCATTGGTGCGTCGCATTCATTATTCGGCCATGAAATCATGGCGGTGCGCTTGCCGGCTTGCTGGTTACAATTTGCCACCGCGCTGGTGCTTTGGAAAACCGCAGACTGGCTATACGGGCCGCGGGCTGGGCGATTGGCAGCTCTCATCTGGATTAGCCTTCCAGCAGTCGGACTCGGCAGTGTCCTGATCTCGACTGATACGCCGCTATTATTGTCGGTTGCGCTGGCACTAATGGCCATCGCCGGTTCGGTTCACGGCACCATACCACCAGGGCGCTCGATGGTTTACGCTGGTATCGCACTAGGTGTCGGCGTGCTTGCCAAATATGCCGCGTTTTATGCCGTCTTGGGGTTAATGCTCATCTGGGCATCGGGTCGACACCAGGCAAACCCCCTGATTAATGGGCGGCATCTTTTGCTGGCTATTTTCACCTGTCTAATCACTGCAAGCCCGAATCTGTTGTGGAATGCAACGCATGATTTTTCCACCATGCGGCATCTTGGTGACAACGCGAATCTGGCCAGACAAACAAATGACATTGGCGAAAGCGTTATGTTTCTGATCGGCCAGGCGGCTGTTGCTGGACCAGTGGCGTTTATTCTGATGCTGGGCAGCCTGAGGGCAGCACGGCATGATCGTAATGCAGGCTGGCTGGCATGGATGGCATTTCCAGTCATTGGCCTAATGAGCCTGCAGGCCTATCTGAGCGAGGCAAATGCAAACTGGGCGATGGCGGCTTATCCGGCGCTTTCTGTTTGGCTTGCGGGCTGGCTTGCCGGCGGGAGTAATAAAGATAAAACCCCCTCACCAGCATGGCGTATTTGGCTTGGGCGCGGCGCCATTGGGATAAATTTTGCAATAACGCTGGGTCTATTGGCGGTAACGATTGCCGGCAGTATGGGGCCTCTGACACCAGCATCAGATCCGCTGCGTCGATTGCGCGGCTGGGAGGCGCTGGCGAATGATCTTGAACCTCTGCTTACAACACATCAGGCGAGCCGGATCATCGCCGACCGGCGCGCCACAGCCGCACTCCTACATTGGCATTTTTACGATCGCCCCATCACCATCATGCTTCATGACCGCGACGGTGTGCCAAGCAATCATTTCGAGGCAAATCACAGCTGGCAGCGGAACGCCGGATCGCCAGTTCTGGTGCTGTCAGGCACGGCCACACCACCCGATATGCCATTCATTCAATGGCAAGGCAGCCCTAGTCTCAGCCGTCACCTTATCAGCGAAAACCGCAGCCGCGATACCTATATTCACAAAGGTATCGAATAGCGTTTAAAAGCAGTTACTCGCTGGTCATACGCTGGCTGGTAATTTTGGCAAAGACCGCCAAAGTTTCAGGACTAACATGATGTTCGACGCCTTCGGCATCCTCTTCGGCAACCGTTTCGGGAACGCCGATAGCGACAAGAAAATCACGGACAATACGGTGCCGGTCACGCGCCTGATCGGCAAGACGCTGGCCGTCATCAGTTAAAAAGATCGAGCGGTACGGGCGCGTATCAACCAGATCCTCACGCTGTAACCGCTGGATTATGGCATTAACCGTGGGGCTAGTCACCCCAAAGCGGGCGGCAAGATCGACAGTTCGCGCCTCGCCGGTTTTGGCAATCAGCTCCGCAATCATTTCAACATAATCCTCGGCAACTTCGGATTGATGCGCCTTGCGGATTCGATCAAATTTCGCGGCGCTTTCGGTAACGGCCTTGGGCGGCATGGCTTAATCCTGTTTTCACTTCGGTATTATATTAAAACATAAAGAAAACCAATAAATTTAGCCATACCAAAATTTTTGAAGTATGCTTAAAATTCGACAAACGCGGGCAAACCTGTTCGGCTTTTCGATAGCCTGCAGGGCCCACATCACAGAAATAGCGTGCCGCCATACGGCAATAAGGTTGCGCCTAATGAGGGCAATGGGATAGAGTGGCAACCGATTTTGAAACTCGTCTACGCCACAAAAACGAAGCGGAACTATCATGGAAAAAGCCACCACAACCGAGCTTGAAGCAGCCGCATTCAGGCGTCTCGTTGCCCATTTACAGGAACGCACCGACGTACAGAACATCGATATGATGAACCTTGCCGGTTTTTGCCGCAACTGCATGTCACGCTGGTATCGTCAGGCCGCCGAGACATCCGGCATTGAAATGACCGATAGCGAAGCACGAAGGCTTGTATACGGCATGGAATATGCGGATTGGAAAGCGCAATACCAAACCGAAGCCACGCCAGAGCAAAAACAACAATATGAAAAAATTCATAACCACGATAATTAGGATCATTAAATGACCGTCATTCCGGGATCTGGCGCTGGCGCCGAACAGCTGAGCCAATATATCGAGCGCATTGAACGTCTAGAAGAAGAAAAGCGCGCCTTGATGGCTGATATCAAGGATGTCTATGCCGAAGCAAAGGCCACTGGGTTTGAACCTAAGATCATGCGCCAAGTCGTGCGGTTGCGGGCGATGGATCGTGACCTGCTAAGCGAGCAGGACGCGCTTCTCGACACTTATCGTGATGCGTTGGGCCTTCGCTAAACCCGAAGACACCTGTAGCTAATCCAAGCGGAGCCTGATCAAATGAGCCATTTTGGTGACCGTTTAACCCAAGCAAATCGCCAAACTGGCACCACGCTTTGTATGGGCATAGACCCCCATTTTAGCATGATTCCGGCGTTGTTTGGTGCGTCGCAGGATGGCGAATTAAGCGACGCTGCGATCCGTGTGATTGATGATTTCTCGATGGCCTGTCTGGAACAGGCGATCGGTACCGTTGCCGCAATCAAACCGCAAACCGCTTTTTTTGAGCAGCACGGGCCTGCGGGAATGCAAATCCTGCAAAATCTTGGCCGCGCCGCTATTGATGCTGGTTTACTGGTCATCATGGATGCCAAACGCGGCGATATCGGCAGCACCTCCTCGGCCTATGCAGCTGGCTGGATTGGTCATGATGCGCCATTCCCAAGCGATGCGCTGACCATCAACCCCTGGCTGGGCATCGACACGTTGGAGCCATTTCTTGACCGCGCCGACGCTACCGGTAGCGGCCTGTTCATTTTGAACCGCACCAGCAATCCGGGTGCCGGGGATTTACAAGATCAGATTGTTAACGGCCAGCCACTTTATCAACATCTGGCTGGCTTGCTGGCACCGCTTACGGCATCGCGTCAGGGAAAAGACGGCATTTCATCGCTTGGTATCGTGGCTGGCGCCACTTGGCCCGAAGAAGCCCAAGCCCTGCGCGCGGCCCTACCCCAAGCGCCTTTTCTTATTCCCGGTTTTGGCGCACAAGGCGCTGGACCCGAAAAAGCGACCAGCGGCCTGATTCGGGGCCAGCATGGATGGGAAGGCGGGCTTATCAACAGCACACGCAGCCTTATCTTTCCGCAAAATGCTACCGCCGCTGGCACATTGGACGACTGGCGCGATGCAATCGCCGAGACCATCACGCAAAATAAAGTCGCTCTGAACAGCGTGTTCTAATGTCCCTATCGCGCAAAAGGGTAAAAACCAGCTCATAAGCAACGCTGGCCAATGGCCAAAAGCACCTGACAATAGTCACGGTATTTTGAAAAGTATTTTTGGATTCACCCCTGGCGTTAGTTATTAATGCTCCTCTTGCTGATTTATGTTCACAAGTTATATGAAAAAAAGAGTGTTATCTAAGAACACAAGTTGACTGACTATGCGGGAACACTGATTCTGGTTGTGTATCCTTTCGATTGCAAATAAGATTTTTGTTATAGCGCAGACAATGAAACGGCTAGATCAACAGCTTAGGGCAATGTCTCGTCACTTGCGTACCCTAACTTTAACTCAGAACCCTATCCTGAGCGACTTTGACTTGCGGTAAACTTGGTCGAAATGCGCGCACCTTTGGCGCTAATGTAAAAAGGGCAGGCTTTCTATGTCATCGTCAAATCCCCAATATCGTTGGGTTATGATTCTGCTTTTTGCTTCTGCTTTAGTGTCAGTCACTTTTGGAGTCAGGCAAGCGTTTGGGCTATTCCTTATTCCAATTTCGAGTGAGTTCGATGGCGGGGTGCAACTTTTTTCTTTAGCTATCGCGCTGCAGAATCTCATTTGGGGCCTTTCATCACCACTATTTGGCGCTGCAGCTGACAGGTTTGGCGCCTGGCGGGTCGCGGCCTTTGGCGTGCTAATCTATGCTGCAGGTCTGTTATGCATGGCTTCTTTTGTGACAGAAGCCGGTATATTTTTCGGGCAAGCCATGATTGGCATTGGACTGGGCAGCGCAGGCATTTCTATCGCTGTTGGCGCAGTTGCACGCGCCGCACCACCAGAAAAGCGCTCGCTCGCAATGGGTTTAGTCACCAGTTTTGGCTCATTTGGCCAATTTGCACTCGTCCCTGTTGCTCAAATTTTAATGAGCCAACATGGTTGGCAGTTTGCGATGATTATTCTGTCCGCAATTGTAGCGTCCATGATTGCGGTCACACTTGGGATGCGGGTACCGGCCGGCGGCGCCCGCCCACTTGAAGGGGTTGTTCAGACTGCCGGTAGTGCACTTCGCCAAGCGGTCAGTAGCCGCGATTATATTTTGCTAACCACTGGATTTTTTGTTTGTGGTTTGCAGCTAGTGTTTATCACCACCCACCTGCCGAGCTATCTAAAGGACTCGGGGCTAACGGCAGATATTGCTAGCTGGTCATTAGCCTTAATTGGCTTGTTCAACATTATTGGCGCTTTTGTTTGCGGCTGGCTCGGCGGCTTTATGTCAAAGAAGAAAACCCTTGCCATTGTTTACCTGCTTCGCAGCCTGATTATTACTGCCTTTATCACGTTACCTCCAAGCCCCACTTTGGCGTTATTTTTTGGCGCGGCAATGGGGCTCTTATGGCTTGGTACGATCCCACTAACCAGCGGTCTGATAGTTGCGTTTTTTGGGCCCCGCCACCTTAGTATGCTTTATGGTTTGGTGTTTCTATCGCATCAAATCGGCTCGTTCGTTGGAGCATGGTTGGGTGGCGTCTGGTACGATATGTTTGGCAATTACGAGGCGATGTGGTGGCTGAATGCTGGCGCCGGCCTATTTGCCTTTGCGGTGAATTGGGCGATCAGAGAACCAACGCCTGCACCCGTACCGGCCTAATCGCCTCGCCCACAAAATAGCCGGCCAAATCAGGGCTGTTAGCTTACTCCTGCTCGCCTAGCCAGCGTTCGGCATCAAGCGCCGCCATACATCCCATACCAGCCGCAGTTACTGCCTGCCGGTAGATTTTATCAACACAGTCACCAGCGGCGAACACCCCATCAACCGAAGTGCGCGTGCCGCCAGCCTCGGCAATGATATAGCCCTCATCATCAAGCGCGACCGCACCAGAAAAAGCTTTCGTCGCCGGATCGTGACCAATGGCGACAAACATACCATGAACTGGAATATCCTTTTCAGCCTCGCCAATGGTTGAGGCCAGCCGCAATCCAGTAACACCAGATTCATCACCAATCACCTCGGCAACCGAACGGTTCCATTCAACCGTGATGTTCTCTTTTTTCAGCAGGCGATCTTGCATAATCTGTTCGGCACGAAGCGTATCACGCCGATGCACTAGCGTTACCGACCGGCAGATATTGGCAAGATACAACGCTTCTTCAACCGCAGTGTTACCGCCACCAATAACCGCGACATCCCGCTCTTTGTAAAAAAACCCGTCACAGGTTGCACAGGCTGAAACACCGCGCCCATTAAAAGCTGCCTCGGATTCAAGACCAAGCCAGCGCGCCTGTGCACCGGTTGCCAGAATAATTGTATCTGCCGTCATCACCTTACCGGAGTCGAATGTCACGGTAAATGGGCGCTCCGATGTATCGAGGCTGGTAACCAGATCATAAATCACCCGCGCACCAACATTTTCGGCCTGCGCCTGCATTTCGGTCATTAGCCACGGCCCTTGAATCACCTGGGCAAAGCCGGGATAATTCTCGACATCCGTGGTGATGGTCATCTGGCCACCCGGCTGCAAACCAGCAATGATAACCGGCGATAAATTCGCCCGCGCGGTATAGATGCCTGCGGTCAACCCGGCCGCACCAGCACCAATAATAATAACATGTTCATGCTGGTTAGCGTCGGCGGCGTGATCGGTCATGGTTTACGGCTCTTTCCTGATGAGGCGTTCGGCATTATTTTAATCGTCAATAGCTGAATCTTTATGATCTATGTTGGGAATAACACCCAATAACTAGTGTTTTCAAGTGTCATTTACACAACATCATGTTAGCCTCTGCCCATGAAACTGCCTAGTCAAATTGCCCGATTTATGTCGTTTTGCCGCACTCATTTCCTCGCCATATTGGTTTTGGCAATGACTAACGCTGCCGCCAGCCCGCTGCGGGCGCAAAACATCGATGGTGCCGAAATCCTGTCAGGAACAGCAATTGAAGGCGGCTTGATTATTGCCCGCACCAATCCGGCAAATCGGATTCTGCTGGATGATAATGCGATTGAAATAGCTGAGAACGGCGTTTTTGTTATCGGTTTTCACCGCGATTCAGACGTGCCGGTTAGCCTCCGCATTATCGGCCCCGACGGCACTATGATGATCAGCAATCTGACGCCACACCAGCGGGACTATAACATCCAGCGGATTGACGGGCTAAACCAGACAATGGTGACACCGCCCGCAAACGTGCTGGCGCGGATCAAGGCTGACGGCAAGGCAGTTCGCGCAGCCCGTGAGCAGGAGACCCCACTTGGAGATTTCTGGCGCGGCTTTGACTGGCCTGCGCGCGGCCGGATTTCCGGCGTTTATGGCAGCCAGAGAATTCTTAATGGTAAGTCGCGTCAGCCGCATTACGGCATTGATATCGCCGCGCCGCGCGGCACGCCAGTTCGAGCTCCGGCAAGTGGAAAAGTAACGCTGGTCAAGGATTTATATTTCTCCGGCTGGACGATCGTCATTGCTCATGGGCTTGGTGTCAATTCCAGCTTTCTGCATCTTGACCAGGTCGATGTCAAAGCTGGCATGATGATCAAACGCGGTGATCTGATTGGCACGATCGGTGCGACCGGCCGCGCAACTGGCCCGCATCTTGACTGGCGTATTGACTGGCAGGGACGGCGCATTGATCCCGGCCTGCTGGTCAGCCCGATGCCCAATCCGGCGTCTTGAGTGTTTGCGTCATAAATATTGGCGTACTGCAGAAAGTGACCAGAAAGAGATATTCATGAAAACCGCATTTATTTTTGGTCTTGGCTATGTTGGGGTTCCGCTGGCACATGCGCTTGCCGATCAGGGTTGGCACATCCGCGGCACGACCCGCACCCCTTCTAGACTTGCGGCCAAGGCTGATTTGGGCTGGCAGATTATGCAGTTTGAGTCTGGGCAGCCCCTAGCTGACCCGAAAGGTGCCTTTGCCGATGTTGATGCCATTATTAGCACGATCACCGCAATTGGCGGCTCGGATCCAGTGCTGGATTTACATGGCAATGATCTGGCGCATTTTGCTGGCTGGAGTGGCTATGTTTCAGCAACTTCGGTCTATCCTGATATGCCGGAAGCTATCTGTTACGAAGATACGCCGGTTGCACCAGCCACCAAACGCGGCAAGGCTCGTGTGATCGCCGAAGCACGGTGGCAACAGGCATTTGGCACCGAAATTTTCCGCGCAGCAGGTATTTACGGCCCCGGACGCAGCCCGTTCGATGCGCTGCGCGATGGTACAGCCCGCATTATTGAACGTGAAGGACAGGTGTTTAACCGCATTCATGTTGACGATATTTGCCGGATTATTATCGCTGCAATGGCAAAGCCGCGACCGGCACGGATTATCAATCTTGCCGATCACAAACCGGCACCCCAAGGCGATGTTGTACGCCATGCAGCCGCGTTAATCGGGTTAAATCCGCCACTGCCGCAAAAGCTAGAAGATGCCAATCTGTCACCGATGGCAAAGAGCTTTTACGTGTCGCGGCGGCGCGTTGGCTCAAAAGTTATCAAGCCCGAATTAGGGCTAGAGCTACTTTATCCCGATTATGAAACCGGCCTTGCGGCGATTTTGGCGGCAGGCGGTTAGGCGCCCATCAGCCAATCGAAGGATCTAGCGATCCGCTGGCATAGCGCTCTGCCATTGCCGACATTGATACGGGCCGAATACGCGCGGCATTACCGGCTGTTCCAAACCGCTCAAACCGATCAGCACAAAGATTTTCCATTGCATCCATTGCAGGCTTCAGGAATTTACGCGGATCAAACTCTGCTTTATTTTCATTGGCAATCTTGCGGATCACACCAAGCATCGCAAGGCGGCAATCAGTGTCGATATTCACCTTGCGAACACCATGTTTAATACCGCGTTCAATCTCTTCAAGCGGTACACCCCAAGTTTGTGGCATCTCACCGCCATGCGCGTTGAACACATCTTGTAACTCTTGCGGCACACTGGATGAACCATGCATTACAAGATGGATATTTGGCAGGCGCCGGTTGATTTCTACAACCACATTCATTGCCAGAATTTCGCCATCCGGCTTGCGGGTAAATTTATAGGCGCCATGGCTCGTGCCCATCGCAATGGCCAGCGCGTCAACTTTCGTGTCCTTGACAAATTCTACCGCCTGATCGGGATCGGTCAGCAATTGATCTTCCGATAATTTACCGGTTGCACCATGCCCGTCTTCCTGTTCTCCCTCGCCTGTTTCCAGCGAGCCCAGAACACCTAGCTCTCCCTCAACCGACACGCCAGCATGATGCGCCATTTCGGTAACCCGACGGGTGATATCAAGATTATATTCGTAAGAGGCGGGGGTCGCAGCATCGGCCTCTAGGGAGCCATCCATCATCACCGATGTGAAACCATATTGAATCGCCGTCATACAGGTAGCTTCGTTATTGCCATGATCCTGATGCATACAGACCGGGATATGCGGGTACATTTCGGCGAGTGCCTTCACCATCGCTTGCAGCATGACATCACCTGCATAATTACGCGCTCCGCGGCTAGCCTGAATAATTACCGGCGCATCAACCCGGTCAGCTGCCTTCAAAATGGCGAGACCCTGTTCCATATTATTGATATTGAAAGCTGGGACGCCGTAGCCATGCTCGGCAGCGTCATCAAGAAGTTGGCGAAGTGAAATCAGCATATGATTATCCTATGTCAAAGCAAAATTCTGATGGTTAGTTATGGCCTATAGCGGGCAAATTCGTCAACTTCATTAGCAGAACCGAAAACCAGCGGAACACGCGCATGAAGCGTTCGTGGCACAAGGTCAAGAATAGGGGCGTTGCCGTCAATAGCTTTGCCACCGGCAGCCTCAACCAAAAACGCCACCGGATTGGCCTCGTAGACCAGCCGCAGCCGCCCGGCCTCATAACCGCGCCGTGCGTCAGCCGGATAAAGAAAAATACCGCCACGCCGGAAAATGCGCCAGCCATCAGCGACAAGCGAGCCAACCCAGCGCATATTGAATTTCACTTTGCGCGGGCCAGTTTCACCGGCTAAACAATCAGCAATATAACCGGCTACATCAGGTTGCCAATGCCGCATATTCGAAGCGTTAATCGCAAATTCGCGTGTATCGGGCGTGATCGAAACCGACCAGCCCATATCATGAAACTGGCCGTCATCACCCAGTTGGAACGCCATCACCGGCCCCCCAAAACTAACCAGCAAAGTGGTTTGTGGCCCATAGACAAAAAACCCGGCTGCAAGCTGGTTACGGCCCGGCTGCAAGATCCCACCGGATGCTGGTAATATTGAAAAAATAGTGCCAACCGACACATTCGTATCAATATTTGACGATCCATCCAGCGGATCACTTGCCACAATCACCTGCCCGTCGTCATGCAACGGAACAGCGGTATCCTGTTCCTCGGAGAGATAGGCCGCTACCGCCGGCACTGCAGCCAGCGCGCGCTCAATCATTTCATCGGCCAGAACATCAAGCGCCTTTTGATCATCGCCATCAGTGTTAGCACTGCCGCTTGTCGCGCCGAGTAAGGCCTCGGCATCTGGCTGCCGGATCACCGCCGCAATTGATGCCGCCGCTGCTGCGAGCGCCGCAACCGCATCACAGGCCGCAGCCTTTGCCGGATCATTGCTGGCAAGTGAACGAAGCTTAGCTGACAGGTTCGACATGATATGACACTCGGTTATAAAATGGGATCGGGACTTACCAGCAGGCAGTGGATCAAAGGCGCCATCCGATCAGAAAAATTATCATGTTAGCAGATTAGCAAAAAGAAAACGCCCGCACCATAGCGGTACGGGCGTTTCACTCATTTCCTAATTCGCCAGCAATGCTTTATTAGCTGGCGCTGATGCTATTCGCGGTTTCCAAACAGACGCAGAATGAACAGGAACATATTGATGAAATCTAAATATAGCGTCAGCGCACCGAAAATCGATTTCTTGGCAGCGACCTCGCGGCTGTCACCAGCCAAATACATGGATTTAATACGCTGCGTGTCCCACGCGGTCAGACCAGCAAAAATCAACACACCAGCAACCGAGATTACAAATTCCATCTGGCTTGATGCCAAGAAAATATTAACCACGGACGCGATGATCAGACCAAACAGGCCAATGACCATGAACGAGCCCATTGCCGAGAGACTGCGCTTTGTGGTGTAGCCATAAAGGCTAAGACCGGCAAACGCACCTGCCGTGATGAAGAACGCCCGCGCTACACTGGCACCGGTATAAACCAGCAAGATTGATGCAAGCGACAGACCCATCATTGCGCCATAGACATAGAACAATGTGCGTGCCTTACCCGCTGACATATGACTGATACGGGCTGACAACCAGAACACCATACCGAGTGGGGCCAGCATAATGACCCATTTCAGCGGTGTGCCATACATAAGCTGGCCAAGACCCGCAACATTCAGCACTGCCCATTTCGTCGCATAGGCAAAAAAACCTGTCAGCAACAGGGCTGTGGTCATGTGGTTGTAAACGCCGAGCATATAGGTCCGCAGCCCGACATCAGTCTGGGCAGCAGTCGCTGCGGCCGTATTCATAAAGCGATTATCCTGCATTTTGTAACTCCCCAAAATGGCATTACCATCAGATGGCATTGAATATGGGTATAATGTAGGGTGCACAAACAAATTTTTCAAGGTCAGACTTTTGTTTAGGACAATGAAAAATAATGGGTTGCCAACCGGTTATGCAGAGCCAGCTAAACCAGTTTTTTGTCGTCTATCACGCTGGGACTCAGACTTTAACTGCCCGCAAGCAGCCAGAATGTCGCGGCCGCGCGGGGTGCGAACCGGTGATGCGTAACCAGCGTTCAAAACCCGTTTGGCGAAGGCCTCGATCCGATCATCTGACGAGCAGATATACGGGCTACCCGGCCATGGATTGAACGGGATCAGGTTCAGCTTTGACGGAATGCCCTTAATCAACGCCAATAGCGCGCGGCAATCCTCGTCACTGTCATTCACCCCGTCAAGCATCACATATTCCCATGTGATGCGGCGTGCATTCGACAGGCCCGGATAGTTACGGCAGGCATCGATCAATTTAGCCAGCGGGTATTTGCGGTTAATCGGCACCAACTCATTGCGTAATTCATCGCGTGTCGCGTGAAGCGAGATCGCCAGATTAACACCCAATTCATCACCACAACGCTTGATTTCCGGCACCACACCTGATGTTGACAGGGTGATACGGCGCTTGGAAATAGCCACGCCTTCACCACTCATAATCATCCGCATTGCCGTAGCGACATGGTCATAATTAAACAACGGCTCACCCATGCCCATCAGCACGATATTGGTCAGTCGACGATCCGGCTTGCCGGCCGGCCAGTCATTCAATTCATCCATCGCCAGCAACACCTGGCCGCAAATTTCCGCAACGGTTAGGTTACGCACCAGTTTTTGCGTACCGGTGTGACAAAAGCTGCAAGTAAGTGTACAGCCAACCTGTGATGAAATACATAAAGTGCCGCGCGCTTTGTCTGGAATATAAACGCATTCGGCCTCGTTCCCATCGGCAAAGCGGATTAACCATTTGATCGTGCCATCAACCGACTGTAGCCGCCGGGATACTGCTGGCCGGTCAACCGAAAACTGCGCCGCCAGCAATTCGCGAACCGGCTTGCCAAGATCGCTCATCTCATCAAAGCTGGTCAGCCCATGCCGCCAAATCCAGCGCCATACTTGCCGGGCACGAAATTTTGGCAGACCCAGAGCCACGATCTCCGCTTCCAACTCGGCAAAGGTCACACCAAGCAAATTAGTCTTGGGCGCTATCGCCGCCCGGGGGATCAGCGGATACGCTGAAGCGGTGGCCGGAGCAAAGGTCATTTGCAAGTCTTATCGATAACGGCTTTGGTTTTGGTAAAGCCCGATAGCGAATAGGTGTCAGTGGTTTTTGTGCCGCGGCTTGAGGTGCCAACAACAGTCATCTTGGCGCCACGCTTCATCAGCACAATAATCCGCCGATCATCCTCTTCGCTTTCCGCATAAGCACGATCTTCGAGGGTGAACAATTTGAATTTTTTGCCGTCGATCGTCAGCGTGACATCAGACTGTGACTTATAACGATAACCCGCAATCACCTGCACAACATCGCGTTCGGCCTTTCCGGGCCCGTGCGAAACAAAAACCCTCATATCGCCGCGGTTTTTCGGGTCATACTTGCCCTCACTTTTGGTCGGCACACTGCTGACAAAACAGATCCGGCTGCCGTCACTGTCATATCGATATGCGCCCCAGTCTTTTTCAACAAGCATTTCGACCGGATCGGAAATTGCTGGCAACGCTGCAAAACTGGTCGCGATCACCATCGTGAAAACACCCAAAATTCTGCTTAGTTTAAACATTAATTCGCTCTTTCTATCTTCGCTCTTGTAGTTCTATTCGCTCGGGTGGTTGCATTCGCTGTTTTTGTATTCGACTTAATTGTTTCATTGATTTAACGGTCTCATTGACAAAAATGTTGCGATGCCGCGTAACGCCCGCGTGACTATGCCACAGCGTCTACCCAATCTGTCATTGGTTTGTGGCATCAATATGAAAAAGACCCCAAACCTGCCATTCGGCGACACAGATTGTTTTAGGATACCTCGAGCTATGATGCAAAGACTTTCCAAATCCCGCTTTGGCAAATTTTGTCCCGTTTTTGCTCGGCCATTCCGATCAGCTTAGCAATGGAACCCACACCTGTCACCGCGATGCCCGTGCTTGCTGAGCCTTTGCCAGCAACGTCTTTGCCTGCGGCAAAATCTTCGCGGCGATATGCGTGATACCCCGCTGGTTCGGGTGCATTCCGTCAGAAAGGTTCATGTCAGGCTGTAACGCCACCCCGTCCAGAAAAAACGGATAAAATAATATGTCATGGCGCTGTGCCAATTTTTGATAGATAGCATCAAATTCATTGGCATAATCCGCACCCAGATTACGCGGCGCCTGCATTCCCGCCAAAAGCACCTCAACATCGCGGGCCTTAAGTCGTTTGATTATTGCCTCAAGGTTAGCATAGCTGGCCGATGGCTCAAGTCCCCGAAGCAGGTCATTACCGCCTAGCACAACAACCGCAGCATCCGGCGCGCTCGCAAGTGACCAGTCCAGTCTTGCCAGCCCGCCAGCTGTGGTATCGCCCGAGACGCCAGAATTCACCATTGTCACCGCAATGCCGTCACGCTCAAGCATCCGCCCCAGCACATCAGGGAACGCTTCACCTTGCGGTAGGCCGTGACCTGCAACCAAGGAGTCACCAAGCACCATCAGCACTGGCGGGCTAGCGGCAAATGCGGGCTGCAAGGGTGCCACAGCAATCATTACGGTCATCACTATTTTGATCGTGACCCGCAAAGCGCCTTCACGCAGCAGGTTTGTTAACCACGAAGGGTGGCGGAAAAATTTGGTATAGATCATCACACTTCCCTTGATCTCACTAGTCGGCAAACCCATATCTCAGCAACAGAACTGAACCTATCCAACGGCAGTTACGTAAGAACATAATGGGGCGTCTTTCATCGCCTCTAACTGCATGTAGGATGGACAAGTCAGATTTTCCAGAGCGGGCGCGTTTTCTGTTGCCCACCTGCCCTGATCTCGGCGGCAACGATCAAGAATTGGACAATATCCATGCCATCACCTTCCCAGCCAGCAAGATCCAAGCCCGCAAATTCAACCAGGGTCGGAGAAGAACCGGTCATTGATCTGAATGCAGCACATCTAACCCTCGGCAATGCGGCGGCAACGGTTAGAATCCTTAAAGGCATTAATTTGCAGATTGGCGCTGGTGAGACTGTTGGCGTTTTGGGACCGAGCGGCGCTGGCAAAACCAGTTTGCTGATGGTGATGGCAGGGCTTGAAACCCTGACCAATGGGCGTATCGCGCTTGTGGGAACTGACATCACCAAAATGCAAGAGGACCCGCTGGCAGCATTGCGCCGCGATCTTGTTGGTATTGTGTTTCAGGCGTTCCGGCTAATCCCTTCCTTGACTGCCCTACAGAATGTTGCCATCCCGCTGGAACTAGCCGGTCGGCCCAATGCTGAAGCCATCGCCAGTGCCGCTCTGAAGTCGGTTGGTCTTGGCCATCGGATGACGCATCTTCCCGACCAGATGTCTGGCGGCGAACAACAGCGCGTGGCGATAGCGCGGGCGATTGCTCCCAAGCCGCGTATTCTTCTTGCGGATGAGCCAACCGGAAATCTTGACAGTGCCACCGGTGAAAAGGTCGTCAACACATTATTCAAAAGCGCACAGGATGCAGGTGCTGCGCTGGTGCTTGTCACGCATGACGCCGCACTGGCAGCGCGCTGTTCGCGTGTCCTTCACATCGAAGATGGCGTTATTGCCGGAGACACCAAAAAGTGACCCGCACCAGTAAAGAGACCAGCCAAGAAACCAGCGACGATATCAAAACAGATATCGGCAACGAGGATAGCCATGGGGGTAACCAACTGGCCGGTCAAGCGGGCGGCGTCACCGGTATGGACGGTATTTGTGCAAGCCGCGATGGCTGGCGTTTTGCCTGGCAACTGGCTCAGCGCGAAATGCGCGGAAATTTAAGCCGGTTTCGTGTCTTTCTGGGCGCATTGCTGCTTGGCGTTGCTGCCATTGGTACGGTTGGCTCAGTCGCCGATGCAATGCGGAGCGGAATTAATGATAATGCCCGTATCCTGCTTGGTGGTGATCTTGAAATCAGCAGCCTTCACACCCCGCCCGGAGCCGATATTCTCAAAACTGCGGCCACGTTTGGGAAAGTATCAAAAGTGGTACAGATGCGTGCGATGCTGGAGGCAAGTGACCGGCGCAAACTGGTTGAGCTGAAAGCTGTCGATGAAAACTGGCCATTGGTCGGCACTGCCGAACTTGAACCGGAGATGCCACTTGCCGAGGCGCTGGTTGAGGGCGGGATCGTTGCTGATGATGCATTGCTTCGAAGTCTTAGCCTAAAGCCGGGTGATACTGCGCGTCTGGGCGGCATGGAGGTACGCGTGCGCGCGGCGCTGGCAATTGAACCTGACCGCTCGATCAGCTTTGTCAGCTTTGGGCCGCGCGTACTGGTTTCAAATGCAACATTAGCGGCTACCGGCTTGCAACAGCCTGGTTCATTTATCACATATCGTTACAGGCTTTTGCTGGATCAGGCTTCAGCGCGCGAACCGGCGCTGGCAGTTCTGCGCCAGATTACAGAGCCAACCCATGTCAGGGTGCGCGAAGTTGCCAATGCCGCGCCCGGTTTTGACCGTTTTATCAATCAGGCAGAAATTTTTCTGGTGCTTGTGGGGTTGACCGCGCTTTTGATCGGCGGGCTTGGGGTTGCTGGCGCCGTACGAGCGTGGCTGGCAAGCCGGATGCCAGTAATCGCCACATTGAAATGTCTCGGCGCGCCATCATTATTGATCTTTCGGATTTATCTTCTGCAAATCCTGATGATTGCCGCTTGTGGCGTTCTGGCGGGGCTGGTTATAGCTGCAATTGCGCCACTATTTGCAATTCGCATCTTGTCTACTTACGTCACCGTGCCGCTAGAGATGACGATCTATCCGCTGCCATTGACGATTGCGGCGGGTTTTGGAATTGGCACCGCCTTTCTATTCGCCGTCTGGCCACTTGCCAAAGCCGAAGAGGTGCGCGCAGCTGATCTGTTTCGCAGTTTGATCGAAATGCCTAATGGCTGGCCCAAGCCGCGCTATCTTTTGATGATTATGCTTGCTGCCGTCGGTCTTACAATCCTTGCCTATCTTGCCACGCATAACCTTGCGATTACAGCCAGCTTCATTGGTGGGTCACTTGCCGCACTGGTGCTGCTATCACTTCTTGGAAATCTTCTTTTACGCCTGTTGCGGCTTGCACCCTTGCCCAATTTTGTGCCGGCACGGCTGGCTCTATCCAATATCATCCGCCCGGGATCGCCGGTTCGTTCAGTCATTATTGCCTTCGGCCTCGGCCTGTCAGTTCTTGTGGCGGTATCGGTCAGCGAGTCAAACTTGGGTCGTCAGATCGATAACCGTGTTGCCGAGGATGCGCCAGCCTGGTTCTTTATTGATATTCAGCCGGGCCAGATTGATGATTTTGAAAAACTGGCCGGGTCGATTGACGGTATTTCTCAAATTGCCAAAACCCCAATGCTGCGCGGCCGTGTTGTTAAAATAAACGGTGTCTCGACTGCCAATATCACCCCACCGGAGGGGTCAGCATGGATTTTGCGCGGCGACCGCGCCCTGACATGGGCGGCAAGCGCGCCAAAAGGCAGCGAGATTGTCGCCGGCAACTGGTGGGCGGCCGATTATAGCGGCCCACCCTTGGTGTCGATGTCAGCGGACGCCGCCACCGATTTCGGCCTGAGAATCGGCGACACGGTCAGCATTAATGTTCTTGGCCGTGAAGTTACGGCGACAATTGCCAACCTTCGCGAGGTTGACTGGCAGAGTTTTCAGATCAATTTTGTTTTCGTCCTAAACCCGGGCGTTCTGGACACCGCCCCGCATAGCTGGATTGCAACCGCCCATGCCGATAATGATGACGCCGCCGATGCGGTAGAACGCGCCATCACCAGCCGCTTTTCCAATATATCTGCAGTGTCGGTAAAAGAGGCAGTGGCAACCGCACAAAGGGTCATTGGCCTGCTTGGCGGTGCGGTGCGATTGACCGCGTTTGTAACGCTAATTGCAGGTATTGCCGTGCTTGCCGGAACCGTCGCGAGCAGCGAGTCACAGCGCCTTGCCGACTCAGTTATCCTAAAGGTGCTTGGCGCAACACGCCTGTCGATAGGTTTTGCCTGGTTTCTCGAATATGCGTTTTTAGGCTTACTGACGGCAATTGCAGCGGCATTGATTGGCAGTTTGGCCAGCTGGGCCTTGGTAAGCGGGTTTCTGGGGGCTGAATTCATCATTGATGGGTGGCTAGTCTTTGGAACGACGCTTGCCGGCGCGGTGGCAACTGCAGTTTTAGGGCTAACCGGGGCGATGAAGACGCTTGGCCACAAACCCGCACCGCTGCTTCGCGAACTATGAGTCGGGGCGCGAGCTATAAATCGGGGCTTGAGCAATAAGGTGCTGGCCGATTAGACCCTTGCCAAAATTCAAATCGCAAAAAACGTCATTGCGAGGCAGCCGGTGATCGGATATAGGAATTTCTCATGAGCAAGCAAGATATTAAAAAAGTCGTTCTCGCCTATTCAGGCGGCCTTGATACTTCGGTTATTCTACGTTGGCTGCAAGATCATTACCGCGCCGAGGTGATAACCTTTACCGCCGATATTGGTCAGGGCGAAGACATTGAACCAGCCCGCGTCAAGGCCGAGCTTTTGGGTATCAAGCAAATCTACATCGAGGATTTGCGTGAAGAATTCGTGCGCGATTATGTGTTCCCCATGTTTCGGGCAAACCCACTTTATGAGGGCGCCTATCTTCTTGGCACATCAATCGCACGGCCATTGATTGCCAAACGGCAAATCGAAATTGCCCGCGATGTTGGGGCCGATGCTGTCTCACATGGTGCTACCGGTAAAGGCAATGATCAGGTGCGCTTTGAGCTGGCCTACTATGCTCAGCAGCCTGATATTAAAGTGATTGCACCCTGGCGCGAATGGGACCTTAGCAGCCGCACAAAGTTAATTGCCTATGCCGAGGCTAATCAAATTCCAATTCCAAAGGACAAGCGCGGCGAGGCGCCATTTAGTGTTGATGCCAACCTGCTGCATATCTCGGCCGAGGGCAAGGTGCTGGAAGACCCATGGGTCGCGCCTGAAGAATATGTATTCTCGAGAAGCGTATCGCCCGAACAGGCACCAGACAAGCCGACTGAAATCGAAATCACCTTTAAATCTGGCGATCCGGTTGCCATCGACGGCAAAGAGCTGTCACCGGCCAATTTGCTGGCTGAGCTAAACCGGCTTGGCGGCGATAACGGCATTGGCCGCCTTGATCTGGTTGAAAACCGGTTTGTCGGCATGAAGTCACGCGGTGTTTACGAAACACCGGGCGGCACAATTTTGCTGACGGCACGGCGCGCAATGGAGTCAATCACGCTCGACCGCGGCGCGATGCACACCAAAGATGAGCTGATGCCGCGCTATGCCGAACTGGTTTATAACGGCTTCTGGTTCTCGCCTGAGCGTGAAATGCTGCAAGCCGCCATTGATAGCTGCCGTGATGCGGTAAATGGGGTTGTTCGAATCAAGCTTTATAAGGGCAATGTCACCGTAACTGGCCGCAAATCGCCAAATTCACTGTATAATGCCGATCTTGTAACATTTGAAGATGGCGCGGTTGATTACGATCATGGCGATGCGCACGGCTTTATCCGGCTGAATGCGCTTCGCCTTCGTGTCCAGAAAATGGTACGGGACAGCTAGTCTTGCAAGCGGCAGACGTCGCCGACCGTGCCATCATGATTAACCTGTTTCAGATATAGTTTGCCCGTCGGGACTAGCGAATAGCCTGACGGTTTTAGGCCCGGCTCGCAGGGGATTCCGCGGACAAATTCATAAACAGGGTTATGGTTGCTGTTGGCGCGAAATTCCTGCATCGATTCAGAGTAATAGAATCCCACCACGGGCAGAATTACGACTGCAACGCCCATTGTTATAACTTTACATCTAACTGCTGTTTGGCCCGTTACCCGGCATGGTATGACGCCACCGTCAACAAGCCCTTTGGATAACGCTTTTTTTACAGCTAATTAAGGCCAATTTTCGGTTAAAATCAGGCTATCAAAAGAACCATGAAAAAACCGTCACCAGTTATCAGGGTGACGGTTTTCATAATTCGCCACAAATCAATAGTGGATTTACGCCATCAAGGGTGTCTAGAGCTGGGCAGCGACATATTCCCAATCAACAAGATTCTCGAGGAAGTTTGCCAGATAGTCCGGGCGCTTATTACGGAAATCAATGTAGTAGGAATGTTCCCAAACATCACAACCAAGCAGCGCTTTTTGCCCAAAACATAGCGGGTTCACGCCATTTTCGGTCTTCGTCACGGCAAGGCCACCATCGCTACTTTTGACAAGCCAGCACCAGCCTGAGCCAAATTGACCTGCACCTGCAGCTTTAAATGCGTCTTTGAACGCGTCAACCGAACCGAATGACTCAGTCAATGCGGCTTCTAGCTCAGATGGCATGGCGCGTCCTTTCGGCCCCATCATTTCCCAGAATTTCATGTGGTTCCAATGCTGCGACGCATTGTTAAAGATGCCATTTTGCGCAACCGTATTGGCATCATAGGTGCCGGTGATGATATCTTCGAGCGCTTTGCCTTCCCATTCGGTACCGGCAATCAGGTTATTACCGTTGACCACATAGGCGTTGTGATGCAGGTCATGATGATATTCAAGGGTTTCGGCGCTCATGCCAAAATCTGCGAGTGCATCATGCGCATACGGAAGGTCAGGTAGTTCAAATGCCATTTTGGTCTCCAAAATTATCTCTGGTGATGAATCTTTCTCTAAACAGATATAGTTATGAATTTTCAAATGCCAACAAAATAAAACTGACAGGCGGCGACAAGCTGCTAAATTATCACCAACTAGCGTCGGGATAAAGCCATCCACGCCCCGGGGCAAAGAGCTCAAGACAAAGGAAAATAACATGACTGGCCGCAAAGCCTACATCGCCCCTTTTCTAGACCATCACCCGGAAATCGATGATAGTGCTTATATCGCCGAGACCGCCGCAGTTGTTGGCGCAGTTCGTATCGGCAAGAACAGCACCATCTGGCACCAGGTGACCCTGCGTGGTGATAATAATTTCATCACCGTTGGTGAGGGCACCAATATTCAGGATAATAGCTGCGTTCACATCAACAGCCGCGATTTTCCGACGATAATCGGTAATCATGTGAATATTGGCCATAGCGCGCTTGTCCATGCGTGTCATTTACACGACCATGCCTTTGTCGGGATGGGGTCTATCGTAATGGATGGCAGCGTTATTGAGTCTGACGGTATGTTGGCTGCGGGCGGTATGCTGACGCCGCGAAAACGGATTCCCGCTGGCGAGCTTTGGGGCGGACGTCCGGCACGGAAGATGCGCGATCTGACAGCCGATGAAATTGCCAATAACCGCCGTATTGCCCACCATTATGTCGAGGTTGGGCGGGCGCACAGGCTTGGCGCTGCGGGCGCGCCGTTTGTTGATATGCACACCCATCCATTGCCGCCTGTGTGATGAATTGCCCGGATCATTTGGTTTTGCGGCCAGATCATTTGTTTTAGCTAATTGTAAGCAAGTTATAAATAATGCTAATTAACCAAATGAGGCACCGGCCAGCTGGTCTCTGGTGCAATCAAAAGATTTACCGTTCGTCTAGCGGCATTGGAGGCCGATAAAATGAAATTGAAGGATCCCTCACTTCTTCGCACCGAGGCCTATATCAATGGAGCATGGGTTAGCGCTGACGATGGCCGCGTTTTTGGCGTCCATAATCCAGCCGATGGCAGCCTGATTGCCCAGGTTGCTAATCTTGGCGCCGATGCAATTACTGCGGCGATTGACGCTGCTGTGCCAGCGCAAAAGGCCTGGGCAGCAACGCCGGCCAAAACTCGCGCGATGATTTTGCGTCGCTGGTATGATCTGGTGGTCGAAAACACCGATGATCTGGCAATGATTCTGACCACTGAAATGGGCAAGCCTCTGGCCGAAGCAAAAGGGGAAATCGCCTATGGATCTAGCTTTATTGACTGGTTTGGTGAGGAAGCGCGCCGGGTGTGCGGCGATGTAATGGAAAGCCCGCAGGCCGACAAACGCCTGCTGACCTTTAAACAGCCGATTGGCGTTTTTGGGGCCATCACGCCATGGAATTTTCCGATTGCAATGATCACCCGAAAAGTTGCTCCCGGCATTGCCGCAGGATGTGCCTGTGTGTTGAAACCGGCCGAACAAACCCCGCTATCGGCACTGGCACTTGCCGAGCTTGCAACCCGCGCCGGCATTCCAGCAGGCGTGATGAATATCGTTACGGGTCTCGATGCACCGGCGATTGGTCAGGCGCTTTGCAGCGACAGCCGTATCCGCAAAATGACCTTCACTGGATCGACCGAAGTTGGCCGTATCCTGATGCGCCAGAGCGCTGATACGGTAAAGAAGATGAGCCTTGAGCTTGGCGGTAACGCCCCATTGCTGGTGTTTGATGATGCCAATATCGACGTTGCTGTCGAAGGCGCAATGATGTCAAAATACCGCAATGCAGGGCAGACTTGTGTCTGTGCAAACCGGATTTTCGTTCAAGATGGAATCTATGATGAATTCGCCAAGCGTCTTGCCGAAAAATCTGCCATGATGAGGGTTGGTAACGGCCTTGAAGACGGTGTTGAACAGGGTCCGTTGATTGATCAGCAGGGGTTTGAAAAAGTGTCGGCCCATGTTGAGGATGCGCTGGCAAAAGGGGCGACAGCACTAACCGGTGGCAAGCCACATGATCTTGGTGGCACATTTTATGAGCCAACGGTGCTGACAAACATGAACTCGTCCATGCGGATGTTCCGTGAGGAAACCTTTGGACCCGTCGCTGGCCTGTTCAGATTTACCGATGAAGCCGAGGCCATCGAAGCGGCAAATGACACCGAATTTGGCCTTGCCGCCTATCTCTTTACCGAAAATGCGTCACGCCTGTTACGTGTTAGCGAGGCATTGGAATATGGTATTGTCGCAGCCAATACCGGCATTTTCTCGTCCGAGGTTGGCCCGTTTGGTGGGGTGAAGAATTCCGGCCTTGGGCGCGAAGGGTCGAAATATGGCATTGATGAGTTTTTGGAGATTAAATTTGTCTGCATCGGTATGTAGTTACCGCCGACAAGCGAACCCTCCTTTACCAGACTGAACGCGATAAAAAAGGCCGGGACACCCCGGCCTTTTTCGATCCTGACAGATTTGCACTAGACCTGCCGCAATCGGCGGATCAGGCTTGAGGTATCATTGCGGCCATAGCCATCGGCACTAAGCTCGGCGTAATATCCGGCGACAATTTCAGTCACTGGCAACGACGCCCCGTTACGGTTCGCCTCTTCCAGACAAATCCGTAAATCCTTGCGCATCCAATCAACCGCAAAGCCAAAATCAAACTCGCCTTTGACCATGGTTTCACCACGGTTGACCATTTGCCATGATTGCGCGGCACCCCCGGAAATCGCCTCCAGTAATTTATCCGTATCGAGGCCCGCATCCATCGCAAAGCTAAGCCCCTCAGACAGCGCCTGAACCAGACCGGCAATGCAAATCTGATTAACCATCTTGGCCTGCTGGCCTTTACCAGCATCACCCATATGGACAACCCGTGCGCCATAGCATTCCATCAGCGGAAGTGCCGCCGCAAACGCTGCATCATCGCCGCCAACCATCACCGTCAATTTGCCATTTTCAGCGCCCGCCTGACCGCCAGAAACCGGCGCATCCAGCGACTGGATACCCGCCGCCTTCGCAGCAGCATAAACCTGCCGCGCCACATCGGCCGAAACCGTGCTATTATCGATAAAGACCGCGCCAGCCTTCATTGCCGGAACTGCGCCTTGATCGCCAAGCGCAACCGACAAAACGTCGGGATCATCACCAACACAGCAGAACACGAAATCAGCATCCTTAGCAGCGGCGGCCGGGGTCAGCGCGAAAGCTCCACCATGCTGGGCAGCCCACGCCTCGGCTTTTGCCGGTGTCCGATTATAAACAGTCACGTCATGACCGGCAGCTGCGATATGACCAGCCATCGGATAGCCCATGACACCCATACCAAGAAATGCAACTTTTGACATAAAATATTCCTTTTCAATTTATCGGCCGAAACCTTTATGACCGAAACCTTTATGAGATGGTCGCCACCGTAATTTGCCATAGCCATTTCTGTCAGCACGATTATACTGAGGCGCATCCGGCGGTATAACATCAGGAAGCAGCCGATTTTACAATCAAATACCACTTGCCAAGATAGGGGGGATCTTAGCGCATGACCGTATTATCAAGCCAGCACGAAATCGACATTCTGATTACCGAAGCCGAGATTGCCGCCCGCACGATTAATCTTGCCCGTCAAATTACCGAACATTACAAAGGAACCGAACAATTGGTTGTTGTTGGGCTGTTGCGCGGATCATTTGTGTTTATCGCCGATCTTGTGCGTCGGCTGGCGCTTCCTGTCGAGGTCGATTTCATGACCGTATCGTCTTACGGCAATGACACTGTTTCATCACGCCAGGTGCGAATCCTTCAAGATCTTGAAACCCCGATCAAAAACCGCGATGTACTGATTGTCGAAGATATTGTCGACACCGGCCATACCCTGTCGCAAGTACAAAAAATCCTTATGACACGATCACCAAAAAGCCTGTCGATCTGCACGCTGTTGAATAAACCATCACGGCGCGAGGTTGAGGTGAATGTCGATTGGGTTGGTTTTGACATTCCAGACGCATTTGTCATTGGCTATGGCATTGATTTCGCTCAACAAGGTCGCAATCTGCCACATATTGGTGTTGTTAAAGACGTTTCATAACAGCGTTGGCGATAACCCCTTGTTCGGTATTGCCTCTGCTGGTCTGACTTATGGGGTGGCGCGCTATTCGGATGTAAACCGGCTCAGCAGAGGAATTGGGCTTCATACCGGTATGTTGAAAGCAGCACCGCACCCGCATCGGTGACCAGCACCTGTTCTTCAAGCTTGACCCCATCAGCACCACCAACCGCGCCGACATTGGCCTCGACACAAAGTGTCATTCCGACCTCAAAACTGCCGCCATAGCCATGCGCCTCCACATCTTCTGGATAGCGTACCGACGGATATTCATCGCAAAGCCCAACGCCATGCGCCAATACACCATAGCGCAGCGGGCGAAACGCCGCTGGCAAGCGGTGCACAATTCGCGTCATATCGGCAAAGCTCATGCCGGCCTCGATCAGGCCGATGTTGGTCATCACATGATCATAGGCAATCTGGTAAAGATGCTTTTGCCGGTCAGTTGGCACCGCATCACCCACGATCCATGTCCGTGAAATATCGCAGCAATAGCCATATGTGCCGACAAGATCCGTATCAAAGGCCATCAGATCGCCGGCCTGCATAATGCGGGGACCGCATTCCTGAAACCACGTATTCGTGCGCGGGCCCGATGCCAAAATCCGCGTTTCAATCCATTCACCCCCGCGTTTGATATTGCCAGCATGTAATGCCGCCCATAATTCAGCCTCGCTCAGCCCCGGGCGCATGATTTCGCGCATTTCATCAACCGACCGCTCACACGCGTGAATGGCGCATCGCATCGCGTTTAATTCATTATCATTCTTGATCGAGCGTGCATGTTCGGTCAGCACCTGCCCTTCTAGCACCTCGACCCCAAGATCAGTTAATGCGGCATAGCCAATATGCTCGATCCGGTCGACTGCCAAGCGTTTATTTGTGCCAGCGTGATGCGCCATCACATCGACAATCTGAGCGGCGAAATCCTTGGCCGCTCACGCAGTATGGTCGCCAGTTTCAAAATAGAAAAAACTGGCACCACCGCGCAATTCACCGATCAGTGGCAGATGCGTCGAAAGATGCTAACAATTATGAAAATCCCACAAAATCATCTTGCCCTCGGGCGGTACAAACACCGCCCGTGCCGGATTATGCGCAATCCAAAGCTGCATATTTGTGCAATCAGTGGCATAGCGAATATTCAACGGATCAAACAACAGCAAACCGGCACAATCATGCTGGCGGATCTGCGCTTGCAAACGTGACAATCGATATGATCTCAAAGCGTGAAGATCGGGCGGGCTAATGCCGGCAGCGTGCCACTCACCAAAGGCCAGCGCGGTCGGGCCAATCTCGACACGATCATTATCATCTGGTGTTAAATCAGCTTTAAGATGCACCCGCCGGCTAGGGTCGATTTTTCGGTTTGAGCCAATAATGGTTTTATCCGTCGCCGCCTTGCCACTATTACAAAGCAGATTGTCCTGATCTTTGCCTCAGCTAAACGCTAAAATTGCGATATCGCAATCATTTTATCATTGGCAATCGCGGCACAGCCATCGGCCCTAGCCTAAGCATTTACATCAACAACCAATCGGCCCTTAACCTTGCCTGCCAGAATATCGGCGCCTGCCGCTGGGACCTCGCCAAGCCCAATCACCGACATGGTTGCCGCGATTTGCGCCGTTGGCAAATCACTTGCAAGACGCTGCCACGCCGCAACCCGGCGATCATACGCCGCCATAGCCGAATCGATTCCCAATAATGACACGCCGCGGATAATAAATGGAATTACCGTTGTTGGCAGGTCAGCACCACCAGCAAGCCCAACCGTCGCCACTGCACCGCCATATTGCATCTGGGCAAGGGCTCTTGCCAATATTGCGCTACCAACCGAGTCGACACATCCGGCCCAGCTTTCCGATTCCAGCGGCCGCCCACCGCCGTCGAGCATTTCAGCCCGCGGCAGAATATCGCTAGCACCAAGCCCCCGCAGATAATCAGCCGTTTCAGGCCGGCCCGTTACCGCGGTCACGTTGTAGCCGCGCGCGGCTAGCAATGCTGTTGCAAGCGAGCCAACACCGCCAGCAGCACCAGTAACCAGCACCGGCCCGCGATCTGGCGTAATCCCTGCATCTTCAAGTGCCAGAACCGATAGCATGGCAGTGACACCGGCAGTACCGATCGCCATTGCCTGCTGGCAATCCAGCCCATCTGCAAGCGGCACCAGCCAGTCGGCGCGCACCTTTGCAAATTGTGCATAACCGCCCCACCATACCTCGCCGACACGCCATCCCGTCAGCACCACAAGATCGCCCGCCTTGTAACGCTTGTCGGTGCTGCTGACCACTTCACCGGCAAAATCAATGCCCGGAACATGCGGATAGTTTCGCACCAACCCGCCCTTGCCCGACAGGCATAGACCGTCTTTGTAATTGACCGTTGAATATTTGATTGCCACCAGAACATCACCATCTGCAGGTAAATCATCATGCCGCAAATCTGTCATTTCATGACTTATAGATTTATCTTCGCCGCGATGCACCATAAGGGCTCTAAAACTAGACATAGCGTTGCTCCTATATGTATCTGATGTAATTATCTGATAAATTCTCAATAGCATTTTTCACCGATGCCAAACAGCCCTAATCAAGGTGGCGTCAAACCTCTATGCTAGAGCCGCCGGCCCTAATCAATTGAGGCTTGGCATTAATGATCCTTTGGCTAATATTAAATATCTTACCGTTTGTTACAGGATTTTTAAAATGTTGGAGATGACCGCCGCCGAGGCTTGGGCTCATTTGGCCCAGAACCCAGACGCACAGCTTGTTGATGTGCGCACCCGTGCCGAGTGGCATTTTGTTGGTATCACCAATCTAGATGATCTTGACCGGCAACCGATTCTCATTGAATGGGTCGGTGCTGATGGTACGGCAAACCCACGTTTTATCGAAGATTTGGCTGCCGCAGTCTCGACCGACACTTGCGTGCTGATGCTAGGCAGATCGGGGGTGCGATCTTTGGCGGCGGGCAATGCCGCACTGGCGGCCGGCTACAAGAGCGTAATCAACATCAATGACGGGTTTGAGGGCGATCTTGATGCCCATCAGCAACGTGGTCACATAAATGGCTGGCGGTATAGCGGCCTCAAATGGCGGCAAAGCTAGCCAGCAACACGCCACGCCGATAAGAACGCATAAACGGGACCAACGTCAGTAAAAAATCAGATCACCCAAGCAATATCTCCCACCAAACCCCTTAAAGAGTCGAGACAGATAAAAATTCGCTTCGTAGCGCGTTAATTTTATCTCAATTAGGATTTGTCACAAAACAACGATGCCACGCGCCAACGCCTTCGGCTTGGCAATCAAATAATCACGCGGTAAGCTATAATAATGGACGTTCGACCCAACGTAGACCTTACGAAAACATATCGGGCAAAATGCTGCTTACGACAGGTGATAGTGTTTGTAACCATTGTCCTGTTTAGCCCGATATTTAGCCCAATTGTTAGCGCCGACCAGCATGACCCAAAGCTGGACGGACTTTTCACTGCCTTGCAAACCAGCCTATCGCCATCCAAGGCGGCAAATTATGAGCGCGAAATATGGGCAAGATGGACTAAATTTCCGGATAATTCGCTCATCAATGGTCAGATGGCAAATGGCATCAATTTGATGAATGCTGGTCGCCTTGACGAAGCCGAAGCGGCTTTTAGCGCGATCATTGCACGCCAACCCAGCTTTGCCGAAGCGTGGAATAAACGTGCCACTGTCCGGTTTTTTCGTGGCAATGACGATGGATCAGCGCGTGATATTTTGCAAGTTATCACGCTAGAGCCGCGCCATTTCGGAGCGCTCTCGGGATTGGGTATGATTCGGGTGCGGGCTGGTGACCTGCAAGGCGGCTTGCAGGCTTATCGTGCTGCCCAGCGTTTAAATCCTCATCTGCCGAACATTGAGACCATCATTAATCGGTTGGCAAAACAGCTGAACGGACGCGCGTTATAGACTTGATGATGTATGTTTAACTCTGGCGGTGTAGAGCCAAAATATAAACGGCCCTAAGGTTCTGACAAAAATAGTTAAAATTGCCGGATGATGCGCATTAAATTGTTTGTTACCATTGATTGGGATCAGGTGCTGTGGTCGATCTAATGACCGGCGGCAATTATAGTAAGCTGATGTTTAGCTGACGCGGAGCAGATAATAATGAGCGAGCCTAATATGAACATGCGTCATTGCCCACAATGCGGCAGTGTTTGCCTGTTATCACAAAGCGCAATTACCGAAGCAGAGGCAGATGGCAGAACTGTGGCAATTGCCTGTCACAGTTGTAATGCGCAATTCGGTCTTGATCATAATCGCGCGACCGGAACCAAACGAGCTCAGCTTGCCAAGATGGATATTTTTGACTGCCCAAGCTGCAGAAATCCGATCAGCGTCCCCGATCCGTTGCCTGATCCTGCGATTGTTGATTTAGTCTGCCCTTTGTGTGATTGCGCGATCAATCCAGCTGATCTGATGCAATCAGCGGCACCGATGGCACCGATCACCGATTATCACAGCCCAGACGACATAATCACCACCGAAAATCTTCGCCCGCCAGAGCGCGATCAGACCGTTACGCGGGTCCCGTTATATCTGCTGATTATCGCCTGTCTTGCGGTTTATCTTTACTGGGCACGAGAAACTGGCCAATTGCCAATTGATCAATGGCTTAAAGATTTTGGGATAACCTCATAGCCCGGCTCTTCGGGTTCATCATCAGTCATTTCTGCTGGAAACCCCGGTGCCAGAATTTCGGTGTTACAGGCTTCTTCTAAGCGTTTAATAATATTTGGTGACCACTCTCGCGGGCCAAACCGGTTTTGCCCATCTTCAAAAATCTTGATCAATAATGGAGAAACCTCCAGCGGCACATTATGCTGCTCGGCAATCGACTGAAACAGGCCAATGTCTTTTAGCACCAAATCCATGGTGAAATTGATGTCACGGCTGCCATTCAGGATAACCTGACTTTCGGTTTCATGGACAAACGAGTTGCCCGACGAAATGCGAATCGCCTCATAGGTAGTGTTTAAATCCATTCCAGCCATTTTTGACGTTACCAGCGCCTCGCATAATGTAATCAAATTGGCCGTCGCCAGATAATTTGTCATCACTTTAAGCACAGATGCCGTGCCCAATGGCCCAGTGTGGAGAACGCGCCGACCAAGGATTGTCAACACTGGCAAAAGCCGCTCAAAAACAGGCCGATCACAACCGGCAAAAATAGCGATATTACCAGTTGCCGCCCGGTGACAACCACCCGAGACCGGGCAATCAACTGGACTAGCCCCTTTCGCCAGAACCAAGGCGCCAAGACGACCGACTTCGGCCGCGTCAGTCGTGCTCATTTCAGCCCAGATTTTACCTGCACTAAGGCCAGCAAGAATGCCGTCTTCAGCTTCCATTACTGCGGCGCTTGCAGCCGGAGATGGCAGGCAGGTGATAATGATGTTGCAAGCCTCAGCCATAGCCTTTGGGCTGTCAGCCCATTTTGCACCAGCGGCTAGGAATGGCGCCGCCACGTCCTGATCAAGATCGCGAACCATGACATCGCATTTGTTCCTTAACAAGCTGCCCGCAAGCTTGCCACCAACATTTCCAAGCCCGATAAACCCAACTGAATGCATTTTTTATCTCCCCAGCAAAGCGATCGATGTGACAGCATATCTTTGCCGTTAGATGATCAGCAAAATCAACTAGAATCTAGTGAAATCAGTTTAATAAAAGTAAAATCTCGATCCGAATTAGATTTGCCTAGAGCGTGACGACCCGCATCGAGTTTGTTGTGCCAACAATGCCAAACGGCATACCGGCAACAACCACAACCTGCTGGCCCGTGCCAGCCATACCGCGGCGGCGAATTTCGGTAATCGCCTCGGTAATTGCCGACTCAAAATCTTCGCTATATGCACTGGCGGCGCTGTGCGTTCCCCATAACAAACATAGTTTTCGTTGAACATCAGGATGCGGCGTCATCACCAAAAATGGGATACCAGGCCGCTCACGCGCAATGCGAACAGCGGTATTGCCCGAGCTTGAAAAAGCCACCATCGCCTTTGCCTCGACAGTTTCTGCAAGCGCAACACTGGTCCGCGCAACGGCATGATATACACTATGCTCAACTGGCAATTCGCCCGGCCCTGATGCTGGATCAGAGCGAACATGCGCCTCGGCAGCGATAACAATCCGCGCCATAAACTCGACCGATTCAACCGGATAATGACCTGCCGCGGTTTCTGCCGACAGCATTACCGCATCAGCACCATCAAACACCGCACCGGCAACATCCGATGCCTCGGCGCGGGTCGGGGTGGGCGCTTCAATCATTGACTCCAGCATCTGGGTTGCCACCACAACGGGCTTGCCGACCATGCGGCATTTGGAAATGATCGTTTTCTGCCAGCCCGGCACCTGTTCGGGCGGCAGTTCAACACCAAGATCTCCGCGTGCCACCATCACCCCATCCGATGCGGCAATGATATCATCTAGATCCTTTAGCGCAGCCGGCTTCTCAATTTTTGACATCAATGCTGCCTGTTTGCCAACAATGGTGCGTGCGGCAATAACATCACTAGCGCGCTGCACAAATGATAACGCCACCCAATCAACGCCCTTTTCCAGCGCATAAGTAAGATCAGCCAGATCCTTTTCGGTTAGCGGCGTTGTATCAAGAATAATGTCCGGAAGGTTGACCCCTTTCCGACTTTTCAGAGGGCCGCCAACAATGATTTCGGCCTCTAAACTTTCGGTATCAACCGACACAACTTTAAAAACTAGTTTACCATCATCCATCAGCAGCCGTGCGCCGGGATACATCGCCTTGAAAATTTCAGCGTGTGGCAAACCCACAATTTTGGCATTGCCCATATCAGTTTTTAAATCAAAAACAATTCGCTCACCACTGATCACAACTGTATCATCGGCGACCTTGCCAACGCGGAATTTTGGCCCCTGCAAATCAGCTAAAATACAGCTTGGATTGCCAGTCTTGGCCTCAAGGGCGCGAATAGCATCAATCCGCGCACCCTGTTCTTCACGCGTGCCATGTGAAAAATTCAAACGAAAGACATTAGCTCCGGCAGCGGCTAATTTGCCGAGCATTTCAGGGCTTGATGACACGTTGCCAAGGGTTGCAACAATTTTCGTTGCACGCTGGAAGGCAGGAATTTCAGCAGTCATTTAAAAACAGTCTTTCTATCGCGTTAGGTTAGCGGTTGATATTATTCCGGCCAAATCTGGCATTGGATCCAAATTTGGCATTAGATTAGCTTTATCCACCAGGGTTGTAACGGGTAATAGCCCAGAGCTTTCAGCAATTCTTATTTTAGGGCTGATTACAGGGAAAACAAAGCGGCAACTTCCAATTCACAAAATTTTCACATTTCAGATCCCGCATCGACATTCAGTAGTGGCTTGAGAAACGGAAAATTTAACGCCATACTCATCACGATAAATTCATTCCGCTTAATTTAGGCGCTGATCCTGCCTGCTGGGCGTATTTCACAACAGAAAGCAAAACGATGATCCAAGGTCTTATTGCCCCTATCCTTACCCCGTTTGACGACAGTCTCAAGCTTGACCAGTCACTCTATAACGACCTTGCCAAACATCTGCTTGCCACCGGCGTTAGTGGCCTTGCCCCCTTTGGCACAACCGGCGAGGCGCTGTCGGTTAGCCACAGCGAGCGCAAAGCCGCGCTTGACGGGCTTGTTGCTGCTGGCATTGATCCAGCGTTAATGATCCCGGGAACGGGGCTGTGCAATCTTCCCGATACGATTGATCTTTGCCAGCATGCAGTATTGCTTGGCTGCGCTGGTGTGATGGTATTGCCGCCCTTTTATTTCAAGGGGATGAGTGATGCCGGCCTTTATGATTATTATGCCCAGCTTATTGCCGGCGTGAATGACCCGCGGATGAAGATCTATCTTTACCATATTCCGCAAGTATCCGGCGTTGGTCTATCAATTGAGCTTGTTCGCAAGCTGCATACTGATTTCCCCGATATAATTGTTGGCATCAAAGACAGCTCGGGCGTCTGGGACAACACCAAAGCGCTGCTTGAGATTGACGGGTTGATCGTCTATCCGGGGGCCGAATTACCTGTGATTGAGGCCATCCGGCTTGGCGCGCCTGGCTGTATTTCGGCAACGGCGAATTTGAACGGCACCGACATTGCCGAGGTCATTGCGCTTTGTCTTGCAGGCGAATGGGATCAGGCCGAAGCCAAACATAAAAAAGTCTGCGCAGTGCGGCTAATGTTTCAGGACTATGCGCCAATTCCGGCACAAAAGGCGCTGCTCGCCAGATCAACCGGTCACAGCGCATGGGGAAATTTGCGCCCACCAATGCGCCCGATGGATAAGGACAAGCTCGACGCGCTGGCCACTGGACTTGCCACCGAATTTGGCATGCATTTCTAGCCGGTTTTGCCCAGCATCATGATACTGACTTTCAAGATAACGATAGAACGAGTTGGGCTTTGATGAAGGTTTTTATATCTCTGGTAGGATTTGGCGTCACGATTGCCGGCCTCTTTGGCCTTCTATGGGCTTTTATGCCCGGCTTTAGCAAACAGTTTGAACCGCCAAAGATCATTCAAGTCAAAGCCTATCTGGATAATCGTTGTTCGGTCACTAGTGATGCGTTTGTTGCCAAAGCGCCCGAACAGAGGCGCACTGCAAAATTCTACGATGGGGTAGCGATCATGCGGCTACCTGAAGGGGCAAAAATTCAGCTTGCCGTCTCCAGCGCCTATCCAGCTTTTACCTATGAGGATGTGCCGCAGGTGGTTGCTCCGACCGTCACCCTGATCGCTGATTGTTCAGTATCGCCGAGGCTGCGATCAATTTTTGGCTCAATGCAAGATCGCTTCAAACAATAGCTACATCACCTTTGCCACGCGCAAGGCAGCAATTTCATCTACTGTTAGCCCTGCCCATTCTGTGATGACCTGATCATTATGCTCGCCTAGACGCGGCGGCGGCGTGCGATATTGCGCTGGTGTAACCCCGAGACGCGCCGCATAGGCAGTCGTCGAGATCTGGCTACCATCAGCACGCATCTGGTCAATTCGTGCGCCACGAGCCTTGACGTGCGGATCGGCAAAAACCTCGGCTATATCATTGATCGGGCCGCATGATACGCCGGCTGTCTCCAGCTTGTTAATCACCTCGGCACGATCCAGCGTTGCGATAATATCGCCAAGCATTGCATCCAACCGATCACGATTTTTAATGCGCGCTTCATTGCTGGTAAAATCGGCATCATCCGCCACTGCAGGCATGCCAAGCGCCGCGGTTAGACGGATAAACTGCTTATCATTGCCGCAAGCGATAATGATAAATCCGTCCTTGGCCTGATAAACCGTATAGGGCACAACGCTGGGGTGGCTATTGCCCATCCGCCCCGGACAGACCTCGGCATTCAGCCAATTGGCTGACTGGTTTGCCAGCATCGCAATTTGGCTGTCCAATAACGCGCAATCAATATGCTGACCAAGGCCGGTCTTGTGGCGGTAGGCCAATGCCGCCAATGCCGCATTCGCCGCAAACATTCCGGTGAAAAGATCACATACCGCGACCCCAACTTTCATCGGCACACCACCCGGGCTGCCATCAGGGTGACCGGTTATGCTCATCAATCCGCCCATGCCTTGTATCAAAAAATCATATCCTGACCGGTGCGAATAAGGGCCAGTCTGGCCAAACCCGGTAATCGAGCAATAGATAATTCCTGGGTTAAACGCGGCAATTGACGCATAGTCGAGGCCGTATTTTTGCAATCCACCCGGTTTGAAATTTTCGATTAGGATATCTGCCTTGGCCGCCAATTTGCGGACCAGATCAGCACCTTCCTTGGTTGAGAAATCAATTGTCACCGAACGTTTGTTCCGGTTGCAAGCGGAGAAATAGGCCGCATCGTCACGGCTTCCATCCCCATTTCGCGTAAATGGCGGACCCCATTTGCGCGTATCATCGCCGCCATCCGGATTTTCGACCTTGACCACATCCGCGCCAAGATCGGCAAAGGTCTGGGCGGCATAGGGGCCAGCCAGAATCCGGCTAAGATCAAGCACCTTTAATCCGGCAAGCGCCATTGGGATATCGCTATCTGTCATCATTCTTCCATTCGTGAAAATTGGCCTGCTCCACGGCTGCTATTGTCCGGCGAACAATGCCGTCAACAAACCATTATAAACCCGCTCATAATTGTCAATTCTGCTGATTTTCAATTTACAGCCTATGGGAAAATTGGCAGGCTTACCATTCGCTAATTTAAAAAATCAGCTGTCAAAAATAAGGCTAATTTGCCGGTCATAGATTTTGAACCCCACCTACCGTTACAGCACCACTAACCGATATGGATTTGACATGGATTTTTCGCTAAACGCCGAACAGCAGATGCTTCAAGATACCGCGCGCCGGTTTGCCCAAGACGAATTACCCGCCCATGCCAAGGCCATTGAGGAAAACAACACGCCGCCAAGCCTTGCGCTTCGCAAACGTTTTGCCGAAATGGGCTTTATGGGGATCAATCTACCAACCAGATATGGAGGTGCTGGTCTTGGCCATTTTGAGGCCGTGCTGATCCTTGAAGAGCTCGCAAAAATCTCGGTTGCAGTCGCCTTCCCGGTGTTTGAAGCCAGCTTTGGCCCAGCCTTGGCAATTGCTCATTTTGCGCCAGAACCACTGCGCCAGCGTATCCTGCCCCAAGTCTGTTCAGGTGACATGGTTGTCGCGGTTTCGATGTCGGAACCGCAAGCGGGTACCGCGCTTACCGATCTGAAAACAACCGGCAGAATTGACGGCGACAAGGTCATTTTAAATGGCAATAAACGCTGGTGTTCAGGCGGCGGCCATGCCGATGCCTATGTTGTTTATTGCCGGCTGTCTGATGAGCCAGGCGCAAAGGGTATTGGCGCGGTTCTCGTCGAAAAGGGCGCCGATGGCTTTACCTTTGGTGCGCCGGAGTTACATATGGGGTGGCGTGGCATTTCCAGCGCCGATATGTATTTCGACAATGTCGAGGTTCCTGCTGACAATATCATTGTTCCGGCTGGCGGCTTTAAGAAATTGATGGAGGCCTTTGACCTTGAGCGTTGCGGCAATACCACAATGAGCCTTGCCTGTGGTCAATCTGCGTTTGATTATGCGTTGGTTTATGTGCAAGAGCGCGAGCAATTTGGGAAACCGATCATCGAATTTCAGGCGGTGCAATTACAAATTGCACAAATGAAGATGAAGCTTGACGCGGCGCGGCTGTTACTCTATCGCGCGGTCAATAATGCCGAACAGGCCCTGCCCTCAATCGCCGACAGCTCAATCGCCAAATGCTATGCGAACGAAATTGCCCGTGACGTTGCCAGTGCCGCGGTACAGCTTATGGGCGGCTATGGCTATTCCAAATCCTATCCGATGGAACAAAAAATGCGTGATGCGTGGGGGTGGGGTATTGCTGGCGGATCAATTGATATCCAGAAAATTAATATCGCTGCGGCGCTTGTTGGCAAACGGTTCAATCAGCGCGCATAATCCCTAATCATGCCCCTCTAATCATGCCAAATCCGGCCAAGCACATTCACCCAGTTAGCACGGCATAATTTGGTCATTAATTTGGCATCATAGCCATGGGCTATCATGGCGCGGCGCAACGCTGGTAAACCGGCGGCATCACCGATGGCCTGTGGGACGGTGGTGCCATCAAAATCGGACCCAAGCCCAACCCGGTCTTCACCAAGATGTTCAATCAGATGGTCGAGGTGGCGCAGCATGATATCAAAGCCGGTATCGGCCTGCATACGCCCATCAGGGCGCAAAAAAGCGACAGCAAAATTCAGCCCGACCATCCCGTCACTTTCGGCAATCGCGGCCAGCTGGCGGTCGGTTAAGTTACGCGCGTGCGGGCTAATTGCATAGGCATTGGAATGGGTCGCCACCAATGGTTTGCCAGAGACTTTCGCCACATCCCAAAATCCAGCCTCATTCAAATGTGACAGATCAATCAGAATGCCGTTTTCGTCACAATAGGTGACCAGTCTTTTACCATCTTCGGTAAGGCCAGCGCCGATATCACCAGTGCTGGGATAGCGGAACGGCACACCATGACCAAAACGGTTCGGCCGACTCCAGACCGGGCCAATTGACCTCAGGCCAGCCCGCCGAAACATATCAAGATTATAAAAATCGCGATCAATCGGCTCGGCGCCTTCAATATGCATGATCGCGGCGATCTCGCCATTGGCAATCGACGCGTCTAGCATTGCGGTGCTCGTACAAATTTTCAAATAGCCAGCCTGTTCCATCCGGTGCAAAATTGCCGCTTGTGCAACCGCCACTGGCAACGCCTCATCAACAGTAATTTCCGGCGGTAATGGCAGGTCATAGACCGGTAAATTCATTTGCGTCGTTTTGGCGTCTAGATCAATCGGCGATGGCACCCAGATAGCAAAAAATCCACCAGAAAATCCGCCGTTACGCATCTTATCAACATCAAGATGCCCCGCCATCCCAAGGCTAAATTGCGCAATATCAGCAGGCGCATCGGCGGTCATGCCGGCTTTGTAAAGCACTGATAGAATATCGTTGTGACCATCAAAAATTGGCGGGGATATTGGCGGGAAACTCTCGGTCATTTTGCTGATAATTCCCCAGTGATGACATAGTTCAAGATTGCAGCAATCTGATCTGCCGTTTCAACAACAGCCAGCGCAGCCGCATCAACCTCCTTTAGCGCATGCTGGTGATCGCTGCCATGCATGATGACAAGCGCCTTACCAAGGGCGGCCGCATACCCGGCATCAAAGGCAGCGTTCCATTGCTTGTATTTCTCACCAAATCGAACTACCACAACATCCGCCCGACCAATTGCAGTGCGGGTACGAATAGCGTTCAACTTGGCACCTTTGTGATCATGCCAGACCTTATCCGGCTCGCCACCCATGATCAGGACACCACAATCATCCGAGGCATCATGATCGGTAACTGGCCCAAGAAAGGTGATATCAAGTTTTTTCTGCGCGCAAGCGGCCGCCACCTCATCACGCCAATCAGTGTGAATTTCGCCTGATAGATAAACCGTTAGATGCATCACTTAAATTCCTTTTAAGTTTTATTTTGGCCGGATACGCGCGCCCGTTTTAGCCTCAAAAGACAGCGCAACAAAGCTCATATCAGCGTCAGCGCCATGGCTATCAATTGCCTCTTGCAGGGCGCGAAAAGCTGACACGCCAAGCGGCATATCCTGCGCCATTGCTGCCGCCATGCCAAGCGCCAATCCAGCATCTTTTCGCATCAATTCCATTGAAAAACCCTGATGCATTTTCCCGGAAAGAATATTATCCGGTAAAGTGATCTCGGTTGCATAATTACGCCCAGAACTTTTTTGCAGAATATCAACGGCACGATCCGGATCAACGCCAGCATTTACCAGTAAAGAAACCACCTCAAAACTTGCCATGCGGCAAATCAGATTTAACAGATTGTTACCCGCCTTTAACGCATGACCCGCGCCAACCGGCCCCGCGTGAAAGATATTGCAGCTTATGCGTTGGAGCAGCGGCAACAGATTGTCATAAAGCGCCCGATCGCCACCAACAATAATTGCGATCACACCCTCGCGTGCTCCGCGCGGCCCACCACTGACCGGCGCGTCAACAAAATCAATGCCCGCCGCCGCAAGCCGCGCCGCCTGATCGCGGCTTATTGCTGGATCACCCGAGGTCATATCAACAAAAACCTGCCCCGGTTTCATCCGGCTGGCAATGCCACCATCGCCATAGAGGACAGACTCGGTTACCGCCGAAGTTGGCAAGCAGGCAAAAATAACATCGCATTCCTCGGCGATCATAGTCGCATCTGCACCCACCATTGCACCGCCGTCAATAAAGGGGGCGATGTGCACGGGGTTTGGATCAAAAACCATTAAATTCGGGGCAAGCAAACGCATGGCAAGCGCCGCCCCCATATTACCAAGCCCAATGAAGCCAAGTTTCGAATTTTCATTTAGCGGAGTTTTGGCGGCATTTAATTTCATTAGATACAATCCTGCTTTAGCCACTGGCAACAGCACGTCATGGCATTGGTTTCACTTCGTCTATGAGGCGCGATTTGGCCTAAAAAATCCAGTCATGATTCCTCAATTTATTTCATATTTGGTAAAAAAGTTATTTGCAATTTAAGAGTTGCCCGGCAGAATTACCCCTGAAGAATTATCGTCAATAAGTCTCGTAATTTCACCGGCCATAAAGCATTATCATTTTCAGGCTAGCCGCGCGCTTGCTGCCGACCCCGGCAACGCCTCTTTGGGAATTCATCGCCAATGGCACCGCATAGACAACAAAAACAGCCTCGGCTTTTGGCGGCGCTATCGGTTTTCGCCTTTTGTCTTATGATGATTGCGGCCAGCCGTGGTATGGGCGAGACCTATGCTATTTTCCTGTTGCCCTTGAGTGATAATTTCGGCTGGAGCCGGGCAAATGTTACCTCGATCTATTCGGTCTATATGGTGGCATTTGGCTTTGGATCATTGTTATCCGGCCTTGTTTTTGATCGTCTTGGGCCGCAGTTCAATTATGTGGTCGGGCTTGGCATGCTGGCGGGCTGTTATGGTTTTGCTGGCAAGCTCGAATCTATTCTGTCTTTTTATCTTGTAATTGGTATTTGCGGTGGTGTCGGGGCGGCAATGGTAGGGATTGTCCCAACCCAAAGCCTGATTTCCCGCTGGTTTACCCGCGGCCGCACGACCGCGCTGTCGATTGCCTACTCAGGCCAGGGCATCGGCGTGATGATGCTGGCACCAGCCGCGCAAATCACCATCGAAGCGGTCGGTTGGCAAGATGCCTACATGCTGGCAAGCTATGGCTTTATGGTCGCCTTTGGTGTGATCTTGTTAATGCCGTGGGTAAGGATTACCGCTGGCGTTGCCCCGCAGCAAAAAAATGCCAACGCCAATGTGCCGTTGGCACCCAAAGAAGGCCTATCATTAGGAGAGGCGATAAAACGTGCTGAATTCTGGGGATTTTTCACTATTTTTGGGGCGTCAGCTATTGCCGTTTTTTCAGTATCCCTGCAAGCGGTTGCCTATCTGGTCGAGCGCGGATTTAGCACTGTAGAATCGGCGTTTGCGTTTGGCTGTATTGGTATGCTAACGATCCTCGGCATCGCACTTACTGGGATTCTAGCCGAACGATATGCCCGCCACCTGGTCGCAACCCTCAGCTATGGCCTGACCATCATCGGCATTATCGCACTAGCGGCCATGCAGCTATACCCAAGCTGGTTTCTATTGGTGGTGTTCGTGGTGGCATTCGGCCTATCAGCAGGCGCACGTGGCCCGATCATCACCGCACAAATGGCCGAGCTGTTTGCCGGACAGGGGCTGGCATCCATTTTTGGTGCTACCAATATTGGGCAGGGGTGCGGGGCGGCACTTGGTGCGTTTCTCGCCGGATACCTCTATGACATTACCGGTGGCTATAATACCGGCTTTGCAATTAGCCTTGGCTTTGCCTGTCTTGGCCTTTCGATGTTCTGGTTTGTACCAGCAATCCGATATGGCAAAAAACAATCTGCCACCCTCTCAAAAGACGCGCCCCTTGCCTAACCTAGATGTGCATTATGTCTTGGCGGCGGTAAGACGGCGCATCACCGGCGAGACCACCTGATCAGAAATATGAAAATCCCATAATGCCGCCTTATCCGAAGCCACAAAATCGTCAAACGCTGCATCCAGCCCGTCAAGATTGCGGAAGGTAACGCCGCCAAGACCAAAGCCGCGCGCCACCGAGGCAAGATCGGTTGCACCAAAGGCCGCGCCCTCCTCATCGTGGCCGTCAACCCGCAATTTATGAATTTCTGATCCATAGGCCGCATCATTCATCATAATCATTAATAGCTTGATCCCATGCCGTTGAACAGTTTCAAGCTCTTGTGCATGCATCAAAAACCCGCCATCACCATCAATCAATACGACCTGGGTTTCGGGCCGTGCCGCGGCAACACCGATCGCGTAAGACAGGCCATTACCAATGGCTCCAAATTCACGGATCGTCAGAAAATCATCCGATGACCGCCCCGTCATATGCGCCGCATAATAAGAGCAATGGCCTGATGAATTGACCATAAACCAGTCTTTTGGCAATTTCTGGTCAAGTGTCTTGATCATCGCGCGCGGATCCAACACATCGGGTGCCACCTGAAATGGCATTGCATCAGGATATTCAGCTGCATCCTGTTTGGCGACACACGCGTTACGCCAGCCACTATCAGCCGGCGTCGCGCCAAAATCACTTTCGATCGCCGCGAGCAACGCCTCAACGCTGATTTTAGCATCCGCACCTAAATGGAAATGTGCGGCAACGCGGCCCTGACTATAGATCACTGGTTTGGTGTCAATATGCAAGATTTTTGCATTTGGATATAGCTTGCCAGCATCGGCAGAATGCGATGCAAGGCTAGTGCCCACCGCAATCACAAGATCGGCATCAAGACAGGCCTCACGCGCGGCGTCAGAGGCAAATCCACCAACTACATTCAACGAATGGGCTGAACGGTGAAATAGGCCACGAGCCGGAAGCGTGGTCAGTAACACCCCGCCAATACGATCAGCAAGCCGAACACAAGCAGGGCCAGCATCGGCCAAGATTGCACCGCGCCCCCCAACAATCACCGGCTTTTTAGCGCCCGCCACCATCGCGGCGATTGCCGCAACATTAGCCGGGTCAGGGAATGATTTTCCTGCCGCCGGGATCAGGTCACGCGCCTTTAAGACGCTATAGGCAAGATCGCCCCACTCGCTTTCCTGCAAATCAAATGGCATGCCGATGACAACCGGAATACCGGTAATCTGAGTGCGGGCAAAAGCATCTTGGATTTGCCGGGTAATGCGCGGTTTATGCAAAATCCGCACATATTCCGCACCACACGCCGTCACAAAAGGCGCCTGATCAATTTCCTGATTATACCAGGAATTCTTTAATGGAGACTCGCCAACAAAAAGAACCAATGGGATGCGCGCGCGCACTGCGGCAGTCAGGCCGGTCATAACCTGGGTCAAACCAGGACCACAGGTAACCGTGGCAAGCCCGGGTCGTCCGGTGACACGGGCATAAGCCATCGCCATCGACACAGCACAATGTTCATGTCGCGCATAGGTAAACGGCACACCCAAATGCGCCAGCGCACCCGCAAAATGCATATTCCCATCACCAAGAAGGGCAAAACAATGGCCAGATCCCTGCGCCTCAATCGCCGCTGCAACTACATCATAGGTTTTCATCAAATGCGCCCCCAAAGAAACAAAACATTAAGTGATCAATCCTCGCCGCACGCATTAGCTGGCGGCAAATTCTTTTTTCAATGCAGCAAAAAACTGCCGCGCCAGATGTTTGGCAACGCCCATTAAGATGCGTTGACCTACACCAGCGACAAGCCCGCTTACCTCGCCTTGGGCCTGATAGGAAATTTGCGCTTTTCCGTCTTCACCTTCGGTAATTGATACAGCCGCATCACCGCCACCAGACCCAAGCGAGCCACTGCCCGATACGGTGATAACACAGCTATGTGGCGGGTTCATTTCGGACAGGGAAACCGCGCCCTCAAAACTGCCACCAACAGCCGCCACCTTCAATTCGAGAGACATCAGATACTGGCCCTCGCCGGTTTCGGTCATGCTGGTACAGCCCGGGATTGCACGTTGCAAAACCACCGGATCAATCACCGATGCCCACAGGGTTTCCGGGCTAGTATTAATTTGCTCACTGCCCTTTAGCTCAATATTCACTCTATCTCTCCCGTTTGACTCCAGCCGGCCTAAAGCCCAAATAGCTGGCCTGCGACACCGCTGACCAGCTTGGTCCGCACGGCCGTGTCCAGACCATCAAGAACCGCCAATGGCGACGGGTCACCAATCGGAAACGGCATATCCGATCCTAGCATAATGCGGTCACTGCCCACAGCGCTGAGCAGAAATTCCAATGCCGCCGGATCATGCAGCAATGTATCATAATACAGCATCGACAGAGCCTTGGAAGGATCGGCAAGCGTATCTTTATGGAGATTGTAATTGCGCATCATCCGGCCAAGCACATATGGCAATGCCGACCCACCAATGCCAATTACGATCTTGGCATCATGATAGGTTTCAACATGGCCAGAATAGATGATACGCGAGATCGCAATCAATGTATCGGTAATGCGCCCGATGGCATTATTCATTCCATAGTCATTGACCCGGTCATCGCCTGAGTCAAACACCGGATGGATAAACAGGATCGATTTATTGCGATGCGCCGTTTCCCAAAATGGCGTTAGTGTCGGATCATCCAGAACCCCGCCTTTACCCTTTGGCTGGGTTCCAATCATTGCGCCCTTGAACCCTTGCTGATGCGCCTCATCAAGCACCATGGCCGCCGCGCCACCATCTTGCATCGGCAAGCTTGCCAACGGCATAAACCGATCATTTTCAGCGCAGAATTGGCGAAGATGATCATTGATCATGCTCGACCAGCGCTGGCCGTCATCAACGGGCATTTCATAGCCAAACATATCAAGCCAGCCGCCAATTACCTGCAAATCAATCTTGTTGGCATCCATCCAATCAATCCGGCCCTTTGTATCAGACAGCATCTTTGAAGCCGGGCGCGTTGGCTTGCCGCCAGCAA
Source organism: Candidatus Puniceispirillum sp. (assembly GCA_016778895.1). Classification (GTDB taxonomy): domain Bacteria; phylum Pseudomonadota; class Alphaproteobacteria; order Puniceispirillales; family Puniceispirillaceae; genus UBA3439. Next base: position 60,789 of record JADHOR010000006.1, read on the forward strand.
AGGAAAAGCCAAAGCTGCCCTTATCATCATGCGCTAGCGACAATGAGGCAAATTCACTCGCTCGATCCTCGATTGCGGCAATCAGGCTGGGGGGAATGAAATGTGCGTGGCTATCAATAATCATGATGGTTGGCCTCGTAACAATAAAAAGATAATGAGAATAGGGGCAGCCTTAAGATGATTTTGCAGCAATCGCATCACTGATCGCACTCATTCGAATGGGTAGCTTTTCAAAATGAATGCCGAGTCCGGCAACCGCATCATTGATCGCCCCCGACACCGCCGCTGGTGAGCCAAGATAACCGCTTTCTCCCGAGCCTTTCTGACCAAAGACAGTATGAGGCGACGGTGTGCAATGTTTGACAATATTGATGGCTGGCACTTCATGCGAAGATGGCATCAGATAATCAAGAAAGCTTTGCGTCAATAGCTGGCCATTGGCATCATAGGCAAATTCTTCAAACAGCGCCGCACCAATACCATGCGCGATCCCGCCATAAGTCATGCCACTGACAATCGCCGGATTTATTACCGTTCCGCAATCGTGACCGATGAAATAGGAATGAATATCCGGCCGCCCAATGATTGGATCAAACGAAACCAGCACGAGGTGAAATTCAAACGCATAGCAGGGATACATCTGAACTTTGCCATCAGCTGGCAAAGCCTCGCCCGTTGGCACTTGCATAATATCAAAGCTGGCAAGCCCCGGATCCATCCCATCGGGAAGGCTGTGATATTGCCGGTGCGCCAGCTCGATCATATCATCCCAGACCAGACTGCGACCATCAGGGGCTATTACATCACCGCTTTCATAGCGTAGCTGGTCGACATCCACCGCAAGATGATGCGCCGCAATGGCCATAATCTTTGCCTTCAGCTTTTCACCGGCCCGCGCAGCCGCACCGCCAAGCATAATCGCCATGCGGCTGCCAACGGGTGAATTTCCGGGCAAGCTCTCAAGCGAATTTGGCCGGGTGATACGGATCAATTCAGGATTGATCTGCAATACTTCGCCAAGGATTGTCGATACCAGCGTTTCATGCCCCTGACCTGATGATGTTGTGTGAATTCGCGCGGTGACACATCCCAGCGCATCAACATTCACCTGACAGGATTCCATCCATGTTGACGTTTTATTGCTTTCATTTAGCAAAGGTTCAAACGACGAATTACCGCCACTTGGCTCAAGACAGGCCGCAATGCCGATGCCAGCCATCATCCCATCAGCCCGAAGCCGGTCACGTTCAGCCAGCATCGCCGGATAATCAGCTGCCGCCAAAACCTTGTCGATCACCGCATGATAATCACCACTGTCATAATGGCTTCCACTTGGGATCAGATAGGGGAACTGATCCGCGCGGATGAGGTTATGCTGACGAAGTGCTAGCCGATCCATACCAAGATATTCAGCAACGCGGTCCATGGCCGTTTCAATGGCATAATTGGTTGGCGCCTGTCCAAATCCGCGCACCGCTTCTTGAACGGTTTTGTTGGTGGTTACCGACAATGCGTGATAGGCCACCGAATTAATCTTATAAGGGCCGACAATCGCACTGATCGGCTTGCCAAGCTGAAACGGGGCCCGGCCTGCATAGGCACCAGCATTATCCAGCGCACGCATTTTCATTGCCCGCACCGTACCATCATCATCGAAGGCCACGGCAACATCAAATTTACGTTCTGGGCCATGCGCGTCGCCTGCCCGCATATTTTCCAGCCGGTCTTCGATCAGACGGACGGCGCGCCCTAGCTTGCGTGCGACATAGCCGACCAGCACCGAATGTTTAATTCCGCGCTTTACCCCATAGCTGCCGCCAACATCAACATCATAGTGAACGCGGATAGCATTTCCGGGCAGGCCCAGACTACGGGCAATCTGATCGGCATATTTAGGCATCTGGATTGACGCCCAGATGTCGAGCATCTGATCCCAGCCGTTCCATTCGGCAATCACCCCGAATGTTTCAATTGGCACAGTCGAGTTTCGTCCCCATGTCACCGAGAATGACAGGCTATGCGCGGCCGCTGCAAAATCCTCATCAACCGGCCCCCAGACAAATTTCCGGTCAAGCAGCAGGTTGCTACCATGTTCGGGATGGACTGGTGTGCTGCTATCCAGCAAGGCTTGCTCGGCATCAAGAACAAACGGCTGCGGCGTTGCATCGACAATGATATTCTCTAGCGCGTCTTCAGCGATAGCACGGCTTTCAGCAACCACCGCGCAAACCCACTCACCTGCATAACGCACCCGCCCAACCGCCAACGGAAACCGGCGCACATTGGGTGTGTTCAGCCCGTTCATCAACGGCTGAACCGCACCAGCAAGCTCATCACCGGTAATCACATCAATGACGCCGGGCATAGCAAGTGCCTTGCTGCCATCAATGCTATTGATCACCGCCGCCGCATGATGCGAGGCTAGCGGGGCGACATGCAACATATCTGGCCGTTCAAGGTCGGCGACATATTTACCGCGTCCCGCAACGAAACGGCGATCTTCAACCGGACGACGCGGGGTTGAGAGAAACTTGTATTTTGGCTCACTCATCTGATTATCCCCATCACGCCGGCGTTAAGTCTGGCGCACTGGTGTCATTACGCTGACGAAGCCGTTTTGCCGCCAGCATGATCGCCTCAACGATCTGGACATAGCCGGTGCAACGACAAATATTTCCCGAAATAGCCTCGCGAACATCATGTTCGCTTGGGGCAGCATTGACCGATAACAAAGCCTCGGCCGCTAGGATCATACCAGGCGTGCAATAGCCGCATTGTAGGCCATGCGCCTCGCAAAAGGCATCTTGAATGATGCCAAGCTCGCCAGCCCGCGCGCCCAGCCCGCCAATGCCCTCGATTGTGGTAATGTCAACTCCTTCTGCCTGCACCGCCAGCATTAGGCACGACCGCACCGGATCTCCATCCACCAGCACGGTACAGGCACCACAAACCCCATGCTCGCACCCAGCATGGGTGCCCTTTAATCCAGCAACATCGCGCAGATAATCTAGCAACGTCACGCGCGGTTCAGTCGCTGCAGAAACGGCCTTACCATTAATGCTCAAAGTCACATCATTCATTGATTAAGATCCTTTGATATTTCGTCACGCGCATCACGAAGCGCGCGGATAGCAAGCTCGGTTGCAACACGTTTACGATACGCAGCAGATGCATGAAGATCCTCGACAGTTTCAACCGCCTCCATCGCCGCATGGACAACATCACCAATCACGGCATCATCCAGTGATGTCCCGATTAACCCATCAACATCCAGAGGTTCAGGAAAATCGCCAACCGAGCCGACCCCAAGATAAATACCAGTCACGCCTAAGCCGACCTCGGCATTGATCTGTGCTGCCGCCGAGGCTAGCGCATAATCGCTTTTGCGCGGTGCCACCTCATGAAAACCAGTGCCGCAAATCGCTGGTGCTTTAGTAAAGCATAGTTTCGTCAAACATCCAGCAGGCGGGGCAAGGGTCAACATCGGGCCAATGAAAAAGCTGGAAGCGTCAAATATTTCATCAGCACCACCAACACGGTAGACAATCTCGGCACCCAATGTTGCCGCCACTAGCGCGATTTCTGCCGATGGATCAGCATGGGCAATCGAGCCGCCAATCGTTCCACGAGCGCGGGTTGGCGGATGGCCAACAAACGCCAACGCCTTGAACAACAGTGGCAGATGCACTTTGACCATTGCAGAGGCCCGGGCATTGGCTTGACGTACCATTGCGCCAATTTCGATATGGGTTTCGGTTTCGACGAGGCTGGTTAGCTCGGGTATATGCGCGATATCAACCAGCAATGAAGGGCGCGACAACCGCATTGACAACATCGGGATCAGTGACTGGCCACCTGCCAGAATCCGGGCATTGTCGTCACTAACAAGCAGGCCGCAAGCCTCGTCGATTGTAGCTGGGCGTTTGTAGTCAAAGCGAACAGGTTTCATCCGGTTCTATCCGTTTATCAGTTAAAAAGGCACGATATCATAGAGTTGCGCCGCAGACATTTAGGATGCGAGCAGAACCAGATTGATCAGGCACATTTGGGGTCATTGGGGGAATCCAGAGTTTATTGCAGGTAATCTCTACGGTTGATTAGAAGATGCTCACTCAGGCTTGTCAAATCAAATTCAGAAAATTTACGATTAGAAACAACATCAAAAAAGGCCGGCCCATCGGCCAGCCTTTTTCAAACTCATCGCGATATTTACCGCCTTGGTCAGGGCACCAAGCTCTTAAAGACCAATAACCTTTACCGCTTGCTGGGCCGGCAAATCGATTGATTTTTTACGACTGATATATCCTTCCATCAAATCATAGATGGCTGGTCCTTCAACATTTTCGTTTACCGATGCCCAGCCACCAACAACATATTTCCGGTCGGCATCCAGCTTTTCGCCAGTCTTGGTCATGGTCATCTCGCTAATCCGATTACCCATGCTGGCTTTTGGCGCACAGGTATAATTCATTCCACCAACACGCACCATGTCGCCGCCCTGCTGATAGAACGGATCGACATTGAACAGATTGTCACAGACATCCTCGAGGATGGTTTTGATCTGTGCTCCGGTCATTTCGGTTCGGTAGACATTTGGGTAATTCATACTGGTCTGGGTATAGAGATCATCAATGCTGATGTTCTGACTGGGAAGCAATGTTGTTCCCCATCTAAATCCAGGGCTTAGCGAAATTTCAACATCACGCTCTTCTATAATACCCTGACAAATCAGATCATCCCATGTGCCGTTGAAATTGCCGCGCCGGTATAACAGCCCGCTCGTTGTGCCGATCACCCTGTTACATTCGGCCTCATAGGGTTCCCGCAACGCATCAATATGCGCCGCCATCTCGGCGTCAGGAGCGATCACATCCGAGAAAACCGGGATTAGCGTTGAATTATAATCAACAACCTCGCCGCCTTTGACATCGAGATCAACACGGCCAAGATATTTCCCGTGCGACCCAGATGATAACAGCAATGTCTTATTGATCTTTAGCGCTTGTGGCACCGCGTCATGCGTATGGCCGGTCAGAATTACATCAATGCCCGAGACCACCGTTGCCAGCTTTTGATCAACGTCGAAACCGTTATGCGACAGCAGCACCACAATCTGGGCACCGGCATCACGCGCCGCATTCACGTTTTTCTGCACAGTTTCAGGACGAATACCAAAGGACCATTGCGGAACCATATAGCGTGGATTGGCAATTGGCGTATACGGGAAATGCTGACCAATAACAGCCACCTTGATTCCACCCTTTTCAAAAAAGGCCGTGCTCTCGAAAACCGGCTCTTCCCATTCGGTGTCAAACACATTACCGCCAAGAAATGGGTAATCCATCGCGCCGATGATTTCATTAACCCGATCGACGCCAAAGGTGAATTCCCAATGCCCGACCATCGCATCAGGCTTTAGCATCGCCATTGCATCGACCATATCCTGACCATTGGTCTTAAGCGACGTATAAGAGCCCTGCCATGTGTCGCCACCATCAAGCAGCAAAACCTTGTCATCACCGCGATCAGCGCGGATTGATTTGATCAATGTTGCCGTACGGTCAAGCCCGCCAAGTCGCCCATAGGTCTGTGCCAGATTGGCGTAATCGACCATAGTATGCGCATAGGCAAGCGGTGTTCCGGGATCAATCTTGAAATGTTTCAAAAAATCCTCGGCAACCAGATGTGGAGGCCGTCCTTCAAAAGCACCAACACCATAATTTTCCGATGGTGGGCGGAAATAAACTGGCTTTAGCTGTGCATGGATATCGGTCAGATGCAGCAGGGTGACCTGACCTTTGCTGTCAAATTTCAGCAAATCATCTTGGGTCATGGCTTGCTGCGCGGCAGCATGATTCCAGTTTGATGTAGTGCCATAAATGCCTGCTGTTACAGCGGCCATTTGCATAAATTCGCGACGAGACAACATAAATCTATTCCCTATTCAAGACTGGTTAGGTCAAAACTGGTCGACATAAACATTGGTTAGCTGTCAGCGGCAACATAGCGCCATACCGACTGGTTTCTTTCTACCCGGCCAAATCCGGGTGCAGGAAGATGGGTAGCCGCCAGCCCGACCTTATCAGCAGCCAGCCGGTCAAGCAGACGTTTGCGTGCCACCGCCCCCTGATCGCGGTCCATATCGGACTCGTTCAGCCAGTCTGGATGCTCAAAAGAAATCACCGAATGGGTCAGCGCATCACCAGCAATAAGCACTGATCCGGCTGGATCATGCAGCAACAAAGACGCGTGGCCCGGCGTATGACCGGCGCTGTCGATAACTTCGATGTTCGGCAGAATTTCATCCCCGACCTTAAACAGTGAGATTTGATCACGCAGCTTGTCAAAGCGTGACTTTGCACCAGCGGCAAAATTTTCGCGGCCAGCTGGCATGACGCTCATCGCATCATCCGAATCCCAGAAATCCCACTCGGCCTGACTAATATAATAGGCGGCATCAGGCATCAGCAAATCGTCAAAATCATCAAGGATACCCCAGATATGATCGGGGTGTGCATGGGTAAAGACCACATCAGTGATCGTGCTGATATCAACATCAGCCGCATCAAGCGCGGCCGGTAATTCGCCAAGGGTTGGCAAAAAATTTACCCCGGAGCCAACATCAAACAATATCTTGCGCTCGCCAAGATCAAGCAGATTAACATTCACCGGACGGCGCAAACGCCCATCGGTAACACCAGTTTTTGCCAAAATCTGATCACGCGCAGCGACCGGCGCATCAGCAAATAATGTTTCAACCGGTAAATTCATCACCCCATCGGAAAAGCTGTAGAGCCTGCCACCGGCAAACGGCTGACTTGAGGCAAGCAGGCTATTTGGTATCGCGGCCAAAGTCATGCTGGCCGCCATATAAGCGGTAAATTGACGACGGGTGAAACGCATTCTACACCTTCTTCCCATTTAGTGACCGGCCTTTATGCGCCGGCCTTTATGCGCCGATTTTGGCAAGGTGATTCCGGCGAGGCGCCTTACGCCCCAGCAGACACCCGATTAGTTTATTGGCTGTCAGGCGTCACATCAATGATACGTGCGCGGCCAATAATTTTGGTTGAAACCTTACAATTCGTCATGCATGGCTCGCCTTTTGGCTGACCATCGGGACGCGGATCGGGCAAACTAAAACCATTTCGATTTGGCATTTTGACTGAGCCAATAGTCTTGTTGCTCAGCACAAATTCTTCGTCAATTACGTCATTCATATAAAGAATATACGCAACAACCTGATAGGTCTCGTCATGGGTAAGTGATTGAGCCTCGCCGAACGGCATCGCGCGATACACATAATCATAAACCGTCGACGCATAGGGCCAGTAGCTTCCAACGGTCTTAACCGGATCAATTGTTGCCAACGAGCCATGCCCGCCTGCAAGAATTGGCCAGCGATCAACACCCTCACCAAAGTCACCATGGCACGCCGCACAGCGTTCGGCATACACCGCTTCGCCCTGTGCCGCAGTGCCGCTGCCAATCGGGGCACCCTTACCATCTGGCCGCACATCGATATCCCAGCCAGCAACCTGCTCAGCGGTCGCCAAAGTACCGAGGCCAAACGGGCGCTCAGACGCCAAAGCCATACCCGAAACGGCCACAGCAAATCCTGTTAAAACAGCAAAGCCAACACCGGTTCTTGCGCCTTTTTTTATTTTATCCAAGCCGTACATTTTCCACCTCGCCGTTTGACTTTACCAACCAGGTGGCAATTGAATTATTGTGATAGATCGAATTAACACCGCGCTCCTTTTGCAGCGCCTCAATCGTCGGCTGGACATAACCGGTTTCATCGATGGCGCGTGATTGAACCTTCAGCTCTTCACCATTCCACTTAAAGGGCATGGTAAAACGGGTTAGGCTTTTATTTAGAATAGGGCCATGCAATTCGGCGGTCTGCCAATTCAGCCCACCATCAAGCGAGACATCCACACGGGCAATCTTGCCGCGTCCTGACCATGCCAGCCCCTTGAGCAGATTCTGCCCTTTGGAAATCATGGGCTTTTCCGGACAAGGCGAGGTTACGACTGATTTGGCATCCATAACCCAGGTGAACATACGCGCCTTACCATCTTCCATCAGGTCGGTATATTTCGAGGTTTCTTCGCGCGCCATGTAAGGCGCATCGCCAAATTCAAGCCGGCGAATCCATTTCACCCACATATTGCCTTCCCAGCCTGGCACGACGAGGCGCGCCGGATAGCCTTGTTCAGGCCGCAGCGCCTCACCATTCATCGAATAGGCGATCATGCAATCATCAAGAATTTTTTCAATAGGAATTGAACGATTCATGCCAGCCGAGTCCCCACCCTCAGCAAGCACCCATTTGGCAGAAGGCTTCACCCCGGCTTCACGGCAGATATCCGATAAACGGACGCCACTATATTGGACGTTATGCACCATTCCAAAGGTATACTGACAACCATTAAGCTGGGCCCCACGCCATTCCATGCCGCCATTGGCCGCACATTCAAGAAAATGGAACCTGTTCACTTGCGGAAACCGTTTAAGATCATCAATGCTAAAGAGTAACTCACGATCAACTAAACCATTGATCATTAATCGATAATCAGCTGGCACCACCTCTGGAACGCCGCCATGGTGGCGCTCAAAACACAAGCCATTTGGCGTTACAATGCCGTCAAGATCCTGCAAGGGAGTAAAATTAACTGACGATTCAGCACTCGCCGTGAGCCACTCAACCGTGCGTCTGATAACGTGCGACTCATGCTCGGATGGCATGCCATAAGGATTGGCATCAACCCCCGCGCCAAGATAAGGCGTCCATTCAGAAACATTAGGCGGCAAATTTGCAGGGTTAGATTCTGCAGCACCAGCCAGGGGAGCTGCCGCCATACCGCCAACTGTAGCTGCGGCACCGCCAAGCAATTGCCGCCGCGATATTGCACTTTTAATTGTTTTCTGGCTCATATTACTTTCCCCGAATTATCTGGAATCTTAAGGCTGTGGTTCACTAATTTAAACTAGCTTTGAGCTGCAGTACGGGCAGCTTTCATCTCTTCCCGAAGGCGCTGGAAGTTATCATTGTAATACTTTTGAAACCTCGGTTCTGTTTTATAGGCTCCGGTTTTTACCCACTGCAACATCCCCATGAAAGTACCTCTCATGAAAGCGCCAGGCATAACAGCAGCTGCAGCTTCTGTTAATTTCTCAACGTCTTTTTTTTCAGTGATGAAGTAGATTGACGGGGTAAAAACCACACCCCAGCGGGCCGCCATTTCGTTCTCAGGCAAAACTGTTCCATCTAGGTCAGTAACATCCCGTGAACCAAATATATCCATCTGAACAACCAAGAAATTCTCTCGAACATATTTATTTATGGCTGGTTCACTTAGTATTTCTGTCGCAACTTTCTCACAATATATACACCCTTTCTGATCAAATTTGACCATGAGCACCTTGCCGTTGGCTAGCGCTTCATCGACATCATCAGCAAGCTCAAAAAAAGACTGATGGTACCAGTCATAGTGATATATACCGTCATCACCCATTGTTGGCTTTAAGACCCCAGCAGAGGGGGAGCCCAGAAAACCTAAAAGGGCGAAAAAAGATAAAACCTGAATCATTGCTATTCTAAACATCACCCTACTCCCTGGAAAAATGAAACATTACGCAGAAGCCAGAACCCCGCCTGAGACAAAGTGCCCGTCATTACCGCCAATCCTGTAACGATTAACAATCCGCCAAGCAGCCATTTTACCGTTCGCGCCTGGCGAGTAAAAAAAGTGAATTTTGATAGAAATAAATCAGCAAAAACAGCAACTAATATAAAAGGCAACCCCATACCAATACCGTAGGCAAGAAGTAAGCCCGCCCCATCATTTGTTCCTACAGACAACATTAAAATAGTTGCAAGAACAGGCCCAACACATGGTGTCCAGCCGAATCCAAATGCCAGCCCTACAAAATAGGCACCAACTGTACCAAACCTTTTTGAAGACGGCATAAAACGTGCATCGCGGTTAAGAAAACCAATGCTAAACAAGCCAACAAAATGTAACCCAAGGATGGTGATCAACCCTCCACCAATAATTTGGAAGAGGTCTAAATGGCGCGCAACAAAGCTGCCGGCCATACTGGACGAAGCGCCCAAAACGACAAAAACTGTCAAAAACCCACTGACAAATAAGGTTGATGCCATTACCAATTGCAAACGCACTGCAATGGTTTTGCCATGTGGATCAGAATTAATTCGATCCACATGATTTGACTGATTGCCAAGCCCGCTAAGGTAGCCAATATAGCCGGGCACCAATGGTAAAACACACGGCGACAAAAAGCTCAGCAAACCCGCGAGTAGTGCCGCCCCAAAACTAACCGTCACTAGAACGCCCCCATCTAAATGCATTCTTTAAGAAGATACATATAAATTTTACTATTCATCCACTATTATATAGGTTTTTTCTATTATTTCAAAATAAATACCCCATACCGCCTGGCAGTATGGGGTTTATTTGATGTGGCGGTGCCTTTAAAAACCACTTTTAGTTAGTTGCGGTAGGCCGGCGTCTCCACCTTGAGGCCATTCCCCCGCCATGCGGTGTAAAGCTCAAGAGCTACGAGATCCTCATGCCCATAAGGTGGCTTTTGAGCTCGTATATTTTCTAAACACCCGCGAAAACGACGATGAACGGAGCCAACGCCATTCCACTTCAGGCGATAAAGTGGAAAGCCATTTGTCTGCCCTTGGGACAGCATGTCAGCACGAATATAGTTGCCATAATTATCTTCATGACAATGGGCGCAAGACATATCCAGTTGGCCGAACCTCGTGTAATAGAGCTCCTCACCGCGCGCAAAGGTTTTTGACGCGGGGCCATCAATAGCAACTTCCATCCTGCTTCCACGAGACTGAAGTTTTATGAAAGCTGTTAAACCCAGCATTTCTCGGCTTTCCCATTTATAAGGTTTGGCACCCATGGCAGTTTCGCGGCACATGTTTATAACCTGCTCCAGCGTCATAACCTTTCCGCCAGCGCTGTGGTATCTTGGATAAACGGCGCCAACCGCGTTCAAAGGAACCTCTGCACAACCTTGAAATACATCAGACATCGACTTTCCAGCCGTACCTTCCACCTTAGTCCATTGCTCTTCACCATAATCTGCCACCAACATGGCAGGGTTGGAGAAGTCATCATCTTGAACATCACGTATCATAGCTTTCCGAAAGTCATATCCTGACACAACTTCGCCCAAGGGGTGATCTTTATCTTTTGGCTTTATTACCTCTGCCGTCCCGTCGTGATATGGCGTTTTTGCGTTAACGCCCGTAGCCAAGAGCCCTAAAGCCATCACTATTGAAATCGCAAGTCTCATAAGGGTCCTCCCTTTTGCTTCATTTAAATGGCCATTCTAGCTAACGGTCATTGTTTTTGTTGCGGTGAATTCCGCTCCACCGTCCTCTACCCAGGTAAATTTAAACTCTCCAGACTTCGTCGCCTTGAATGGAAAAGCGATGTATGGATTTGCAGAAACAGCTGGCTCAAAGTTTGCCGAGAAAACATCTTGACCATCAAAGCTAGCTGAAAATTTATTGATAATCTTACGGGGTATCTTATTCCCCTGCTTATCTTTAGCTCGACCTGTGTGCATCGGGTGTGAAATCAACGCTTTTATTTCCAACATTTCACCTACACTAGCTTTCGATGGAACTTTTACCCGAGGTTTAATTTTTGTCATCTTTTTGTTCTCCTTGTAGCTATCTTATCAACCGCCACAGCCACCAATGGTAACCTTGACTATTGATTGAGCTTGCTTAAAGCTTCCATCACTCATTTCTGCGAGCACAATGATATTCTGGGTTTTGGCCAAACGCATGCGAGTGGAAGCACTGCAAGCACCCATTGCCGGCGTGAAGTTAAATGATGCAACTTCAGGTGTTGGGTTACCATCTGCCATTACGTGCACGGTCTTGACATAGTTGTCAGCCGTCATGGGGTTATCGATCGAGAACGCGACCTTTACCGCATTGCCATTCTCAGCAATCTCAGGAAGATCCAATTCAATTGCCCCTTCTCCTACCGACTTGCCTCCCGTTAAACCCTTGATTTTTGCGGCAACAGCTGCACCGTCGGCTAATGCTGGCACGCCAGTTACCACAACAGAACCGGCGGCAACAATTAGCCCAAGCGCGTGGCGCCTCGAAATTTCATGCATATTTAAGGTTTTTTTCATCTTAAAATTACTCCCGCTTATTGATCAGTCTGCAACGTCTGCAGATAGGCAACTATGTCTTCAACCTCTTGCGCCTCTAGAATCGATTTGCCTGCAAACTTCTTTAATACCGAATTAAAACCATAGGTTCGATAGAAAGACGGCATCAAAGTGCTATCGTTGGTAACCTTTGCGTTCACCAACTGCATGCGCAATTCCCCCTCGCTCAATCGCTTTCCAACATCATAGAGAGTTGGGGCAGTTTCACCATGGAACTGTTGCTCAGGAATAGGCATCACATGGCAGGCTAGGCAATTACCCTTTTTTCGGCTTATTGCTAACTTACGCCCATTCGCAGGATCACCTGCTTTACCGGTTAAAGATTCGGGTATCGAGACATCATCGACAATAGTGTAAGCCACTAAGCCAGGATCCCTGACAACTACAGAAGCCGAATGCGCCGTGGTAAAACCCATAGCAGCAAACATTAAAACGTATAAAACAGCTGTTTTCATCATCCCCCACCTTGTATCCTATTATTTTTTTATTGCAGAAATATACAAATTTCCATTTATATTAAATCTGAACATATTTTTTTTATTTGTAAAACAACTTTCTGATTTTTTTTGACCTGACGAAAAAATTAGAAACAGAGCGGCTGTTAGGAGTTGAAGGTGATCAGAAAAGTCATCAGTGCAAAAATTCCGACAAACGCCACCAAAACAATTCGGCTCCTGGGTAGCCCACTATTCGCCCAACCTCTAGTTCGTTTCGCAGAATTATGAAGGTTGGGGTCATAATTGCTGGCGTTATGTGAACGAGGTCAGATGGCATTTTGGCGTAGAAATCATGGCGGCGTAACGGCAAAATCTTAGATTCTTCTGTGCGAGAATAACTTTTGCCAACCTCCTCTTCAAAAGCCTCACACCAAGGGCAATTTGAAGAAGTGATCATAAATAATTGGCCAGACCTGTGGATCACCTGATCAGCGCGAACACTGTTCATCATAAACGATTCAATGGACCAGATAGTGAATAGCAGCATGATAGCTGTTATCAAACGATGGGGCCAAAAAAGTTTAAAAAGCATTCGCACCAATCACAATTCATCTGGCCAAGCGGCACTATTTCAAACAGATTCATCCATTAAAAAACTCTGGAAAATCTGCCAGCTTCGTCTGCTTGACCTAAATCAGACTTTACAGGCCTTTCCGATTTATAAACTTCCCCAGCATCCCGAGCTAAGGCTTCGTTTTTAACACAATTCAAGATTTTTATCACTCGAGGATCAGCAATTTCATAAAAAACTTGGCGGGACTCCTTGCGCGAATTTACGACCTCTTGTTTTCGCAATATTGCCAATTGCTGAGATATGGTGTGCTGAGGCTGGTTCAGTGACTCGCACAATTGATTAACAGATTTCTCACTCTCATCTAATTCAAGGCAAATAGACAGTCGCACAGGGTGAGATAGCGCATGAAAAACATCAGCAGCCTGAGTGATCAAAAGATCAAAGTTTAATTTATTGTTTTTTTTTGCTGTCATAAACAATCTTGCCAGTAAGGCATTAATCACTTTTCGCAGGTGTGGCTTTCGTGTCAAAGAAACTGAATATAAACTTTCGTTCTTTGCTAAACTGCCATTCAATTTTCCACAAAAACATATTAGTTTTACTATGTGAAAAAACCGCTGCCACGTCAAAAAAATAATTTCAAATATTCATGAAATTGTTACTTGAAAGACCGCATAGCTCTCTTAAGCCAGCCTTTGGTGCCTCCTGACAACGCATCTGCGGCTGATTGCAAAAATGCATCACCAGGCGTCCAATTTGCTGGCGCAGCCTTTTTTGCTTGGTATGTTTCAATAAGAGCGCGTTGCACGCGCAACAATTCATCAACAGACCGGCCGATATGCATCGGATAATGGATCAGCGCCTGTATCTTTTGCGCAGGGTCAATAAACATACAAGCGCGTACTGTCGATGTGGTATCACTATAACTGTCAATCATACCATAAGCACGAGCAATATCCATCGACACATCTTCGATCACCGGAAATTTGACATTGAGGTCAAATTCAGTTTCGATCCATTCGACCCAGCCCATATGGCTATAGACGCTATCAACCGACAGACCCAAAAGCTGTACATCCATTTCGGCAAACTTATCCTGCTCACGCGCCAGCGCAACAAATTCGGATGTGCAAACAGGGGTAAAATCGGCCGGATGACAAAACAGCAAAATCCAGCGGCCAACGAGCGCCGATAAGCGTACCTCGCCCATTGTCGAGCGTGCCGCAAAATCAATCGCCGGCGTGCCAATCAAGGATTTATATGCCATCTCTGGTGTTTTCGCAGAATTGTCAGATGGGTGCATTGCGTCGCCTTTGAAGGATTTGCCGTCAGATAAACAACGGTCATTCGCGTATGGTCGCCTATGGTCACTAGGTTGATCAAAAAAATCAAGAGGCTGCAATCAAAGAACTCGCGAGTCAAGAGCCTGGTCCTCACCACCTCAAGGATTATTCACGCGAAAATTATTTACAAATCTTTTATCCAAGCAAGAAAATGCCCGACCGCCGCTTGCGTTTGGTTTGGCGATACAATATCGCCGGCAATAATATGAGAAAATTTATCATCAGCAGCCGTCATGCGGGCAATAATGGTTTTGGCTGGACCACCCCAAGATTTCGCAAAGGTGGCAGTTTTTTCCGGCACCACTACCTGATCTTCACGGCTATAGTAAAATAAGGCGGGGATTTGCACATCAGCAAATGACTGTGCATCCACCGCCGCAACAATCGCCGCCATTGGCATCAGCGCAGTTGTCGGATACTCAATCGTCCAATAGCGGGCATGCTGTTCATTGCGGGGACTGCCCTTTTGCCACGACCCAACAAACAACGGCAACCATTGCCGTGCAAAGGGCCAGGTCAACAGGCCCGCTGCACGGCTTCGGATGGCAAAATTAGGCGAGATAAAAATAATCCCAGCAACCTTCTCAACCGCCGCCGTATCAAGTGCCGCCGCCGCCGCCAGCGTGCCCCCGGTTGATGTTGCCATGATGATCACCCTGTCGCCAAGCTGACCACCAATCTTGACGGCTTCGCTGACATCATCCATCCAGCGCGCAACAGTCGCATCAGCCAGCGCCATCGGGGCGCGGCCATGTCCAGTAAATCGGCCGAGATAGAGGTTTGCCCCTAATCCAGCAGCCAGCTGGTCTGGCACTGGACGAATTTCTTTTGAGGTCGCGGTAAATCCGTGAAGATAGACAATCGAGATTTGCGTTTTTACACCGGCCTCGCCAGCCCAGATGATTTGCTTTTCAACCCCGTCAATAATATCGTCATATTGCCCCTCACGCTCGGCCAGATAGGCATCAAGGTCTGCTGTTTTTAGCTGGTTTTGAGCCTCGCTTTGGTCATGCGAGATGGAAAGTTGCACCGGTTCGCGCGGGCCAAAAAGCCATATGCCAAAAACCAAAAACACCAATCCAGCGAGACCGGCTTTCACCACTTTTCGTGTCAATGAACCCCCTATGCCTGCTGATTAAGCCAGACGTTAATTCAGTATATCCAGGATCAATTCAGCACTGCCCGGTTAAGGTCAACACACCCAAAACCTAAGGCGCCAACGAATTAGATCCCACGAGAATGACCGCCACGGTCAAATCACTTGCGCCAATAACAGCATTTCCACCTTTGCCGAAGGCACCCACAAATGCTAAACCTCGATCATGGAACATAAGATTAATCACCTTGAAGAACAGATGGCGATCTTGCAATACGAAATGGCCCAGATGAGCCATGAGGTTTATACGCAGCAAAAAGAATTGTCACAGCTGCTGCTCGAGATCGAAAAGTTAAAGTCACGGCTGGAAGGGGTGCAGCCAGATAGCGGCATTCTGACAGCAAACGAGGATATACCACCGCCGCATTATTAAGTGCCTGCCAATATTGATTGCCTGCCGATCGTGGCCGGATTGCACGTGCCGCAGGTCAATCTACACCAAGCCGGCCAAGATTGAGACAGACCTAATGACTTTGCCAAAGACACCATCATTTTCGGTTGCCGGAAAGCGGGCGCTTGTTGCCGGCGCGTCATCGGGTATTGGGCGGGCTTGTGCTGCCGCGCTTGGTGAAAAGGGCGCCGCGGTAACGCTCATGGCGCGGCGTGCCAGCGCCCTTGATGCGATTGCCGGTGAGATGCGCCTGGCGGGCATGACCGCAGATATATTACCGATCGACATTACAGATATTTACAAGATGCAGACCAGCATCGCCGCCAAGGGACCGTTTGATATTCTGGTGAATTCAGCAGGTGTTGCGCGGCACAGTAGTGCCACCCAGACAACGCCAGAAGATTTCGATTTTGTAGCGAATCTGAATTTCAAAAGCGCCTATTTTCTGACACAGGCGGTTGCCAAAGGGCTGATCACATCCAAAAAGGCCGGATCATTAATCAATATATCATCACAGATGGCGCTGGTCGGTGGCATTGACCGTGCCGTTTATGCTGCAACCAAACACGCAGTTGAGGGCTTTACAAAGTCAATGGCCATTGAATGGGGAGCATATGGAATTCGGGTTAATACAATCTGCCCGACCTTTATCATGACGCCGTTGACATTGCCTACCTTTGAAAACCCCGAACGACGGCAATGGGTTGAAGACAAAATCAAACTTGGCCGCGTTGGTACAGTTGAGGACATCATGGGCGCGGTGCAGTTTCTGGCATCTGATGCCGCCGCGCTTGTTACGGGCTCTGCGCTTATTGTAGATGGCGGGTGGACTGCCGATTAGGCCGTCACAGGATAACGGACACCACTATTCCGCGTCCGGCATATGCCCCTTTAACCGGCGCAAAAACGCCTTTGCCGACGGGCTGACCCCAGCAAGATTATCCCCCTTCATGATTTCATTTGCCATTTGCTTGCCAAGCTCAACACCCCATTGGTCAAAGCTGTTCACATCCCAGATAAAGCCAGACACGATGGTGATATGTTCATACAGCGCCAGCAGCCTGCCAAGCGCATAAGGAGTAGTTGTCTCCCAGCTAATCAACACTGACGGGCGGTTTCCGGGGAACTGGCGGTGCGGGACCACAGCATCCACCACACCAAGCGCCAGCGCCTCGGCCTGCGCCAGCGCATTAATCACCAGTACATGATGGCTGTTCTGCCACATCGGATCATCCGGCAATCCAACCGGCCTGCGTGCCACCAGAATATCAATCGGCACGATATCAACTGACTGATGAAACCACTGAAAGAAACTATGCTGCGCATTAACGCCGGCCTCGCCCCAGACAAGCAAACCCACAGGCCGGTCAAGTGGATCGCCTTGCCTGCTGACCGATTTGCCATTGCTTTCCATTTCCAACTGCTGTGCCCACGCTGGCAATCGCGCCAAACGTTGATCATATGGCATCACACCATAGGCCATATGACCAAGATAGCTGCGATGCCAGACGCGTAACAACCCCATAATGACCGGTATGTTCATTGCAAGTGGCGCCGTTTCGAAATGGCTATCCATCGCATGCGCACCGTCTAGAAACTGTCCAAAAGCCTTGCTGCCAATCGCCATAATTACGGAGAGGCCAACTGCCGACCATAGCGAATAACGCCCACCGACACCCTCATCAAAAGCAAAAACACGATCCGCATCAAGCCCCCACTCGACAGCGCGTTCCCGATATGCCGTAACCGCCACCATAGCCTGATGAAGCTCAACCCCACCAGCCTCTAACCAGCACCTGGCTAAGGCGGCATTTGTCATGGTTTCCTTTGTGGTGAAGGTTTTTGACGTGATTATAAATAGAGTTGACTGCGGCGCGCACTGCGCCAATGTGTCCAGCAGCGCATTCGGATCAATATTACTGACATAATGAATTGCTGGCCCATCATGGAAACCAGCCAGACCCTGCGTCACCATTGCCGGCCCCAGATCAGAGCCACCAATACCAAGATTAACAACTGATTTAATCCGCTTGTCAGCCCGTATCCGGTCGGTAAAAGCGAGCAATTGCTTGTACTCATCGCCGTGCCGATATTCCGGCGACCTCAGGCGACAATGCAAAACTGGCCGGTCCTCGCTGAGATTGATTGGTTTGCCAGCCAGCATTGCATCAATAAAATCTGGTAGCGCCTTTACCTCAGCCAGCGCAAGGAGCAGGTTCATGATATCGTCTGTCACCGGCTGGCGCGTGCAATCGACGGTCAAATCTTCGAACTGGAAACAAAGCGCATCACGTCCGTCGGCATGGATCAAATCGCGGAGATGCTCCAATTCGATGCCATCTGCATTACGGCGCAACTCGGCTTCGATCATTTCGAGCTTTGTGTCTTGATTTGTCATTTGCGAAGCCTCGAGCCCAAACCCGCCGCGATCCTGATCACGACGATAATTAGCAACGAGCTACCATCATAGATTCAACGCCATGATGCAACCCAGTTTCGGGCCGGAAAATTGCGATAGATGAAAAACAGCCAGCGTAACGATAGGGTAGGCCCAGTTAGGCAACGTTATTTTGTGCGGCAGGAACCTGTTTCAAATTCCGGCGACCTGGCATTTGACGTAAGGCTGATCGCACCAGCGATTCGTGGTCTATGCCAAAATGCCGGTAAAGATCAATGACCCGGCCGGTCTGGCCAAACGCCTCAACGCCATGACCAGTGGTTGGATTGCCCCGCACCCCACCAAGCCATGCTAATGTCGCAGGATGCCCGTCGATAACCGTTAGAATTGACGCATGATGCGGCACATCAGCCAATAGTTTTTCGATATGCGAGACCCGGCTCTGGCTCTTGCTGGCTGCATTAAAATCGGCATAGGTGCGGTCGGCTGAGGTCACCGCAAGAACCCCTATATCACGCCGAAATTCAGCAAGATGGCCTGCCGCGTGAATAGCCTCTTCGGCAATCACGCCCTGATAGGCAATCACCAATTCACAATTGGGCCCGGGGCGCCGAAGCCAGTAAGCACCGTCGATAATATCCTGCGCCAATGCCGGGTCAATTATGCGCTGGGGCTGTTCAAGCGGCTTTGTCGACAGCCGCAGGTAGATCGAGCCACCATCATCGGCCTGCATATGCGCCAGCCCCCATTCCATGATAACCGCCAATTCATCAATAAATGCCGGCTCAAAACTGCTCAGACCGTCTTGACTCATGCCGATTAATGGCGTGCCAATCGACTGATGCGCACCACCCTCGGGCGCAAGGGTGACACCAGACGGAGTGCCAACAATCATAAATCTTGAACCCTGATAACAGGCGTAATTCAACGCGTCCAATCCACGGCAAACAAACGGGTCATAAACCGTGCCAATCGGCAAAAGCCGCTTACCGAATAGCGAAGTTGATAGGCCGGTGGCAGCAAGCGCCAGAAACAGATTCATTTCTGCAATGCCCAGCTCAATATGCTGGCCGCTAGCGTCAAATTCCCATTTGGCAGTCGATGGAATTTTTGCGTCCTTAAAGACATCGCGGATCGGATTACGGGCAAACAGCTTTTTGCGATTGATCCATGAGCCAAGACTAGTGGTGCCCGAAACATCTGGGCTAAGGGTCACAAGGCGCTCGGCAATCGCATCATCACGGCGCGCAATAATATCCAGTATTTTGCCAAAGCCTGCCTGCGTAGAGGCCGATTTTGATGCATCAAGTGTCAGTGACGGCACATCAATCACCGCGTCATCAAAGCGGCGTGTCTTGGTCTTGAAAAAGCACACCTGATCCAGCCATTGCTGAAAACCCTGCGGATCATCCACCGCCTCAAGCCGTTCCCATTCAAAACCAACGCGAACACCCATATCAGATTGCCATTGTTGCATCTGTTGCGGTGTCATTAAACCACCGTGATTATCCTTATGGCCAGCAATTGGCGTTCCCCATCCCTTGATTGTATAGGCCAGAAAACAGACCGGTCGGTCATGATCAATCGCGGCGAATTGCGTCGCCATTGTCTCAACGCAATTACCACCCAGATTTTCCATCAATCGAGCCAGTTCATCGTCACTGCGCCGATCAAGAAATGCAGTAAAATCACCCTGATCACCAAGATCATCAAGCAACCGCTCACGCCACACCTTTCCCCCCATAAAGGTCAACGCGGCGTAATCCTGATTGGGGCAGTGATCGATCCACTCCTTTAGCTTGGCACCGCCAGCCTCTTCAAAAGCTGCACGTTGCAGGGCGCCATATTTTAGCCGGATTACATCCCAGCCAAAGGCAGTAAAGGTCTTCTCGGCGCGTTCCCACAAACCTTCATGAATAATGCCGTCCAGCGACTGCCGGTTATAGTCAATTACCCACCAGGTGTTTCGCAAATCATGTTTCCAGCCCTCTTGAAGACATTCATAGATATTGCCCTCATCAAGTTCGGCATCACCCATCAATGCGACCATCCGGCCAAGCTTGAGGTCACCGCCCCATTGCTTGGCTTTGATATAATCCTGGCAAAGCGCGGCAAAGCTGGTGATCGCAACCCCAAGCCCGACCGAGCCAGTGGAGAAATCGACATCATCAACATCTTTGGTGCGCGACGGATAGGATTGCACACCACCATAGCCACGAAAATTCTTCATCAGCGCAACATCGATATTACCCATCAGATATTGCATAGCATGAAATAAGGGCGAGGCATGCGGCTTTACCGCAACACGGTCTTCCGGATTCAACCCCGCAAAATATAGCGCCGTCATAATCGAGACCATCGAGGCACTGCTGGCTTGATGGCCGCCAATTTTAATGCCCTCATCGTTTGGCCGCAGATGATTTGCATGATGGATCATCCAATGCGAAAGCCATAACAACCGTGTTTCAACCTGCCGCAATCGGACAAAATCCATATGATGTTCCATGTAACGTTCCATCGCTTAATCCTCGTCAAAGCATGGAAAGATATTAATATAGATTTTGATAGAATATTTGCCTATATTGAGATAATAACACCGTTTTAATAGCGATAATCACTAATAATATTATATTTGGTAGCTGAAAATGATTGATGACTTTGATTCGCATATCATCCATCAATTGACGCTTGATGGGCGGATGTCGATCAATGAGTTAAGCGAACGCGTTAATTTGAGCCAGACGCCAGTGGCACGCCGCGTGAAAAAGCTGGAGGAAAGCAAAATCATTACCGGCTATACAGCGCTGGTGGATGAAACTCGATTGGGCTTCAGTTTTTCGGTCTTTGTGTCGGTTCGGCTGGAGAAACAGATTGACGATAATCTTGCAAAATTTGAACGCCGGATCAGCACGATGCCCGAAGTGGTCGATTGCTGGCTAATGACGGGCAGTTATGACTATTTGCTGCGCGTTGTGACACGTAATATTGAGGATTACGAAAAATTCCTGCTTGGCGAATTGACCCGAACCGAAGGGGTGGCCTCGATCGAATCATCAATCCCACTGCGGCGCGTCAAATCGCAAACCGCACGAACCAGATAGGATTGCAACAGGGTTAATTAAAAGATTTTGACACACCAATCGAAATTGTAATCTTTGGCGGCGTCACACATTGCTTTTCTTCCTGTAATGCCCTGATATGCCGGCGGCGTGCCGGCGCATTGTCGCCAAGCGTGGCGGCAAAATCAAATTCGGTCTTCAGCCCCTCGCAATCAAGACGCTCATCACCGTCCTTGGTCAATAGTGACCGGTCCGGCGCGGCGCAACCACCCAGCAAAAACAGTGACAAAAATACCAGAACGACCAATAACCGCATGACAAGCTCTATTCAGCCTCGAGACAAACAACCGGTAAAAGACCAGCACCCACCTGCCTGGCATGATCCGTCTGGAACAGTCCAGAATCTTGTCGAAACATGACTAGGGCTGATATGGCACGACCGGTGATTTCGCAGCCAACCAACCAACGATACCATCTGTCAGGTGGGTAACATCGCCATAACCAAGCTGACTTACCAACGCATTCCCAATAATCCCGGTCCGGTTTCCGGTTCGGCAATAGAGCATGACTGGCGTATCCGGCGTTGGCACAATGGCGGTAAATTTCGCCTGAAATTCGGGATGAAGCTCACCGGACTGCGTAAAGGCGGTAATGGTATGCGTACCCTCAATAATACCGGTTTGCAACCATTCCTCGGCGCGGCGGATATCAATTACCACGACACCCTTTTTCTGTGCAGCTTTCAAATCAGCCGGGCTGGCGTCCGCCAGTTTGGGCGGGATGCTAACGGCAACAAGCTCGACGTCGAAGATCAAAATTGCATGTGGCGGGATCACCGAGCCAGCACCGGCAGCACCATAGCCAAGCTCTGGCGGGATTGTTAGCACGCGCTTTTCGCCAACCTTCATTCCCTCAATACCCTGCTCCCAACCCGGGATCACTTGCCCACTGCCGAGGGTAAAGCTGATCGGCTCACCGCGTTTTTGCGAGTCATCAAAAACCCTGCCATCGGTCAAACGCCCCTGATAATGCACCGATACCTGCATACCCTGCTGGGCGGTTTTGCCATTGCCCTCGGCAACGATTTCATATGACAAATTGGCTGCGTTCACACTAACCCCCAAAAATAAAAAAGCTGCGAGCACGGCACACAACACACCGCCCGTCTTTATCCAGTGAAGAATCTTTATCAATGTCTTTAACCCTTTTTCGTTGGGCCGGTCTTGATAAGCCGGCATTCATCTCATTTTTTTACAATATATGCTAGCCCTCATCCTACCTGCTCTCACAAGTTTCAGGCTGGCTTAACGCTCAATCTTGATGGCATTCAAGATTGCCGAGAAATCCTGCGCACCATGTTCAGGCTGGCTGGCAAATTCCTGATAAATATCCAGTGCCAGTTTTGCGATACGCGTTTTTGTCTGAGTGGTACTGGCAGCATCTTGTGCCAGCGCCAAATCCTTTAGCATCATGGCAGCCGAAAAGCCCGGTTGATAATGATTATCAGCAGGGCTTTGCGGGCCAATGCCTGGCGCCGGACAATAGGTACTCATCGACCATGAATTACCCGACGACGTCGAGACAATATCAAACAGCTTTTGGCGGTCAAGACCCAGATTATCCGCCAGCGCAAACGCCTCGCAGGTCACAATCATCGTTGCACCAAGTATCATATTATTGCAAATCTTGGCAGCTTGCCCAGCGCCAGCACCCCCGCAATGGATGGCCCGTTGACCCATAATTTCAAATAATGGTGTCGCCAGCGTTAATGCCTTAGCATCGCCACCAACCATAAACGTCAAACTGCCCGCAGTAGCACCGCCAACGCCGCCAGATACTGGCGCATCCAGACCAAAGAGACCAGCCGCTTCAGTCATCGTAGCTACATCAATTGCCGTCTTGATATCCACCGTCGAACAGTCAATAAAACAGGCGGGCCTTTGCATCACCGGAATAATTTGCTCTGCCACATTCAGCAGCGCGGCACCGTTTGGCAGCATGGTGATCACCACATCCTGCGCCGCCGCCGCTGCCGCCGCGCTTCGCGCTGTTATAATCACGCCGTCCATTGCCGCCAAAAGCGCCGAACTAAGGTCAAATCCGGTCACTTGATGCCCCGCATTCGCCAGATTACGCGCCATTGGTGCGCCCATATTACCAAGCCCGATAAAGCCAATTCTCATCCTGCGCCTCCCGATTTTACCATGCTAGCCCTTTGCATCACCGAAGATCGGGCCCGCACAATCAGCCGCAATCAGTAACGGACAGGCCGCCTCAGCGCGCCTTTTCAATATCCAGAACAATATGAATATAATCCATGGCATGGCCGCTAGGATCAGCCGCGACTGCATCCCGGTAAGCATCGTAAAAACGGTTGATGATGGCTGCACAATCATCGGCCTCTCGCCCCTGAAGCGCGGTTCGGAATACTGTTTCAGACCATGACCGCATTGTGGGAATAAGACTATCGGCGTAGTCCAAATTAGACATTTCGCCGCCAACCCCGCCTGCTGAAAGAAACGCGGCCTCATAAGGACATTTGGTCAGCTTGCTATGCGCAGATTTCAATCGCAACCCGGCCTTACTAACCGGGCTGGAAGGGTCACCAAACGGTGCGCAAAACTCGTCCATTCTCCGGTAATACTGGGCAAAGCTGGCACGTTCATACTCATCAGCTGTAATCGTGCCGTCCTCAAACAACGCCCGCCAGAACTTATGAAAATGCTCAAACATATGCTTGCCGCCAGTATTGCCAAGATAGCGGCCTTGCTCATCGATACCAAAATTAAGACAAATAAAACGCCCACCGGGTATCAGCTCGGCCGCCCGCGCCAGCAAAATATTTTCCCAATCGCGTGCCGCCTGACTTGCATAGGCCATCTGGCTTGCCGGATCGGCGCAAGCCACATGAACATGGGCTGGTATTTCCATCGGCTTTTCCGAAACATAATGCATGGCGGTCGCGCTAAACCCAAGATTAAGCGAACAATCCGCCATAAGCTGTTGGTGAAAGCCGGTGCCACACCCATGCACAAAAACATTGTCATACTGATTTTGATATGCGTGATTCCGGTCGCCCTGCATCCCCTGCATCATCCGAAATAAAGTTGAAAAATCATTGCTTGCCAGATCCGTGTAGAGCATCTCAATCTGTCGGCTATCGCCATTCTCGCGGCAATGTCCAATCACTCTTTTCCACATCTCGCGACTGGTACCGCCATCAGCAGCGCCAAAATCAGCAAGTCGCAGCCCCTCAGTTTTTGGAATTTCTGCCAGTGCTTGAATAACCATCGTCCCAGCATCATTGATTACGTCGCGCGCACCGGCAGTGCGTTCGGAATAATATCCTGCGCCGCGCATGGCCAAAACGTCCTGAGTATTAATCCCTTTTGTCACAAGCGCTCCGTTAAATTACCTTTGATCGTTAGAATTGCAGAGACAAATCCCTGTGACTGGCAAGACATGGCGTTACAAATTTAACCTGCTCAGCTGTCAGACGGTTCTGTTCACGGAGCCCTAAATTATTTCTTGTGTACGACTGTAGCGATGAGAGCTTTTCTAAGACGCCATTTTTAGCAGCAACGCGCCAGCCAAGTTCGCTGTTGATTGTTAGAATTGTTTTATCCACCGCATCCATGGCCTTGTTGATATCTGATGACTTGTTGTCAATAGCTTTGCGTGCAATTGATAATAACTTTGCGGCCTCACCCATATCAGGCACCCGGTTCAGCGCACTGTAAATTGTTTTAATCTCAGCTAAAATCTGGTCTTGCCCAATATTCGAAGCATTATCGCGAACGCCTTGAAGCTTGGTTTTTAGCGCCGCCAGATCCTCAGCAGACTCAATCGTTAGACGCAGATCATTAAGGTTACTATATGCATTATCTGACTGCCGACGGAACTGCATGCGAGCTCGGTTCAGCTGTTTCGTGATTTGCATGAAATCTTTGTTGACCTGTTTCCAGTCAGCCGGCACCAGCTTCTTGGTTGCAGCAATTTGCGCCTCCAGCTCACCAATCAGATTTTTTGCCTCAGTCTTTTTAACTGGATCATCAATCCCACGCACTGCGCGACTGATTGACTTAATCTCAGCTTCGTCCTGCCGAATCTTGCGTTCAAGCATGCGAACCTCACCGTGCACGGGGGCATAGGCAATCGCGGCAGCTGCCATGGCAGCCTTTGCAGTTTTGATCTCATCAACAATGGCAAAAACGCCCGTCGCTAATTGAAGGTTTTTCTGTAGCGCTTGTTCTTTTTTTACTGGCAACGCAGAAAGATCAGAGGTCTTTAACTGATCAATTCGGTTGTTAAACTCAGTTTGATTGTTCTCGTAAAAGTCGAATAAGTAATCTTCCAGACAGAGCTGCAATCTTGGGTTCTTTGGCGGAGGCGCGGTCTCACTCGACAAAAATGTTTTTGTCGGCAGATAATTGACCAATGATGGGTTAAAGCCAACAATTGTCAAACCCACCAGCTGCAGCACAATAAAGGGAACAACCCCCTTGTACATGTCCAGCGTTTTCACAGCTTTGCTGGCGACACCGCGCAAATAAAACAGTGCAAAACCAAAGGGCGGTGTCAAAAATGATGTCTGAATATTAAGACCAATCATAACCCCAAGCCAAACAGCGGTGACATTCGCTGATGGGTCAGCAAGGAGGATCGGCGCAACGATTGGCACGACAACAACTGCAATTTCGATAAAATCAAGAAAGAAACCAAGCAGGAAGATAACCAGCATAACCACCAGAAACTGCGCCCAAAATCCACCAGGCAAACTGGACAGGAAATGCTTGACCACCTCCTCACCGCCAAAGCCGCGAAACGCCGACGTCAGCATCGCCGCACCTAGCAGAATGATAAAGACGAGAGACGTTGTTTTGGCAGTCTCAGACATCACTTCGCGAAGAGTGTTTTCAGTTGCCAGTGCGCGCCAGCCGCTCCAGGCAATGCCGAACAACAAACCAACTACTGCGATTGTCACCAGACCCAAACCGTACCAGTCTGATGTTTGGTTAATCGTTTTAATGTTAAGGTTAAAATTGGAAGAAATGAGCCAAATGAACAGTAATGATAGAATCGTCAGAATGGCTGGATAGAACGCTGTTTTTGTCCCTTCACGAAGCTTGTATCCGGCCATCACCATCGCGCCGACAGCGCCAATGGCACCAGCCTGATTTACCGTTGCAATGCCAGCAATGATCGACCCCAGAACAAGAAAGATTAATAGCAGAGGTGGCACCAATGCCAAGGCCACCTTGAACAGAAATGAGCGCTCTAGCAGCTTGCCATCATAAGGAACCGATGGCGCAATGCTTGGCTTGATCAGGGCAGCGATCAGTATATAGGCCATATATATCCCAACCAGCAGAATGCCTGGCAAAAATGCTCCAAGGAACATATCGCCAGCACTTGTCGAAATAATATTAAATTCAGACGGCATACTGAAGCTGCCGGTTGCTTGTTTATACAAATCTTTACGCATGGTTGCTGCCTGATCTGCGGCGCTGGCCAGCTGATCTGCCAGAATAATCAGGACAATCGACGGCGGGATAATCTGGCCCAAAGTTCCAGAGGCGCAGATTGCGCCAGTCGCGAGCGGCTTTGAATAATTGTTACGCAACATAGCTGGCAAAGAAATAAGTCCCATCGCCACGACCGTCGCGCCAACAATACCCGTTGTTGCAGCTAATAAGCCGCCAACAAACACAACTGAAATCCCCAAACCACCAGGAATTGGGCCGAATAGCTGGGCCATCGTAACCAGCAAATCCTCGGCAATCTTTGAGCGCTGAAGCATGATGCCCATGAAGATAAACAGCGGAATTGCAATCAGCGTATCGCGTTCAACTTCCCAGTAAATTCCGCGAAAGTTTGTCACGCCGGCCGTTAACCATTCAATTGGCCCATCTTGAATAAAATAGGCACCACTATCACCAGCAAAAAGTGCGCCAGTGATGCCGGCAAGGAGGATGGTAACAATCGCCGATCCAGGTAGCGCAAAGGCAACTGGAAACCCCGATCCAAGGGCATAAATCATTAGTAAAAACAGTATCGCAAGAAAGACTAGTTCCATTATATAACAGCCTCCTCGCTGACTTCATCGTCGGAAATGTTTTCTTCAATGTCAGCCATCGATTTAAAGAGATAGGCAGTGAACTGGAAAATCATACTCAAAGCAAAAACGATAAGAAACGCCGCCATCAGATATTTGATGTACATCCCAAAGCCACTCATTGACGTCTCAAAATTCAGCATTGGGCTGTTTATGATGCTGGATTTACCCCACATGCCCCGCGTCAGAATGAGCCAGCAAAGCGGAATGCCAAAAGCAATCACGCCAATAATATTGAGCACTGATTTGGTGCGCCGTTTTAACCCGGCATAAAGAACATCGACACGCACATGGCCATCTTCTTTCAAGGTATATGCTGAGGCAAACAGAAACAGCGCTGCATACCAAAACCGCACTAAATCACCCATAAAGGTCTGCTCATAGCCATAAATAAAACGGGCAATGACAATCAGAAACTCTGAAACCACCACAAGCAAAGCCAGCCAAATAAGCGAAACAGATTTATCTCGGATCGCGATTAGCGCCGAGAGTAGTATGAGCGGCAAATGGATATAAAGCCCGCGATCACTGGGCAGGGCAATTGCGGCGCCGATTAACTCACCAAACACAGCCTTGTGAAGGCCCTCAACACGCAGAAATGACAACGCCGCATCGACCAGGCCTACGATGAACACAGCCCAGAAAGCAGCACGGACTAGATAAGCCGAAAACCAATCTACCCAAGAGGCGTCGTTACGCAGATCATGACCTGCTATGGCACGGTATGCCGAATAAATAACAGCTCCAAATATGAGCGCAGTCTGAGCAATACCCAATAAAAAGGCGCCATTGCTGTATTCAGACTTTGAAGCAGGCACACCCATCATCCCGCCTAAATGCAGGGTGTTGACAAATCCTGGCGCACCAAAACTAAAAATTAAAAAATTATTGATTACAAAAAGAACAGCAAGCAAAGCGCTGCTTAGGCCAAAAAAATGCAAGGCCACGAACAACTTGCTTTTTGGGATTGAAGTCATAATGCCCTACAAACGGTTTATACACATGCAAAGAAAAAAGAATGGGCCCGCCATTATCTGGCAGGCCCAAATACTTTGTTAGCTCAGCGCAGCGTTACGCTTGTTGGTGTAGGCAACGTCATTAAGCTGGATGTAATCACCAACCGTCTTACGCGCATTTAGCATGGACTCGTGAATTTTCTTCGCAAGTGCTGAATGTGCTTGCACTTCCTCATAAACTTCATCTGAACCACGTTTAAATGCTGAATAAACGTCGTCGTTGAATTCTTTAACTACCACGCCCTGGTCGTTAACCAGGCGCTCCAATGCTGCACCATTTTTAGCATTATACTCAGCCATAAAGTTGTTATCTTCACCTTGCGCAACAGCTTCAATTAACGCTCGGTCAGACTCGCTAAGGCCGCTCCAGAATGATGCATTGAATCCAGTGTGCAACTGTGAGGCTGGCTCATGCATGCCTGGATAGTAATAATATTTGGCAGCTTCATAGAACTTCATCGCCTCGTCATTCCATGGCCCAACCCACTCGGTTGCGTCGATCGCTCCTGAAACAAGATTCTCATAAATCTGTCCACCCGGAAGCGAAACTGGCGACGCGCCGAGCTTAGCCATGACGTCACCGCCCAAACCAGGGATACGCATTTTTAGACCTTTAAGGTCCTCGCCTGAGTTGATTTCTTTATTAAACCAACCGCCCCATTGCACACCCGTATTACCCATGGGAACGCATTTCAAGCCAAATTCTCCAGCCAGTTCATCATGGAGCTCTTGACCTCCCATCCAGTGAAGCCAGGCTTTCATCTCTGGGTATGTAAGACCAAACGGAACAGCTGTGAAATAAGCCCAACCAGGATGTTTGCCTTTCCAATAATAATCGGCTGCGTGGTAGGCCTGAGCGTTGCCAGATGCAACTTCATCAAATGAGTCAAACGCTCCTACACGTTCACCAGCAGCGTAATATGTCACTTGAATTCGACCATCGGTGACATCAGAAAGACGCTTTGCAAACCTTTGCGCGCCCGTTCCAAGACCCGGGAAGTCACGCGGCCAGGTAGATACCATGGCAATCTCAATACGATCAGCGGCAATTGCTGGCGCTGACAAAGTTGATGCGGCCGCTGCGCCTAAACCTACAACGCCGCCTTTAGTGATAAAATCTCTACGTTTCATATCTGAATTTCCTCCACAAGTGCTCCACAATATCCGTTAAATGGATTTATGAGAAAAGGACTGTAGCACATTTCCTTATCATTACAATCACGCTCATTCAGACTTATTTTTGACTGATACCGCCGCCGATTACCCCTTTTTGATGTTTATAATTCATATGTTTATTGAGTTAAGTCATCATCGCTCTATTAGAAATCCTGCGTAAGTGATGGCCCCCGACTTTACCAGTTTCGGCAAATGCAACAGATGAATTTACAGTTTTTCTCCGGTGCTGTTTGAGGCAATGCCGTATCTGGCGATTTTGGTGCTATGATTTTTGGTGGGAAAACTGCCGACAAGAATCGCCAAATTTCTGAAACAGAAGCCTGTTCAGATAATTTTCATCACGCTCCGGGTGGAACTCAGCGTGCCACTGTATCCCCACGGCAAAGGATTTATAGCCATCTATCGTTATCGCCTCAATGAGACCGTCATGTGCATAGGCCTCGACCGACAGCCCCGCGCCCAATTGATCAATGCCCTGACCATGCAGGCTATTGACAATACAGCTATCCTGCCCCAGCGCGTCTGTTAAAAAACTATTTTCTGTAAATGTTATCTGGTGTCGCGGCTTAAAGATCTCCTCGAGGGTCGCATCGTCATTTTGCGGCATTCGATGGTCATCTTTATCCGCTTGTTGATGCACCCGATAAAAAAGCGTGCCGCCATACGCAACATTGATCTCTTGAATACCGCGGCAAACTCCAAAAATCGGCATTTCACGACGCACAGCCTGGGGGATGATATCCAGCACGGTTCTATCCCTGTCCGGGTCAATCGGCTCATCCTCGGGGAATTTTTGTCCGTTAAAATGATGCGGCTCCACATTGGCCCTGCCACCGGTCAGGACAATCCCATCAACTATATCAAGCAATCCAGCGAGATCATGTTTGCGAATACAGGTGGGAATCAGAATTGGCACGGTGTCGGCGAAATTCATCACCGATTCAACGTAACGTTTTCCGACAGAATGTGATAGCTGCCTACCGTTAAAGCCAACGGTTTCATTCGTGATAATTCCAACAATTGGTTTACGTTCCATTGATCTGTCCTTATGTGCGCATTGTTCTGTGAGTTTAACCGAAGAAGTTTTGGTCATGCCAGCACCGCCAAGAATAGCCGCATTAATCAGATGATTGACAGCCCTTTTCGCACTGGTATCAGCGGCTTGGCTGAGTTTTATTTGTATGATTTGCCGCGCTGATAAAGCTATTATTCAATTAACTTAAGGGCATCACCCAATTGAAATTGCCACGACAATACCCATTTCACCTAGGGAGTTACTTATGAGCCCTATTTGCAAGGACATTGATCATGAAGGCTAAAAAATTTCTCAGCGTCGGGGCGGCCGTTCTGGCGATTGTTTATGGCACAGCAGCATTTGCCGCAGGCAGTGATGATTATGCGCCCGCAGCAGCCAAACCAGCGACATATAACGCGGCAGTTGGTATGATTAAAGACAAGAATTATGCGGACGCGATTATCCAGCTTGAGGCTGCTGAAAAGTCGACGCCAAAGGATGCTGATGTTCAGAACTTGCTTGGATTTGCCCACCGAAAATCGGGTCAGCTGAACAAGGCAGCAGCATATTATAGTTCTGCCCTGACCCTAGACCCGAAGCATAAGGGAGCTCTAGAATATCAGGGTGAGCTGTTTTTGATGCTTGGTGATAAAGCTAGTGCCGAGAAGAATTTGCAGAAACTCGACAAGATATGCTGGCTTGGTTGTAGCGAATTAGATGACCTTCGCACGGCGATCAGAAACTACCAGCCCTAAAGTAGCGGCATCTTAAGCCCGCTACATTTTGATTTTGATTTAGATGAAGAGGTAGAATGTTTTGGCATTAAGTCCATTCCCGCAAAACCGGCTGGGTAAAATTATCCTCGCTATATCAATTATTTTTGTGCTGCTATTTGCATCATTGGTGGTGATGCATTGGTTGAACAATCCCGAAACCCTAAATCCGGTATTCGGTTAGCCAGCATTTAGCTAATCATCATTTGAATTACCAATGAATGACAATTTCATAGAAGGATTGATGACGTGCAGCTCTCGATTTTATTTCATGCCGCCAATATTGGTTTTATGGTGATGTTTACTGCAGTGGTTGCGCCAACAGTTTTTAAGGTTTTGTCTCAGAAAGCGGCTGGCGCATATCTCAGGAAACTATTTCCGAGATTGTTTCTGTTTGGATTTATAACATCAAGCTCTGCGACTGTTGCTGCAATCTTTGAGAGTCACGCGATGAACATATTTACATCGGCTTTTATTGCTGCTGGATTTTTGGGGAATGCTTTCATTTTAACGCCAAAGATCAATCAATATCGTGATGCTGTTCTGGGTGGTGATGCAACGGCAAAAACGATGTTTGGCCGGTTGCATTTTATCTCAGTCGCCGTGTTTGTCTTGCAGCTTCTTGGCAGCGGTTACATCGTCATTTCAGGCTATTTGTCGGGCTGAAGACAACTAATTCTGGGTCAGTCACGCATCGTACCAGTGTGATGAGGCAACTCGCTTGTGACGCGAGTTAAAGATTTTCCGCAAGGTATTATTGCAAATTTTTTAAAAAATTACCGCCAATGCTCATTTTCTTGAGTGACGTGAAACTGTCGAAGTCAAAGTCATAACGACAGGCAGGCTAGTTCCATTCGACTTGATACATCGCCTCGTTTCGTCTTAAAAACGGCAAAGTAAACGGCGCGTTATACGTTGCTCGCACAGGCGGGCCGTTGATGATTAGACCGTCTTTTATCACAGCGACTTTAAGCTTCTTATGGTGCATTTCAAAGTTACTGTCCGAGGCAAAGCCAGAATATGATATGACTGCAAAATACGTCTCGGGAAGGTCGATGATGCGAACCCGATTATCATTGGGTTTTGGCGCGTTATCTCGCGAATATTGACTTGGCAAAAAGAACCTCATCACCATTCGCCCCTGCCCGCCCGATTGGGTAACAGGAACGGTCATATCAATCTGCTTCGATTGGGTAACCGGAATAGTCATTTGAACGTCTATGGAAGCGTTATTTGCTCCGGATATATAGTCAAACAGAACCCCGAATCCACTATCCTCTTCGTTATAGACAATCTCTGCAACGGTACGTTTCTGATATCGCCTGACTTCATAACTATTGGTCTGTTTGACGATCGTATATTTTGGTTCTTCATAAGACATGGCAGGAACCGATAAAGTTACACCCACAAAAAGTGCAAGAGCAAATAAGCTGAAAAGTAACAAAGCCCGTTGCCCGATAGAGGGCACATTATTAGCATTTCCCTTCATTTGCATCATGTCCATCGGTATGTTCAAATTTGGCAGAGGATACATTAGGCCTGCAAACCGAGCCTATCAATGATAGCGGGGATGTGTTTCCTGAAATTAAAAAATCCCTTTTTTGCATATTGCCAACAATGGATATCATCTTGTCGTTTCAGAAAATGAAGCCGCAGACTCGTTCTGGCCGAAAGACGTTTTAGGTAATCCAGGTTATCTCCAACAAATGGATATACAACATCAACACCGGCAATGCTGGAGGCCATTTTCAAAATATTATTGGTGTCAGACAGGCTTGCATTCGCACAGCGCATCACAAAGATTTTAACTAGCTTTTGCTTGAACGCAAGCACAGCTTCACTGAGCGCAACGTTACGTTCATCATTACCAAGACACAAAACAAGAACCCTATCATAGTTAGCATAGGCATCGGGGCTGGCAAGATAAAGATCTGTATCAAAGACGATAAGCGTAGCAAATTTACCCGTCATGCCGCCAGCCCGATCAATGGGAATGACCGGATGCTCGATTTTGTCACAGCACGGCTTGGCATCTTCATTGAGTGTATCATTACCAAACCTGCCATCGGTAAAACGTAAAATATTATCGGAACGAGCAAGATAGTGTTTACCGACTGTTTGCACGCCAGCCACCCAACGCCAGCCAAGCGTATTTGATGCGGCATCACCGTCAAGCAAATGCTGCATGAAAAAAAATGCGCCCAGCTGCCACGGCAACCCAAGCGTAAAAATCCAAATACTGGCAAACCACATTCGGGTATGATTATGCAGGTAATTTGCATCCTTAAGCTCGTTCACCCAGCTATCAAAACAAGTGATTCCAGTATTGCCGCTGATGGCATTTTGATAGTCGGCGTTTGCTGTGCGGTCAAAATTAAATGACACAAACTCATCCCACACGCTTGGCCTATGTTCCAGCCAGCCCTTCCAGTAAATCCGCCAGAACACCTCTTGCACAAATTTTTCCACATCATTGTGATCGTGGGATGCCAGGGTTTTGGCAATAACATCATATTCGAACAGCACCCGATGCGAGATATATTTTGACAGGCACGAGACATTGCGACGGTCATCAGGACCAAAGTCATAATTGCGCAAATGTTCGTAAGATTTAATCGGCCCTTTTAAGAAATCTGTCAGATCTTTTTCAGCAGCCATAAATAAATCGTCGCTATCATGTGGCATGGTGACACGTCTCCGGTTGGTTTTGGTCTGGATATACGGCCTTGAGCAGGGGGTTGCGAGTCAACCGGCAAATTGCCTGCGTCAGTTAGGTGACGGCATGATCCTCCCAACGCAAAATATATTTAAACAATTTAGCGGATCAATCACTGATAGTTTTAACCACCAAAATCTACACAAGCCTATTTTAGCAAAGCCCATGCGTAATAGCTGATACATTACTTAGCTCATGCATAACTGACGCGCATTTCATCAGGGCCATGATAGCAATGACAAAACGTGGAAAATTCTATCGGAGGGTAAATGACAGAGGTTTATGGACTAGTTGTCATTCCTGCCATTTCTGTCATTATTTGGGAGATAGCGGATATTTGAGGGCTGTGTCTTAGGTACGACTTCCAAATATGCGTTTCAAAAAGCTCGTGGGGCTATGCGTGATTTGTCAGCTTGATTGGGCCAATAGTATTAGGGTAATTTGCGTCGAAAGCCTGGCGCTTTTGAGTTTCACATGATCTCGCTGGGATCGGCTCGTTTTAACCGGTGCTTCATTTAAGAAATAAAAACTATTTTGACTGAAAGCTTCAAGAGGTGGACATTATGAAAAAAACTTTTGCTTTGTTGGTGACCAGCGCTTTGCTGGCAACGCCAGCTTTTGCTGACGATGTAAAAATCGGCGTGCTTCTCGGTTTCACCGGACCTATCGAGTCCTTGACACCAGATATGGCAAGTGGTGCTGAATTGGCGATGAAAGAAGCCAGTGACAGCGGTGCTTTTATGGGAGGCTCGAAAATCACCTCCGTTCGTGGTGACTCAACTTGTGTTGATGCGGCAGCAGCAACCGCAACCGCTGAACGGCTTATAACCGCAGATGGTGTCAGTGCCATTATGGGTGCCGACTGTTCAGGAGTGACCACAGCGGTTTTGCAAAATGTTGCGCTTGCAAAAGGCGTGGTTATGATTTCACCGTCAGCGACCTCACCGGCGCTTTCTACTGTTGAAGACAATGGGCTATTTTTCCGGACCTCGCCATCAGATGCACGTCAAGGTCAGGTGCTAGCGGAAATCCTCAAAGAGAAGGGCGTGAAATCAGCAGCCATCAGCTACACAAATAATGACTATGGTAAGGGTCTTGCGGCCAGCATCCAGAGCAATTTTGAGAATTTGGGCGGTAAAATAACGATCTCGGCTTCACATGAGGATGGCAAAGGTGATTATGGTGCCGAGGTTGCCGCATTGGCACAGGCTGGCGGTGATGTGTTGATTGTTGCCGGTTACCTTGATCAAGGTGGTAAGGGCGTTATTCAGGCGTCGATTGATGCCGGTACATTTGATGTCTTTGTTCTACCCGATGGCATGATTGGTGACAGCCTTCCAGCTGCAATCGGTAAGGATTTGAACGGTTCATATGGCACTTTGCCGGGCACCGACAGCCCGGGGGCAACCAAATTCAATGGTCTGGCTACGGCGGCTGGCTTTAAGCCGGGGCCTTATGCGCCACAATCATATGATGCAGCGGCATTGATGATCCTCGCGATGCAGGCATCCTCTTCTTCTGACAGCACTAAATTCAAAACGAAGATTACTGATGTTGCGAATGCACCTGGCGAAAAAATTTATCCGGGTGAATTGGGAAAGGCTCTGAAAATCCTCGCCTCTGGCGGTGATGTGGATTATGTCGGCGCGACAGATGTCGAGTTGATTGGCCCGGGTGAGTCAGCTGGCTCTTTCCAAGAGATCATTGTCAAAGATCAGAAAATTACCCCAGTTCGTTATCGCTAGTCATTAACCAAAAATACGGCCCCCAACATGCGTTTGGGGCCGTATTTGAAAGCTAATCCATGCTATCTGTTCAAAATGTCAGCATGCATTTTGGCGGCATCAAGGCTGTTGATAATGTCAGTTTGTCTGTCGAAACCGGCTCAATTACTGGCTTAATTGGGCCAAATGGTGCCGGAAAAACTACGCTTTTCAACGTAATCGCCGGTCTTTACAAGCCGAATACTGGCCGCGTTATTCTGGATGGACAAGATATCACCGGCGCGGCACCACATGAATTATTTCACCAAGGCCTGTTGCGCACCTTCCAGCTGGCGCATGAGTTTTCGTCACTGACGGTTCGCGAGAATCTAATGATGGTTCCGCCCAACCAGTCCGGCGAACGTCTGATTGATACATGGCTTTCACCCAAAAAAGTCCGTGCCGAAGAAGCTGCAACCCGTCAGCGTGCCAATGATGTCATTGCATTTCTGCAAATTTCCCATCTTGCCGATGAATATGCTGGCAACCTATCGGGAGGGCAAAAGAAGCTTCTTGAACTGGGTCGAACCATGATGACAGACGCCAAGATTGTATTTCTTGATGAGGTTGGCGCTGGGGTGAACCGGACGCTTTTGTACCAGATTGGCGATGCAATTTTGCGCCTGAACAAAGAAGTTGGGTACACTTTCTGCATGATTGAGCATGATATGCAATTTATTGCGCGCATGTGTGACACAGTGATCGTGATGGCACAAGGCAGAGTGTTGGCTGAAGGGAGCGCAGCCGAGGTCCAGGCAAATGAAGATGTCATTGATGCCTATCTTGGCACAGGCCTAAAAAACCAGACACGCAAACCCAGAGACCGCCAGCGATGACATTTATGATTGGTGAAAATATGGTTGGCGGCTATGGCAGCACAGATATTTTGAACGGCTGTTCTATTTGTGTTGATCTTGGAGAAATTGCGGTTGTTGTTGGTCCAAACGGAGCCGGCAAATCCACCGCGATGAAAGCCATTTTTGGCATGTTAAATATCCGGAGTGGCAAAGTATCAATTGGTGGTGAGGACATAACCGCACTCGCGCCATTTGAAAGGGTAAAAAAAGGCATGGCCTTTGTCCCGCAAACCCAAAATGTTTTTACCTCTATGACGGTTGAAGAAAACCTTGAGATGGGTGCCTTTATCAATACCGGCCCGATCGCCGGCATCATGGAGCAGGTCTACGACCTGTTTCCGGCGTTAAAGGAAAAGCGTCACCAACGCGCCGGTGAATTATCCGGTGGACAGCGGCAACAGGTGGCTGTTGGTCGTGCGTTAATGACAGAACCAAAGCTGCTGATGCTTGATGAACCAACCGCCGGCGTCTCACCAATTGTGATGGATGAATTGTTTGATCGCATCATCAAGGTGGCACGCTCCGGCATTGCTGTTTTGATGGTTGAACAGAATGCCAAACAGGCTCTTGCCATCGCTGATCTGGGCTTTGTGCTGGTGCAAGGTGAAAATCGCTATACCGATAGTGGCACGGCTTTGCTGCGCAATGCCGACGTTCGCAAAGCATTTTTGGGGGGCTGATTAGTGGAGATGCTATTAAATCCGCTGGTGCTTTTGGCGAATTTCATTCTGGTTCCTGGGCTTGCCTATGGCAGCCAACTTGCCCTTGGTGCGCTTGGGGTAACGATGGTATATGCGGTGCTGAATTTTTCAAATTTCAGCCATGGCGAGGTTATGTCTTTCGGTGCGATGGTTACCATCCTCATAACCTATTGGCTGCAATCTATCGGCCTGTCGATTGCCCCGTTACCAACGGCCCTTTTGGCCCTACCTTTTGGCATTCTTGGCGCGATTGGTCTCTGCCTCTTATTGGACCGGCTGGTATTTCGCTTTTATCGCCATCAACGGGCAAGTTCAGTCACCTATTTGATCGTTTCAATTGGGGTGATGTTCGTGATTGGAGGGGTGATACGTTTCATTATTGGGCCAAATGATCGAAATTTCAATGATGGCGACCGGTTTCTGCTGAAGGCCCGCGCATTTAAGGAAATTACCGGCTTGTCCGAAGGCTTGGCAATCAAATCATCACAGGCAATTACGGTGATTACTGCCGTCATCGTGGTGGCAGCCATATTCTGGTTCTTAAGCCGAACGCGCACTGGCAAATCAATGCGTGCCTATGCCGACAATCAAGATCTGGCGCTTTTATCCGGCATAAACCCGGATCGCGTTGTTGGCATCACTTGGGTTATTACAGCGGGGCTGGCGGCGGTTGCCGGCACCTTGTATGGACTTGATAAAAGCTACAAGCCACTGGTTTATTTGCATCTTGTCTTGCCAATCTTTGCCGCTGCAATCGTTGGCGGTGTTGGTAATCCAATTGGGGCAATTGTCGGTGGTTTTGTCATTGCCTTTTCCGAATTACTGCTCACTTTTGCCTATAAAAAGGTGGCCGCCTATTTATTTGGTGAGGGGTTTTTTGGCGATGGGCTTTTACAGATATTATCCACTGATTATAAATTTGCAGTCTCCTTTATGATATTGGTTGTGGTGCTACTGGTAAAACCAACCGGCATCTTTAGTGGAAAGTCATTATGAACAGATCATCAAGAAACACGTCTGCGCGCCACCGTATATTTAGTCTGCCGGCAGACTGGCCAGCCCATCGGCGCAATCTGGTACTGGCTTGCATAATGGCATTAATGCTGAGTTTTGTGGGGTTTGTGCAAAGCTGGAATTTGGCTTTTTCACTCCTGAACATGTGCCTGATTTCCGCGATAATGTCGCTTGGAGTGAATATCCAATGGGGCTATGCTGGTCTTTTTAATGCTGGTGTTATGGGGTTCGCTGCCCTTGGTGGACTGGCTGCGGTGCTCTTGTCAATGGACCCGGTGCCGGCAGCCTGGGCTGCTGGCGGGGGTGGGATAGGTCTAGGTTTAGTGATCGGCTTTGTGACGATTTATGCCAACATCTATCTCTGGAAACAGGCCCGATCACAAGGCAAGAAACGCTATTGGATGATCGGCCTAGTTATTGTGGTTGGTTATAGTTTGATGCGTCAGGCGATTGATCCATCGGTTGCCGCGATTGAGGCGGTTGATCCAGCTATGACTGGTTACCTTGGTGGACTTGGCTTGCCAATTATCCTGTCATGGTTAGTTGGGGGCTTGTTTGCAGCTGCAGCGGCATGGGTTGTCGGCAGGATCGCGCTTGGCCTTCGTTCAGATTATCTGGCTATTGCCACGCTTGGTATTTCGGAAATAATTATTTACGTGCTGAAATTTGAAGATTGGCTTACACGCGGTGTAAAGAATGTCAACGGCTTGCCTCGGCCGGTGCCCTATGAAGTGGATTTGCAAGAGGCGGCATGGTTTCAAGAGATCATTCCGCAGTTTAACCTTTCAATTGTCGAGGCCTCATCCTTGCTGGTAAAGCTGTGTTATTCCGGCCTTTTCCTCATTGTTTTATTAACCATAATTTGGCTCTCGGAGAGCGCCCTCCGTGGACCGTGGGGGCGGATGATGCGGGCAATCCGTGACAATGAGGTCGCGGCAAATGCGATGGGCAAGAATGTCACCTCGCGGCATCTGCAGGTGTTTGTTTTAGGATCAGCAGTAATTGGAATTGCTGGTGCGATGCTGGTAACACTTGATGGGCAATTCACCCCAACAAGCTATCAGCCGCTTCGTTTCACCTTTCTAATTTGGGTGATGGTGATTGTTGGCGGTTCGGGTAACAACTGGGGTGCGGTTCTGGGCGGCTTTGTCATCTGGTTCTTCTGGATTGAGTCTGAACCAATTGGCCTTTGGCTTATCACCTTGCTGACCTCGGGCATGGAACCAGCCCATTGGCTGCGACTGCATCTAATCGAAAATGCAGCGCATACGCGCCTCATAACCATGGGGCTGGTTCTGTTGTTAACGCTACGTTTTGCGCCGCGTGGTTTAATCCCAGAAGTTAAAAGATAAAACCAGCACTGATTTTGAAGCCTGATACCTAATTGATCGTAAAGATTAGAATGAGGACGGCCCCTGTTAAGAGAGCTTCCAACATTTAGCCAACCTCACTTGTGGTTGGCTACGTCTTTTAATGTCTTGGATACGCGATACCTAAATTCTTCAATCACCGTTTTCTTGTTCTAGCTGAAAATACGCAGATCTTCGGTTGCTAATGCATTAGTAAGCAGCTGTTTCTTGTTTCCGAATGACTATGACAGCGGGAGAATAGGAATGTTTTGCTCGACTATTCAAACATAGTCAAAAGCTGTTGTTTGAGTCTCCAGCATTTTTTTGATGGCAATTCTGTCTAACACCAAATTTTTTGTAAACGCCAAGTCACAAAGGCAATCAGAGCCAGCCCGGAAGCACCCGATATTGCGATTGCGGTACCTGCTGAGGTCAGCTCTGCAATCATACCTATGTTTATAACGCCCAAGGGCCCGGCTCCAATACACGCGGCTAAAACTCCCATTATTCTTGATCGGTACTCAGGCGCCGTCTCATTTAAAATGATTGTTGATTGCATCACAGTAAAACATGCGATTCCAATACCAGCAAAAAATAAAATCACCACAGCCACTCCGTAGAGCGTGAATTTAGACGCAATCAAAAGACAACCCAAGAATGTCATTGAGCCAATTAGGAATAAACGTTGAAAATATTTTTTGTGATTTGCCCGCAAAGCCAATATCACTGAGCCCAAAACTGCACCGCCACCCTCTGCAGAGGCAAGTAACCCCACAAATACAGGTCCGGCTTGAAAGTTTTCCGATGCCCACGCTGGTAAAATCGCTACATAGGCAAAACCAAAAAGGTTTATTATTACCGTAATTACAAACACACCGGTAATCACCTGATTGCGTCCGACATATACAAGCCCTGTCTTTAACCTCGCAAAAAGTTTTTCCGAACTTTTCGTTGGGCTTGATCTCTGCGGTGGAGTTAATTTAATCGCAAATACAACAGTTAGCCCATAAATAAATGCCGCTATCGTGTAAGCGCCACCTAACCCAACGGTTTGGAATGCCACTCCACCAACTAAAGGGCCAATCATACGGGTTGCACTATTAGTTAAGCTTTCAAGAGACATCGCATTGCCCAGCCGCCTTGGCTTTACCACGTCTCCAACCAGAGTACGCCGGACGGGCCAGTCTGTTGCCCAACCGAGTCCATTAATAAACGCTAATGCAGCTAATAAAGGTAGGCTCACGATGTCAATAGCGGCTGCGACTGCGCCAATTCCAGCACTCAAAGTCATAACAGCACAGGTGCAGATTAGGATCCGCCTCCGGTCCATATTTTCAACAATGGCACCAATAATTGTGCCGAAAAGCACCATTGGCAACATGCGGAAAACTAACAGCATTGCCACCACAAAGGGCGATCCGGAAACTTGAAAAGTATAAATACCAATAACTAATATTTCCAGCCAGCGCATGGCGCCTCTGAGTCCGCCTATTGTCCATAGGCGCACGAATTCCTTATCCCTGAGAAGAGGTGACAACTTATCAAACCCACTACCGCATCTCAACTGAATGGCCTCTTGTTATATTTCTTGGCAGGAATCAATAGGGCAGCTTTATTAAGCATATTATAATCATAGGTTAACTAAGTAACTCGTTTATTAAGATATTCTTATTTCAACCAATGTGTTAGCACATGATGTGTTGGGCAGGTGGTGCCGGATGAGAAGTTCGATGCCTTTGCGAGGCAAGTTCAAGTCTAAAAACTCCCGCTATTCGGCCATTGATGGAAAGTTGGAGTGAATTCCTACTTTTAAGCAAGCTTGACATGATTAAACACCCACCCTCAGCATTTAAATCTCCAAAACGATATTCCCAATAGTTTTCTGCGCTTCAACATCATCATGAGCCTCAGATATTTGATCTAAAGAATAGACC
>JADHOR010000021.1 GCA_016778895.1 Candidatus Puniceispirillum sp.
ACGCACGAAATGGTAAATTATAATGGCGTGCCATTTGCCCGGAAATCTGCATCGCACGCACATATTCCGGCGTGCCAAACGCCGGGGCGCCCGTTTTCATGTCAACATTACTGGTAAAAGCACCATACATCACCGGCGCACCAGCGCGCACTGACTGCAACAAGGCAATTGCGCCAAGCGCCTCGGCATTTTGCTGGACAATTGCACCAACAATGGTAACAGGTGCCATCGCACCAGCCAGCGTAAAGGGCGAGATTACCACCATTTGGCCCCGCGCTGCCATGCGCATTGCCCCGTCGAGCATCGGCCAATCATGCTTTAGCGGCGAGGTCGAGTTGATATTGGTAAACATACGCGGGCTGGCGTCAAATTCCTCATGGGTCAATCCGGCTGCGATGCGTACCATCTCCATCGCATCCTCAATCCGTTCGGTGCCAAGCGAATAGGCATGAACTACCTTATCAGTCAGTACCAGCTTGTCATAAAGGCAATCGAGATGCCGAACCGACGGGTGCATATCCAATGGTTCAACTGGATAACCGCAACTAAAATGAATGCAGTTATAGCTTTGCGCTAACTTGATAAAATTTTGAAAATCGGTGCGTGTGCCCGGACGCCGCCCATGATCTATATCCATGACATTTGGCGGCGATGCCACCTGTCCAAAATTAAAATGCCGCCCGGCAAACGTGATGGTGCGATCCGGGTTTCGCGGTGTGATCGTGATATGCGATAGCGCCTTTGCCACCTGTTGCATCACCCAGTCACGATCCATGCGCACCTGCTTGGTGCTGTAATCGACACTGCAGCCTTCCTTAGCCAAGATATCAAGCGCCGTATCGTTCAAAAACAAAATGCCGATATCTTCGAGAACCCGCATACTGGCATCATGGATCGCCGCAACGCCATCCGCATCAATCGGCTCAATTGGTGGGTCACTATAATGCGGCGGTGCCCAATCAAGCTGGTCAGCTAGAAACGAGCGCGTAGATGCGTTTGCTGCATTACGTTTACGTTTCGACAAGCGTTTGGACGTTGGCTGATCAGGTTCAAGCATTGACACCTCACTCGTTACTTAAAACGTTATCAGTCACCGCCAACAACTTCATCCAAAAACAGACCTAGCATGGTCAAAACACGCCCCCCTTAAATTCGGTTATCGCAAATCAACGGTTTTGACGATAGGTTATAGCCAGTCACGGTTTCGATCGTTGTCAGCAGGCACCAGAGGTAGACATCCAGAGGTAAATTTAATGCGTAGCAAAAAAATTCAATTTGTTCTGGGTGGTGCGCGCTCTGGAAAATCAGCCTTTGCCGAAGACCTAGCGCTGGCGT
This sequence comes from Candidatus Puniceispirillum sp., assembly GCA_016778895.1. Classification (GTDB taxonomy): domain Bacteria; phylum Pseudomonadota; class Alphaproteobacteria; order Puniceispirillales; family Puniceispirillaceae; genus UBA3439. The sequence goes on from JADHOR010000021.1 coordinate 1,336, forward strand.
CTTTAGCTGCCACGCCCAGCCGGTGCGCGCGACTGGTCTATATTGCAACCGCCGAGGCGTTTGACGATGAAATGCAGGCGCGGATCGACCTTCACAAAGCGCGGCGTGGGCCGGAGTGGCAGCTTTTTGACGCACCGGTCGAATTGCCCGAGGTAATCCGCGCGAATGATACCGCCGATAGCACCATCCTGATCGATTGTACCAGCATTTGGACAACCAACCTGTTGATCAATGAGCTGGATATTTCCGGCTACCGCGATGATTTAATCAGTGCAATCTCTGCCGCATCCGGACAGATTATCGTCGTTGCCAGTGAAACCGGCCTTGGCATTATTCCCGACAATAAGCTGTCGCGCCAGTTCCGTGATGCGAATGGGCTAACCAATCAGGCAGTTGCCAAAATTGCTCATTCAGTGTTTTTTCTGGTCGCGGGGATTGCCCAAAAAGTTAAATCAACAGAAAATCCTTAATTCATACGCGAATGTCATTACATTATTTCAATTTTAGAGGGTAGTTAATGGGCTATTTTCAATCAGCTAGCCAGATCAGCGACATCATTGCCGATCTTCCTGCCGTCGATGGCAAAATTCAAAATGATGCCGCCGCCCGTCAAGCCCGACTAACCAAACCGCCCGGATCGCTTGGTCGATTGGAAGAGGTTGCAATCTGGATGGCCGGATGGCAGCGCCGTTCCCGCCCATCAATCGAGCATGGCCAATGTTTGATTTTTGCTGGCAATCATGGTGTGGTGGCACAAGGCATCTCGCCTTTTCCGCCCGAGGTTACGGCGCAGATGGTCGCCAATTTCGCCAATGGTGGCGCCGCCATCAATCAGCTATGCGATCTTGCCAATCTAAAGCTTGATGTGATCCCGCTAGACCTAGACTACCCCACCAATGACCTTAGCCTCGGGCCGGCGATGACCGCGAGTGAAACCCTTAATGCGATGAACCACGGCGCGAATGCGCTGGATGAAAATTGCGATTATTTGATCGTTGGTGAGATGGGAATCGGCAATACGACATCGGCGGCGGCGTTATGCCTTGGCCGCTTTGGCGCGGATGCAACTGGCTGGGTCGGCCCCGGCACCGGCCTTGATGATGACGGGGTTAAGCATAAGGCCAAAATTATTGAGGCTGCGCGTATTGTTCAGGGAGAGGTTGACCAGCACCCGGTAAGCCTGCTTGCCGCCTTTGGTGGGCGGGAACTGGCAGCAATTGCCGGCGCAGTCCTTGCAGCTCGAATGCGCTCGATCCCTGTGATGCTCGATGGATTTATCTCAACCGCAGCCGCTGCAGCCCTGACCGCGAACAAAAATCTTGGTGTTCTGGATCATGCGATGATTTCACATATGTCGGGCGAACCCGGGCATTTACGCCTTGCTGTGGCGCTGCGCAAACAGCCATTGGTCGATTTACGTATGCGGCTTGGTGAAGCCAGCGGCGCGGCGGTTGCCACTCTGCTTGTCCGCGCTGCCTGTGCGACACATAATGGCATGGCAACTTTTGCCGAGGCCGGCGTTAGCGAGGGCTAAGATGACACCCAAACGCCAATCAATATTTGGCGACATTGCTGCTGCATTCATGCTGTTGAGCCGGTTTCCCGTCACCTATCAATTTGCCGCGGACAGCCCGCCTGATTTCATCCGGTCTTTATGGGCTTTTCCACTTGTTGGCCTCGTAATTGGCGGTTTTGGCGGCATTATACTGGCACTGTCTACAGCCCTTAATCTGCCGCCGTTTGTCTGCGGCGCCTTATGCGTTGGGGTCATGGCATTTGCCAGCGGCGCGATGCATGAGGACGGTCTGGCCGATACCGCCGATGGGTTTGGCGGCGGGCGCACAGCTGATGACAAGATGCGTATAATGCATGATAGCCATATTGGCAGTTATGGCGTTCTGGCGCTATGTCTCAGCACGGTCATTCGTATCAGCTTATTTGCCGCAATTGCCGCAGCAGATTTCTTATCGTGGGAACTCATTTGTCTTGTCGCCGCGATTGCCGCTGGGGCACGCTGGCAAGTCTTAATCGCCCTAAAGGCCTTTCCCATTGCCGCTGGGGCCAAACTTGCCAAAATAACCGGCCGGCCGGCGTTCATCGCCATGCTTTTGTCGGCGTCGATATGGCTTTTGCCGTTTGTATCACTTACCACAATCTCCGCCGCAGCGATTTCGGGCGGTGCCATCATTATCGGCAGCCTGATGCTTGGCATGCTTGCGATGCGCCAGATTGAGGGTATTAGCGGTGATGTAATGGGGACGATGATCATTCTGGCTGAAATTATCCTCACCACTGGGCTGTTTTTGACAAACATTGCCCCACCATCGATCGGGTTTGCCGGATGATCAATGAACATGAGATTATCAAGTTTCATTTTGTCCGTCACGGCCCCGTGGTAAAGCAGGCGGGGCATCTACCGGCGTATGACGCACCGCTGATCGAACAGGATTACGACCTAGCCGATCTGATTGAAACCTTGCCAAAAAACGCTGATTGGCATGTCAGTCCGCTACAACGCGCACGCCAGACTGCGGCAATATTAAGCCAAACCCTTCTGCCCCGATCGCAAAACATCGTTCCAAATTTGGCCGAGCAGAATTTCGGCGATTGGCACGACCAGCCCATTGCCGATATCTGGCCGTATCTTGACGCCTTGCCTAAACATAATTGGGCCTTTATGACAGCTGATTTTTGTCCGCCAAATGGTGAAAGCTTTGCGACGCAAATGCGCCGTATGGCCGCTTGGTGCAAATCGCAAGAGCGCGGATCATTTGAAACTGCGCAAATCATTGTCGCCCATGCTGGCACGATTAGAGCCGTAATCGCACATATCCTCGGCCTTTCAGCCGATAATGCGCAAGCAATTGAAATTCCGCATTTTGGCGGCCTTCACGCCAGCCTAATGCCGGCGAAACAAGCCACAAAACACCGCGGTGGGGCGTGGCAAATCCACCGGATAGCCTAAACCCTCAAAAATTCTGGCGAGCATTTTTCAAACTGTTTGCTCGAATGGAAAAAACCACCCTGCTCTAGGACGGGTTAGCCAGTCGCCGCGCGCCACGCGGATCAATCCATCCGATTGAGCCATCATCACGAATATGCACGACGTTCAGGCCAAAATGGCCAGCATTGCGGAACATCAACATATTCGTCCCCCCAAGATCAAGCCGCATAACCGCCTGCTCAACCGTCAGCACCTCGATATCATAAGACAGTTCGGCAACCACTGGCAAAAGGTCATCCTCATCAGCCGCCACTTCGGGCAATTGAGCCGCACCGGCGTAAACCGCCATCCGCGCAATATCAATATCATCCTCTTCGGCATGGGTAAGCGTGCCGCGATGATTTTTCAGCCGTCTTTTATGTCGCCGTAACCTCTTTTCAGCATGTTCGATCGCCGCATCAAGCGCCGCATGGGCATCAGCAGCACGTCCGGTTGCCTCAAGCTCCATACGCCGCGATAGTGCGACGCGGGTTTTTACGGTAAAGCCAGAATCGGCCTTTTCCAGTGTCACATGGCCGCTTACCGCATTGTGAAAATATTTTTCAACAACATTATTTAAAGACATTTGTGCGTGCTCCTGAAAAGCAGGCCCTGTATCCATATTTTTTCCAGAGATACTAATTTGCATAGATAATAACACTCCCGATCTTTGGCCAAAAACAAGGCCAGGCGTCAACGCTAGCTGGAACTCGCACGGATCAGGCACCAATCTCAAAACCGCTTGTCAATGGTTGGTTGCAAGCCAATGAGCGGAGCTAGATAACAACGCTCCAGAGATCAAGCTTGCCAATATTTACACAAACTGACAAGCGATGAACGGAATTATTTTTCTAACGCCTAGACCCGCAACCCGATTGATAGGCGGCCATGACGAACACGATCAACGCCATGCAACGGCCGCGCAGCCTCACCATCTCGACCAGCAAATTGCGGTGCCGACAGTAAAACGATGCGTCCCGGACGATCATCAATCAAATGACGCACCTCACCGCTACGGCTTTCGGTTGCAAATAATCTTGACTGGCCTGCCAGCGTAACAATCACCACGATATGGCGATACCACAATCCATCCCGATGAATCCCGATCCCCCTTGATTTGGGCGGATAGCGCTGAATGGCAAAATCATTAAATCTGAAGGGGTAACAGAATGGTGACGGCGACATCATGTTTCCCGCCTGATAAAGACCGGTTTCCATAAAATGCGCAAACGCGTCAAATGCCGCCACGCGCGGTGCTGGAAAACAGATGTCAAAATCCTGCACTGTCTGGCGGCCCTTATAATGAACTTCAGGGCGTGCTGTTCGAAACTCCTGATCTTGGGCTAGCGCGCGCAAACAAGCCAATTCATCATTACGAAGAAAGGAAAAACTAACCCAGCGCCGGTTTGGTCGTGCCAACCGGATCAATGCGCGCCGTAAAATGCCAAGTCTCTTAGGATCAAGCGTGAACATCGGGTCTTCGGCAAACATGACGCGCACTACTCGGTGTTACCGATCGTTGTTGGTTCGCCATCCAACGCCGTTTCACCCGGAATAAAACTCACGGCAGTCTTGCATTTGGCACAGACAAGACCCGATTTGCGCCGATGACGTTCAACTGCAAAACAGCCATTTGGACATCGCATAACCCACCGCGCCCGCGAAAAATTCAATGTATGACAGCGCGTAGCGGTACAGCCTATTTCACGCGCCTTTTGACGCCAGACAGCATCATGCCCATGGTGCGGCCCGACAAGCGCATGCGCGATTTCATGCAAAATCGTATCGCGGATATGCGCTTTATCGGCGTTCCGAACATAAAGACGCGATAGGGAAATTACCTTGGTATTGTAATCGCATTGACCCGCGCGGCGGCGCGCATGATCCAGCTTAACCCGCCATCCGGTCAGCCCATATTGTTGCATCAATTCAGTCGCAGTCTCGATAGCCTCGCCTAGCGGGCGATGCACCGCCTGATCAGGCTCTAGCGCGGTTTTCGTTTCAGCCGTTGGCGCGGCTGGATTGTTGGCATGTGCCGCCCACTCAAAAAAATTTGTAACCCGCCGCCTAAACATCACAGCCCCCAGCGCCGCCAGCAACCTTAAAATTGACCCCAAGAATAACCAAAAGATTGATTCCAAGAACAACGAAAAGAATAATTACAAGAATGGCTGCAAGAAAGAATGCGAGAAAAGCCGCAAAAAAAAGCGTGCTGGGATTTTACCGTTTTAATGGCTTTCATGTCTCGCCAACCAGCCAACAACCTTGCTGGCTGCCGGTATCCATGCCAATCCCGCGACAAGATAAAACAGGAAATCAAGCACCATATGAATATCTGTCACCATATCGGCAACCTGCATGACCAGCCCGACATAGATAATCAATGCCGGCACCAACCCAATTGCAACGGTCAAATGCCGCCAACGTGTCATATTTACGTCTCCTGTGTGCCCCTACAAAGCGATTGCGCGTAGGATCTGCTCGTTTGATTATGCAGGTCTCAACCGAGAGCATCAACGAACAATTTCGTCCCCATCAGCAATAAGAGGGCATGAGAAATGCTATAAAACAGCCGATCAGACAGTGTTTGATTTAATTTACGCCCAACATAAATGCCGACCGGAATTGCGCCGATCAGCATAGCTGACATAGTGATGCTATCGACAGTGAACAACCCCAATTGCACATAAAACGGCATTTTTGCAAGATTCATCAGCAGAAAATAGAGGCTCATCGTCCCAACAAAGCTCTGGCGAACCAGCCCGATACGAAGCAAAAATATCTGCGCCGGAATGCTGCCGGATAGCGACACAAAACTGGAAATACCAGAAAGCCCACACCATATGAGGGCGCGCTGCACAAGATTGTCGGCACCCACATCTCTTGGCCTACCCCAATACCCAAAAGGAAAATTGACATTTCTTATTTGATTGCATTGATCGCCTCGGATACCGCATCCAGATTATCGCAAATCTGATAATGCTCATGGCCTTTTGGTAGGGCTGGGCGCGCCAGAAACCATACCTGCAGCCCCAACGCACGCGCCGCCGCAATCTTTGCATAAGACCAGTTCCCGCCAGAATTCTTTGCACAGATATGGCTAATGTTATGTGCGGTGAGTAACGCCACTTCATCTTCAACTTTTTTTGAAGGAAGGGCGTTTAAAATATTCAAATTATTAATAGAACTCAATTCATCGTCAAACCTTAAACCGCGTCCAAGCAAAGGCAAATCAGCGCGTTTGACAAAAGCGGTAATAGCGCGACTACCGCCAGCAAGGAACGGGCGCGCATCGCGGGGCAGCTCTGTTGCCATTGCATCCCAACTATCGAATTCAACCCAGCACTCTCCTGCTTGCGCCTGCCATGCCGGCCGATGATAGGCAATGACTGGCAAACGCGCTGACAAGGCTGCGGCATGGTGGCTCATCGCGGCTGCATAGGGGTGCGTCATGTCAATGATGGCATCAACATCATGCGCATCGCACCAGTCAGCAAGCCCCTCAATGCCGCCAAATCCGCCAATTCTTGTTTCAGCCCCCAATGGTGCTGGTCGCGGTGTTTCACCGGCCAGTGACGCGGTCACGCGCACCAAAGGGTCTGCGGCAAGGCTGGCCAATAATTGCCGCGCCTCACCGGTGCCAGAAAGAACCAGCAAATGCGTCATTGCGCAATCGTTCCTGCGGTGCCCACCACCTGCTCATCGCGGTCAACAATCAGCACCTCGATATTGATGGCGGCGTCTCGAACCAGTTTCATTGCGGTCTCTCTTGCATCAGCGGCAATCTTGCCTGCCAATGCCGCGCGCATTTCCGGGGTCGCGCCTTGCACCACATCTAGAACGCTATTTGCTTGGCTTACCTTGTCATGCTGAAAGCCATGGCTGGCCGCCACTTTGGCAAGGGCCGGAAAATCCACTTGCGAGCGGGCTGAATGCAGGTCAATCGCCCCTTGGCCCAGTTTTACCATCTTGGCAAAACCACCGGCAATCGTCAGGTTTGGCACCGGATGGCGGCGCATATATTTCAGCATCCCACCAACAAAATCGCCCATATCCATCAGCGCGATATCCGGCAGTTCATAGCGGTTAATAACAGCCTTTTCAGAGGTCGATCCGGTTGATCCAGCCACATGGACAAGGCCATTGGCGCGCGCCACATCAATACCTCGGTGAATTGAGGCAATCCACGCCGAACATGAAAACGGCCGCACAACGCCGGTGGTGCCCAGAATGGAAATACCGCCCTCGATCCCAAGGCGCGGGTTCCATGTTTTTAGGGCAATCTTGGCACCATCAGGAACAGATATCTCGACAATGATATCGCGTGGTCCGGCCAAGGCGCTGGCCAGCTGGTCAATCGCGCGGCGCATCATATCTCTTGGCACCGGATTAATCGCTGGTTCGCCAACATCAATTGGCAGGCCCGGTTTGGTGATAATACCAACGCCGTCACCGCGCAGAAACGTCACCCCCGATTGCGGTAATCCAATACGCAAAGTCGCAACAATCATCGCACCATGTGTGACATCAGGGTCGTCACCCGCATCTTTGATAATTCCGGCCTGTGCCCAGCAATCGCCCCTATCGGTCATCTGAACTGCTAAATCGGCCGCTTTACCGCTTGGCGTCACGACACTGACACGGTCGGGAAAAGCACCTGTAACCAACGCTGTATAGGCCGCATTGACCGCCGCCGTTGCGCAAGTGCCGGTCGTCCAGCCGAACCTGAGATCTGTCGTCAGCGTTTTGGTCATTAATCCGTTCAATCCAAGATGGTGGTCACCGTGTGATCAGATGATCGCCGATCGTTATATTTACCTCAAATCCGGTCAAGAAAATGATGCATTCATCGTCTAACTGGCCTAATATCGCGCGATATGAGGGACAAGGACAACCAAAATCCGTCGCAGATGGAAATGCCACCGCTGAATGACCGGTCATGGCCGGTTTTTGAGCCCGGTTGGATATGGATGGTGGGTGGCGGCCCAGGCGATCCCGGGCTGGTGACTTTGCACGCATTGAATGCGCTGCAACAGGCAGATGTCATCGTTTATGACGCGCTGGTGAACCAGTCCCTGCTTGAATGGGCAAACGCGAATGCTGTGATCGAATATGCTGGCAAGCGCGGCGGCAAGCCATCACCGCAACAACGCGATATATCATTGAAACTAATCGAGCTTGCGCGCAGCGGCAAACGCGTTTTGCGGCTAAAAGGCGGTGATCCGTTTGTCTTTGGGCGCGGCGGCGAAGAAGCCCAGACACTGGTTCAAGCTGGCATCAAACTTCGCATCATTCCGGGGATTTCGGCCGGTATCGGCGGGCTTGCTTATGCCGGCATTCCGGTGACGCATCGTGACGTCAACCAATCGGTGACCTTTCTTTCCGGCCATGACCGAACCGGCGCAATGCCATCGGCGATCGACTGGCAGGCCGTATCGCGCGGATCGCAGGTGATTGTCATGTATATGGCGATCAAACATATGCCCGATATCTGCCGGAAACTGCTTCATGCTGGGCGTGATCCAAACGAGCCGGTTGCCGTTGTCAGTAATGCCACCAATCCCGATATGCAGGTTCTCGAAACAACATTAGCAAACGCAACAAGCGATATTCAGAATAGCGGTATTGGCGCACCAGCCATCGTGTGCATCGGGCGTGTCGCCTTGATGCGTCAGTGTCTTGACTGGCTGGGCCAGATGGACGGCACGCCCGTTCGCGACCTTGACCCGCTAAATGTAAGGTCGATTTCAGAAACCGGCTAATGCCGTTTTCCGGCAAGGGGCATCACTTAATGGCAATAAAGGGGCTTATGATTGCCGGTCTTGCATCGGGAAGTGGCAAGACCATGGTTACGCTTGGTCTGCTTCGTGCCCTGTTACGGCGGGGGGTGGCGGTATCCGCCGCAAAAACCGGCCCTGATTATATTGATGCTGGATTTCTTAGCGCCGCCTGTGGCAGCAAAACCGTCAATCTTGACCAGTTTGCCATGTCAAAACCGCTGCTCGCCGCCCTTGCCGCAGCGCAGGATGGAGAGATGCTGGTCGCCGAGGGCGTTATGGGGCTGTTTGATGGTGCCACTGGCAACGCAGGCAGCAGTGCCGCCTTGGCCGAGGCGCTGGACATACCGGTCATTCTGGTGATGGATGTTCGCCATACCGCGCAAACCGCAGCCATGGTCGCTGCCGGTATTGCTGCGCTGTTACCTGCTGGCCGTATCGCCGGCGTTATTTTGAACCATGTTGCATCGGCGCGCCATTTATCGCTCGTCCGTGAAGCGCTTGCTCAACATGAAATCCCGTTGTTTGGCGCGGTGCCAAGCCGCAACGGGCTTGTTGTGCCGTCACGCCACCTTGGCTTGGTGCAGGCAGCCGATTTTGACAAAGGCGGGCTTGATCAGATCATTGACCATGCGGCTGATCTGATCCGCGATAATTGTGACCTTGATTTGATCCTCTCAGCAGCCAGTCCCCTGCCCCACACCCAGACAAGCAGTTCACCAAGCCCCCGAACAATCATCAACAAGGCATCGCCCGCATTGTCGCGGCCATCGGTTCCAGCACCGGCGCAAATAATCGCGGTTGCCGATGATGCTGCTTTTGGCTTTTCATATCACCATATTCTGGCTGGATGGCGGCAACAGGGCGCCGAAATCCGCTGTTTTTCCCCGCTGAACGATGAGGCGCCGGCACCTGATGCCGATTTCATTTTTCTGCCAGGCGGGTATCCCGAATTACATTTGCCAGCATTATCGACCCGAGCAGGCTTTTTCGCGGGTCTTGCCACTGCGGCAAAGGCCAATATCCCAATCTATGGCGAATGCGGCGGCTTTATGACGCTCGGCACTGGTATTATCGACGCCAACGGCAACCGCTTTCAAATGGCAGGGTTGCTGGAGCTTGAAACCAGTTTCGCGGCAAAGAAACGGCATCTCGGCTATCGAAAATTCATCCCATTAGAGGGGTTTTTCTGGGATGGGCCTTTTCTTGGTCATGAATTTCATTACACCAGCCCGATTGCCGCCAGCGGAACACCGTTATTTGCCGCCGAAGATGCAAGCGGTCGGTCACTTGGCAAGGTCGGGTTAAGAAAAAATGCGGTCGCCGGATCATATCTTCATATTATCGCGGCGGCATCTGCATAGGTGCGCCAATCGCGCTTGCCTAGGCAGGTGCGTCCTGATTTGCCCCCCTTACTGGCCGCAAAATATGCGCATGACCGGCGTCATAGAGCGCACTATCGCGAAACCCGCCGTCAGAGGCGGCAAGCCCCTTGCCAACAAAAATAAGGGCTGTGCGGGTAATTTTGGCCGCAGTGACCGCCGTTCGGATGGTCGCGAGGGTCGCGTGGATAAATGCTTGATCCGGCCAGCCAACGCGATATGCAACAATAACTGGACAATCAGCCCCGTAAAACGGCGTTAACTCACGCTCGATAGCGCGCAGATTACGCACCGACAGATGGATTGCAAGCGTTGCCCCCGTGCGGCCAAGGCTAGTTAAATCCTCGCCCTCAGGCATCGCGGATGATTTCATCGCGGTACGAGTCAGGATTAAAGTCTGGCTAATTTCGGGGATCGTCAACTCGATACCGAGCGCCGCCGCCGCCGCCGCATAGGCCGATACCCCCGGCGTTATATCATAAGGGATATCTAGCGCACGGAGCCGCCTGATCTGCTCGGCAATCGCCCCATAAAGTGATGGATCCCCTGAATGCACACGGGCGATATCGAGGCCAGCTTTGTGCGCCGCTGCAATTTCAGCGATGATTTCATCCAATGTCATTGCCGCGGTGTCGAGTACCCGGGCTGATTTTGGCGCCGCAGCAACAACGGCATCTGGCACCAACGATCCGGCGTATAGACACAACCCACAAGTCTCGATCAAGCGCAGGCCGCGTACTGTAATCAAATCTGGATCACCCGGCCCGGCGCCAATGAAATGAACTGTCATATTGCTTTACCTTTTTAAATTTATCTAGTTGTTATTATTGTTTATATTATCAATATGCTTTGCGTATCCCCGCGGTGTGTATACGGCCTTGCCGCGCCCAAGATCCAGCATTTTTGACGCGCTAGACCCGACCATAACCACGGTCAACATATCAACCTCGTCAACAACAAGGCTGCCAAGTGTGCGGAATTTTAACTGTTCTTCAGGGCGGCCAAGATTGCTGGCAAGCAGCACCGGCACATCACCGCCGCGATAGCTTATTAAAATATCGCGCGCGGCGGCCAGTTGGGTGCGCCGCCGCTGTGACACAGGGTTGTAAAAGGCAACCACGAAATCACCGGCCCCAGCCGCATGGATACGCGCCTCAATACTCGCCCAAGGGGTCAATAGATCAGACAGCGAAATGGTGCAGAAATCATGCCCAAGGATCGCACCAGACCGTGCTGCCGCCCCTTGCAGTGCCGAAACGCCGGGCGTACTTACCACCTGGACGCGGCGCGCTGACGCACTGACGCCGCCATCATCTACACTCCGGTCCAGCAATTCAAACACCAGCGCCCCCATCGCATAGATGCCAGCGTCCCCCGAACAGATAATCGCAACATCCCGGCCGGTCGCGGCAGTTTCCAGCGCATAACGACAACGCGCCTCCTCTTCGCCAAGGGCAAAGTCCTTGCGCAGCAAATGCGCTGCGGCGGGGCCCAATAGGTCAATATAAAGGCCATATCCAACCAGTTCATCCGCCGACTGAACCCATTTGGCGGCCTCGGGCGTGCGCCAATCATCCTTGCCGGGGCCAATGCCGATTAACATTACCCGGCCCGGCTTGCGCCCCTTAATCTGTGCCTGATCGACAAGCGGTGCTGCCAGCTTCACCAGTGCCATGGTCGCGTTATTCGATTTTTGTTTTTCAACAAACAGCTTTGCTTGATCATCACCTGCAGACAGTGCTGCCGCCTCGGCAACACCATGCGCACCAATCTCGGCAAAAACAATTTCTGACGGATTGGCAAGCCGCGGCGTCTGTTTTTCCAATTCCTGTGCGGTAAACACCCGAAATGGTACATCCAATCGTGCGGCCAGCGCCAGAATTGCAGGCTCATCAGCCTTTAAATCAACCGATGCAATTACCGTAATCGCTGCTGGATTAACGTTGTGAAGGCGTAATTCGCTGCAAACGAAATCGTAGAGCTCATCAGCATCACAGCCCCGCGCGCAACCAACCCCTAGACTGAATTGTTGTGGGCAATAAACCAATTGATTTGCCGCTGGATTGATAAATTCATGCGTGATCGTCAATAGCACGTCCTGACCGCGCTTTACCGGCTGCAGCCAGTCAGCAAGATCGGCGCAATCATCGTCTGTATCAATCTGCGCCCCGCAACCAGCCAGCAAATCTGCCATCACCTTTGCCGCACTGGCCGGATTGCTAAGGCGCAGCCCCGCAGGCGGTGTATCAAGCGAGACAGCATTGCCAAGATTGCTGGCATTGGTAACCGCCACATGGCCGCCGAAAACCATACCAAGCCTTGCCGCGAGCCCAAGCGCGCCGTGATGCAGGCCCAATAGCGGCACAATGGCACTGCCATCCTCGGCAATTGCAATCACCGGCGCATCATGCTGTTTATGGCCAAGATGCGGTGCCACAGCTCGGATTAATATCGCCGCCGCACAAATGCCGATAACCGGCCGTCCGGCAATGAATAACGCAGCAATATGAGCCATTGTATCGTGAAAATGATACGGCGCGTCCGGGCATCTTGTGGCAAGGCCATGAACATCACCATCAACCGCGGTTGCCAGATCGTTAGCACGCTGAATGCCACCTGCTGACAGGCATAAAACAACCGGACGTTTTGGTGTATCCACCGCAGAGCCAGATGGCTGAATTATCGCGTGATCCACGGATCATCTCCTTTATAGATCAGCAGCATTGAAAAATAAGGCGCGTCGTCAGGCGCATCAACAAGCCGGCAGCTTGCTTCATTGGCAAGTGACGCATGACCAACATAGAGGGTTTGTTCAGCCAGCCCCATTGAGGCAAGCAAGGCGCGGAGGCGCGGCATATGACGCCCCAATTTCATGATGACAACCCCTTGTGCCATCTCAATCCGGCTGCGAAGCGCATCATCGGGCAAAGGCGCTGGCAGGACTACCAGCGTGTCGTTACGCGCAACAAGCGGATGAAGCTGGATTGCAGCACAAGCAGTAATCGAGGTCACGCCAGCAACAATTTCGACCGGATATTGATCACGAAGCCGTGCCAAAACATACATGAACGATCCATAAAACAACGGATCACCCTCGCACAGCATCACAACATCGCGGCCCGCATCAAGATGCGCAGCAATCGTCGCAGCACCCTCGTCATAAATGGTTTGCGCCGGTGCACGGCCGGTACGCATTGGCACCCGCATGATCACTTCACACACATCATCGCCAATCGCATCGGCAACAATCGTTCGGGCAAAACCCGGGCCATCGTCGGGCGCAAGATAGGCAATGACACTGGCGGTCTCGATCAGGCGCCACGCTTTGCGCGTCACCAATTCAGGATCACCGGGTCCGGTGCCAACCCCATAAAGCGTAGCCTTTGCCATCAGATATCCCTTTTTGCGGAATGATGTTGCGTCGGTGTCGGAAGCCAACCATCAGATTTGATAAAATGCCATTGCGTTACCGGCATCAATGGCCGCCAGCCATGAAACCCGCCAACCGGATCAGCGTGTTGAACCGAGATTCGCGCCAGTTTACCGCCATGTGCCTGCCATGCCGCCAACATTAACGCCTCGCTTTCCAGCGTGACCGCGTGCGCCACCAATACCCCGCCATCACGCAGCGCAGATAAACATTCATCAATCGTCGCAGCCGACAGCCCGCCACCAATAAAGATCGCATCCGGGGTAGGTAAACCGCTAAGCCCCGATGGCAATTCGGCATGAATATGCGTTAAGTTTGGCACGCCAAATTTTTTGGCGTTTCGCCGCGCCATTTCGATTTGTGTCTGATCTCTATCGATCGCATAGGCGCGCGATTGCGGGGCAAGACGCATAAATTCAATCGCAACGGCGCCCGAGCCCGAGCCAACATCCCACATTACCGCACCCGCAAATGGCCGCAACTTTGCAACGGCGCTGGCACGGCAATCAGCCTTGGTTAATTTTCCATCATTTTCGATATCGGCATCGGTAAGCGCGAATCCGGCCTGACTGGCCGGTTGGTCAGGCAAGGAAATTGCCAGAATATGAAAATCTGGAACCTGATGCGCCCACGCCGCTGCCCGCCCGTAAAACAACGCCTCATCATCACCACCAAGATGTGCCAGCGCGGTGATTTCAGCATCACCATAGCCATAATCGGTTAGTAATTGCGCAATTTTTGGGGTGCTTTGGCCGTTTTCAGCAATAACCAATAGCCGCGCCCGGCGCTGGCATGATGGCAGAACCGCCTCAATCGCACGGCCATGGATCGTCAATATCTTGCATGATGCAATCGGCCAGCCCATGCGCGCCGCCGCCATTTGAATACCTGAAACATTCGGAATAATATTGCAAGATTGCGCCCCATAACGCTTGATCAGGCTGGCACCAATGCCAAACCATAACGGGTCACCTGTTGCCAGCACACAAACATGCTGACCCTGTACCTGATCCAACTGCGGATAGAAATCTGCAAGCGGTGACGGAAAATCCACGATTTGATCGTGGCTGATAATAATGGCGCTATCGCCATTCTCAATGTTACCCAATTGGTTGCCAATCATCTGGTTGCCGATCATCTGGTTAAGGCCAGCGTGAAAGCGCTTTGCCGCAACAATCAATTTTGCCTCAAAAAGCTGAAGTTTAACGGCGTCGGGCAAAGCCTTTGGGCCAGCCTCGCTAACCCCCACGATGGTCAGCCACTTATCCATCACTCAGCCTTGGCCGCTAACGCCAGCGCATTAACTGCCGCCGCGGCAATCGCCGACCCGCCTCGCGTGCCAAACACTGTCACAAATTCAGCCCCAGAAGGTTCATCAGCAAGCGCCTGTTTGGACTCGGCCGCGCCGACAAAACCGACCGGAAAACCAAGGATCGCCGCTGGCACCGGCCCACCATCCGCAATCGTTTCCAACAGACGAAATAATGCAGTTGGCGCGTTACCAATGGCAACAACCGCCCCGTCAAGACGGTGATCCCACAGGTCTACCGCCGCCGCGGACCGGGTTGTTTGCAATTGTTTCGCAAGTGGAGCGGTTTTGGCATCATTCAAAGTCACAATGACCGGATTGTCTGCTGGCAAAAATCGCCGCGTAATTCCCGATGCGACCATTTCACAATCACAAAAAATCGGCTTGCCATCCAGCAGTGCGGCAACCCCCCGGGAAACAAACCTAGGGCTGAAACCCAGATCATCGACCAGATCAGGCATTCCGCACGCATGGATCAAACGCGTTGCAACACCGGCAATATCGGCCGGCAAGTGATCAAGCCTCGCCGATTGTCTGACCCGCAGAAATGACTCAGCATAAATTACCGCCGGATCGGTTATGTAGAAAAACTTGATCATCGTGCTAATCTTGATCCCCCTCGCCCTTTCGTCCTGCGCTGACGAGCCGCTGGCGAACAGACTCCGGCCCCAGCGGGTGATCAGCGTGCGGATAAGGATGATGCCCGTGATCATGCCCGTGATCATGCCCGTGCCCGTGGTCATGCACGTGCCCGTGGTCATGCACGTGACGGTGTGGCGCCGCCTCAAGCCGGCACGCGCCGGTACAAAAATGATCGCAAAGCGGACAATCCTCGACGCTGCTGCCGGGCGCCGATACGCCTTTACCCTCAACATGATGATGGTGACTTTCTTGGGCGAGCCCGACCTCGGCCTCAAAGCCTAGAACTTGCGCCCGATATTTACACATGGCGCAATTCATATTGTTGCTGCCGTGCAATATTTCGGTCACGCGATCCGCAAAGGTCGCAATCACTTTTGGATGATCATTCAAATAACCGGCTTTGACAAACTCAATATTGGGATGGGCTGCGGCCACCTCGTCGGTAAAACCATAAATACGGTCAATAAGAATGCCGGAAAACAGAAAATAAGGGAACACAACGACGCGCCGATAGCCAAGTCGCGCAATATGCTCGAGGCATGGCTGCACCAGCGGGAATGTCACGCCAGAATAGCCGACCTCGGCCCAGCCAAACCCCATACCTTCCCACAGCATACGGGCAATTTTTGAAATATTCGAATTGGCATCAGGGTCAGATGAGCCGCGCCCAATGACCACAAGACAGGTCTCGGCAATCGGAACTGGAGCGCCGCTTGCAGTGGCATCCGCAGCAGCAATTGCTGTGGAAATACGGTCACCGGCGGCCTGCAGCATCTGCAAATCAACCGCCAACTCACGCCCGTATTGAATTGTAATATCATGTATGGCTGCATAGGCGTTCAGCACTGATGGGATATCGTTTTTAGCGTGCCCTGCCGCGAACAGCATACCGGGGACGGCAAGCACATGTGTAACACCCTTTTCACGCAGCTTATCAAGGCCGGTATTGATCACCGGCGTGGCAAATTCCAGATAGCCATATTCAACCGGCCAATCGGGAAAAAGCGGCGCCAGCTTTTCTGCCAGAACGGCGAATTCGGCGACGGCTGATTTTGACCGCGACCCATGCCCGCAAATCATTACCCCATATTTCGGGGATTTTTCGGCTAATTGATCTGCCACTGCCATGTTATGCTCCGTTTTAATAGAGCCCCGAAATTGAGGTCATCGCTATCCTTGCCAAAGCCGCCGCGTCCATATCAGCAAAACCTATAGCTAGGGTCGTAAAACCGTAATTTAATGAAGCAATAACAGGCATATAGCGCCAAAAACGCCATAAGAGTCTGACCGGTTCGGGGCCTGGATTTGGATGCCTGAATTAGGTCCACCTCACCAGGATCGCTTTCATCTTGTTCACAAGTCCACCAACCTTGGCTAAAACATACTAGAGCCAACCGCGAAAGACAATCGCACATCCGACCAAAGGTATTGCAAATGCCCGATTTCAGCCTTGCCGCATTTGAGCACCGCGCTGCCATTCTGCTTCTTGCATTGGGGCTGGACTGGATCTTTGGCGAACCGGATTGGCTATGGCGACGCCTACCACATCCGGTGGTTATGTTTGGCAAGCTAATCTCGCGCACGGATCAACGCTATAACAAGCGTCAGTATCGAGGCCGCAACCGGCGCTGGCTTGGGATGTTCACATTGGGCCTGTTACTCGTTTTTTCCGCTGGATTGGGCGCTGGCATAGGTCTGCTCGGGGCGGTGGCTGAATTACTCTGCCTTTCCATCTTGCTTGCAGGCCGGTCACTTGATCAGCATATTCTGGCGGTAGCACGAGCGCTTGATGATAAACTGGATGCGGCACGGCGCGCCATTGGCATGATTGTCGGCCGGCGCACCACAGCAATGAGTGAGGCCGACATTTCCCGTGCCGCCATTGAAACCGGCGCCGAGAACCTATCGGACGGTGTTATTGCGCCGGCACTCTGGTTTTTGATTGGCGGCCTTCCCGGCCTGTTTATTTATAAAATGACCAATACCGCCGACAGCATGATCGGTTATCGCAATCCAAAATATCTTGCCTTTGGATGGGCTGCCGCGCGTTTTGACGATTTACTCAATTATTTGCCAGCCCGCATCACCAGCCTGTTGATTGCCATTGCCAGCATGGGCAAAGCGGGCGGTCTGTTATTGGCACTAGCAGCTATTTACCGTGATGCAGGCACTCATCCATCACCCAATGCGGGCTGGCCTGAAGCAGCGATGGCAGGCGGGCTAAACCGCTGGCTTGGCGGGCCGCGTCATTATGGAAATCGCGTGAAACAGGCGGCAAAGCTAAATGCGGCTGGCGATGCGGCGACTACCGCCGATATTTATCGCGCCCTTGGCGTCATGCGACGCGCAACGATAATATTTGCGGCTGGGCTTTTGCTATTTTCAGGACATGTCTTTGCCGAGGGACTGATCGCCGCAATGGCTCTGATCGGCGGCTAGATACCGGCAATCTTGCCAAGCGCGGAAAGATCGAGATGATCGGCCATATGGCTTGCTAGCTGATCAAGAACGGCGTCAATTTGCGCATCATAATCAAGCCTATCGCTGATCACCCCAAGGCCGCCAAGATAATGCCGGCGAAATTCATTGCTGGTGAACAACCCATGACAATAGCTGCCAATTACCCGCCCATCTGGCGATATCGCGCCTTCGCCCCGGCCATCAATTGACAGAAATGGACGATCGCGCCCCGGGCCAGTTGAAACGCCCATATGAATTTCATAACCGCGAACTGGAATATCCCGCCCCATAACAACAGCATTGGTTTGACGAAGGGTTTTGCTGTGATCAAGGCTGGTTTCGATTTCCAGCAACCCCAATCCATTGACAGTCTCGGCGGCGCCTTCGATGCCGTAAGGATCACTAATGGTCTTGCCAAGCATCTGATAACCGCCGCAAAGCCCAAGAATATGGCCGCCGCGCCGATAATGCGCGATAATGTCGATATCCCAGCCCTGATCCCGCAAAAACCGTAAATCGGCAATCGTGGCCTTTGATCCGGGCAAAAGAACTAGCTGGCAATCGGCCGGAATTGGCGCACCCGGCTTGATCAGCGCTATTTCGACATCGGGTTCAGCGGCAAGTGGATCAAGATCGTCAAAATTAGCAATTCGCCGCAACATCGGAACGGCAATTTTCAAACCCTTGTTGGCGTTCGTCACAGCCTTCGCCGTTTTACTGTCAATATCCAGAATATCCTCAGCTGGTAAAAAGCGCGCCGCGTCAAAATAGGGCAGAATGCCAATGCCTGCCCAGCCAGTAAATGATTCAATGGCTGTCATACCTTCTGAAAAAAGATTAGTATCGCCTCTAAACTTATTGATAATAAAACCTTTAATTAGTTTTTTATCTTCTGGCGACAAAACCAGATCAGTGCCCGCCAGTGCCGCAATAACACCGCCACGATCAATATCTCCAACCATGATTACCGGCACATCAACGGCGCTGGCAAAGCCCATATTTGCGATATCACCTGCACGCAGATTAATCTCGGCGGGGCTGCCTGCGCCCTCGACAATTACCAGATCAGCTTGCGCGCAAAGATGATGAAAACTATCCAGCACATGGGGCAACAGCGCCGCTTTATGGCTGCCATATTCACGGGCGCGCATACTGCCATAGCGTTTGCCCTGAAGGATAATTTGCGATCCGGTTTCATTTTCTGGCTTCAACAGCACTGGATTCATGTGAACCGATGCCGGCAATCGCGCCGCCCGGGCCTGCAGAGCCTGCGCCCGCCCAATTTCCCCGCCATCATCTGTAACAGCGGCATTATTCGACATGTTTTGCGGCTTAAACGGTGCAACCGCTAGCCCCTGATTGGCGAAATGACGGCATAAACCCGCCACCAGAACCGATTTTCCAACATTCGATCCGGCGCCCTGTATCATCAGACAAGCAGCTGTTTTAAGTGTCATTTACCCGGCCTTATCTTTGCCACATCATCGAAGGTTGCCAGCCTCGCTTTTCAAACATTGCGAGACAACATTCCGCTAAAATTCGACCCCAATTTGGGCTTTAATGCCTGACCGGAACGGGTGCTTGACCAACGCCATTTCGGTTACAAGATCGGCAATTTCAACCAAATCATCCGCCGCATTCCGGCCAGTCAGGACAACATGGGTCATTGGCGGTTTCTCGGTTCGAAGGAATTGCAAAACCTCGGCAGGGTCAATATAGCCATAGCGGAGAGCGATATTGATTTCATCCAGCAACACCATTTGGTTTCGATCATCGCGGATCAACTCCTTGGCCTTTTCCCAGGCCGCGGTGGCGGCGGCAATGTCACGCTCTTTATCCTGAGTTTCCCAGGTAAACCCTTCTCCCATAGTGAAAAACTGGCACAGATCAGGGAAGTTTGCGGTGATTAGATTGCGTTCACCAGTATCCATTCCACCCTTAATAAACTGCACCACAGCACATGGCATTTGATGCGCGATACAGCGAAAAATCATCCCAAAGGCCGATGAAGATTTGCCTTTCCCCTTGCCCGTATGAACGATTATCAGACCTTTTTTATCGGTCTTGCCTGCCATGATCTTGTCACGTGCCAGCTTCTTCTTGGCCATCTTGCTATTATGCCGCTCGACATCATCAATTTTTTCCGACGCCCGATCTTCCGGCATCTGATTTTCCGCTTCGCTCATTGCTGCTTACTCCTTTATTGATCTGGCTATCTGGTGCCACATTCGATGCTTTTTTGGACGATTATTGCGCGCCATTATCATTTAAGCCTCTATCTTTTAAGCCTCCATTTGCGGCCAGATTGCTCTGCAATCGCTCCAGTTCAGCTTGCACGCTATTACGCCGCGGTGTCCAGAGGCCACGGTCAATCGCTTCGGCAAAGCGCGCCAGCATATCTGCATAGGCCGCATCATTGGCATTTTCCAAAAAGGTTCGAACCTGATCATCTTCAATATAGGCCTCATAAAGCGCGGCGAAATGATGCGCCTCAACCTGCCGAGTTGTTGCGGCAAAGGCAAAAAGATAATCAACCGTTGCGCCCATCTCGAACGCACCCTTATAGCCATGTCGCATCGCGCCGCTGATCCATTTTGGGTTGCTTGCGCGGCCCCTAACGACACGGCTGATTTCTTCAGCAAGAGTGCGGGTAACCGGATTTTCCGCTAGGCTGTGATCATTGTGATACACCGGCACATCACGCCCCGAAATATGGGCAACCGCCGCCGAAAGCCCGCCAGCAAACTGGTAGTAATCGTCACTGTCCAGAATATCATGTTCGCGGTTATCTTGATTATGAAGAACCGCATCTGCCGTCCCAAGACGCGCCTCAAGTTCGGCCCGCGCCGGCGTACCAGCAACACCATCCCCGTAGGCATAGCTCGACCACACTAGAAACGCCTCGGCAAAATCAGACCGGTCATCCCATATGCCTTCATCGATTAGCGTTTGCAGCCCCGCGCCATAAGCCCCCGGTTTTGCGCTAAACACGCGTAAAGTCGCCTGACGCTGCGCCGCATCAGATGCCAGCCCCGCCGCCTCAAACGCCGCCATATCGCGCCGCGCCGCCGCCGCCAGCGGGTTCATATCATCCGGCTCATCCAAGGCAGAAACCGCCTGCACCGCGCGGTCAATTAGGCTCATCTGGGCTGGAAAGGCGTCGCGAAAAAAGCCCGAACAGCGCAGCGAAACATCTATCCGCGGTCGATCCAGCACATCCAGCGGCATGACATCAAAGCCGGTCACACGCCGACTTGCCGCATCCCAGACCGGCTGCACCCCCATAAAGGCCAGTGCCTGCGCAATATCATCACCGCCTGTTCGCATATTCGACGTTCCCCATGCCGACAAAACCATCGCCTTTGGCCAATTGCCATGGTCCTGCAGATAACGTTCGATCACGGCATTTGCCGATGCCCAGCCAAGCCGCCATGCAGTTGGGGTTGGCAATGCACGGCTGTCGATGGAAAAGAAATTCCGTCCGGTTGGCAATACTTCGGGCCGCCCCCTTGTTGGCGCGCCAGATGGGCCTGCAGCAATAAAGCGACCACCGAGCGCAAGATGCAGCGCGGCTGTTTCCTGTGGACCACAGCGCAATAAATCGCGATTTAAAGTCCCCAATGCACCGGCAAGAATCAGGCGGCTAGCAGGCCCGGCTGCCAGCGAAAAATCACCATTAAGACCTGCAATAATCATTTCACGCGCCAATAGATCAAGGCGCTGGGTTGTGTGCCCATTGCTGCGCCATGCACCGCCTGAAACGCGGGTCAATTCTGCCGGACGCGGGCCTTTCCACTCGGCACCAGCAACCGAAATCAACGGGTCATAGGGCTGGCTCGTTTCATCATCCTGACCGACAAGGCCAAGATCATCGGCAAGCGCGCGGATCAGCGATGCATTTGCCCCCATGCCATCACCGCGTGGCGTCCGTAAAATCTGCGCCAGCAGCTCGGTAATCTGCGCGGGGCTGGGGTTTTGCCCGAAGATATGCAGCCCGTCACGAATTTGCAGCTCTTTTAGATCACACAGAAAATTATCCAGTTTCAGCAGCTTTTCATCCGGCGCATCATCTTCCTTGATCCCGCAATCAACCGCAATTCCAGCTCTGCTTGCCTGGTCTAGAATATCGCCAAGCAAAGCCGCTGAGCGGGCTTTATCCATGCCAGCTGCCTCAAAATATTCGTCCATCAGCGATTCGATTACCGCCATCACGCCATGCGTATCAGCTTGGGTTAGGGGCGGCGTCAAATGATCCAGCACAACCGCCGATAATCGCCGTTTTGCCTGCGCCCCCTCGCCCGGATCATTGACAATAAACGGATAGATTAACGGCATTGGGCCCAGCACTGCTTCAGGATAACAGCCATTGCCCAACGCCAGCGCCTTGCCCGGCAACCATTCCAGATTCCCATGCTTGCCGTAATGCACGCTTGCATCCATGCCCCAAACATCGCGAAGCCACAGATAAAACCCGAAATAATTATGCGGCGGCACCAGATCAGGCGAATGATACGTCGCCTTGGGGTCTATATTATAGCCGCGTGCCGGCTGCACCCCAATGGCGGCATTGCCAAGGGTTAGGATTGGCAAGCGCAGGCCGGTGCCATCATACATTGGATCATCCGTGATACTACCCCAGCAATCTTGGAGGGCATTTTGCATCGCCGCCGGCAGCGTTCTGAAAAACGCCATATAATCGGTTTCGGGTAAATGCACATGGCACTTGCGGCCGCGCCAACCCGCATTTGTTGGACCATCGCGAAGCTGGGTAATCAATGCCGCGCTGGTTTCTGGAAGGTCGGTAAACGCATAGCCAGTATTCTTTAGCGTGTGAAGCGAATCCAATACGCTTTGTGGTGTGTCCAGCCCAACCCCATTCGCAATACGGCCATCCTTGTTGGGGTAATTCGCCAAAATAAAGCCAATTTTCTTGTCGGCGTTTGGCAGGCGGCGCAACCGGCACCATTTGGCTGCCAGCATTGCCACAAACGCGCATCTTTCATCCGCCGCCGCGTAGCGCGTGGTCATCGCATGGGTCAGCGGATCTTTACTCAACGGCTGTTTAAACCCAATTGCGCGAGTCAAAATGCGCCCATCAAGTTCGGGAAGCGCAACATTCATTGCCAGATCGCGAGCAGTCAACCCCGCAGTTGAGCCTTGCCAATCTACCTGACGATTTGACGACAGAACCACCTGAAACACGGGCGCATCAACCGCGCCAAACGGGCCAACCGACCGCATCTCTATGGCCGTATCATCACCAGATAAATGAGCCGCAGCGGCTGCAGGATCAGAGACAGCAAAGCTGGTCATATTCAAAATGACATCGACCTCAGCCTGCACCAGAAAATCGGCAATAATTGCGGCACTTTCCGCCTCTTTCAGGCTTGCACCAAATAGCGGCAACGGGTTCAGCCCCTCTTCTTGAACCGCCTTGATCAGCGCATCAATCGGTGCAACATCACCGGCCTGCATCAACGCTCGATAAAACACCAATGCAGCAACAGGAGCACCGGCACGCCATTTTCCCCTGACCTGGGCAAAATCTGCACCGACAAGCCCGGGCCAGTATAGCCCAGCCCGCATCAACGGGCGCACCGGCGGGGCAAGATCGGTTTGGTAAACCAGATCAGCAATTTTGGCCAGAAACCCAATGGCATTATCAATGCCGCCCGCATCAAGATAGGCCGATAACGCCGCAGCCGTGGCGCCATCAACCGACGACAGATAAGCCAATTCCGGATCGGGTTTGGCATCACCAGATAAAAAAATCACCGTCACTTTGCCGGTTTCGGCAAGCGCTCGCAATTGCTGCACGCCATATGACCAGTAAGATGCCCCGCCCAACAGCCGAATGACCACAATTTTAGCGTGACGCGCAGTATTCTCGATATAGAGATCGACCGAATAGGGATGCGTTAGGCTAAGGTAATTCGCCACACGCAGTTGATCATGCCAGATATCGCTTGCAGCGGCTGCCCGCGCCAACAGGCCAACCTCGGTATCGGCCGAGGTTAACAGCACAACATCGCCTGCAGGCTGTCCTAGATCAACGGCTTCATCCGAATCATATAATGCGCCAGATTCGTCAATCTTAAGAAGATGCATGGCCTGCCAGCCCGTCATCCGGCGGAGTCTCGCCCTGAAGGTGCCCGCCAAGCAGGTGCCCGCCAAGCCGTTTGGCAATGGCTACACCGTCAAGACCAGCCAGCCCGATCACCACAAGCTGGCCAACGCTTCCATCGGCGCTTTGAGCAAAATAACTGTCAACCCGCTGTCCGACGGCCTGAACCACCAATGGCAAGGCCTTACCGGTAACCGCGAGCCGTCCTTTTGCGCGCAAAATTCCAAATTCTCCGGCTAAACTGGCTAGATGTGCCTCAATTGTCGCTACCGAGGCAATTTCAGGCATGGTAATAATCACCGAGGAAAACGCATCATGCCCATGATCTCCGTTGTGATGTTCATGATGATGCGCGTCGTGTTCATGGGCGTGATCCCCGTCGTGATGCGCGTCGTGTTCATGGCTATGTTCATGGGCATGATGGTGGTGGCTGTGTTTGGCGCGCTCATGCGCTTGTGCCTCCATGTCCAGACCAAGGATCGCATCGATTGGCGCCGCACCATTTGCCGCGGTGATAATTGGTGTCGGGCCTAAAAGGTGCGAGTCGATGACGGCGCGTGCGCGTGCCTCGCCATCGGCATCCAACTGATCAGCCTTTGACAGAACAATCATATTCGCCGCACCTATTTGATCGGCAAACAGCTCATCAATCGGGCTGTCATGATCCAGCTCTTCATCCGCCGCACGTTGCGCCTCAAGCGCGGCCATATCATGCGCAACCGCCCCTGCCGCCAATGCCGGCCCATCAACCAGAGTGATCACCCCGTCAAGCATCACACGCGCCCTGATATCCGGCCACTGAAAGGCCTGCACCAAAGGCTGCGGTAACGCCAAACCCGATGTTTCGATAATAATATGATCAGGCAGCGGCTGTTGATCGAGCAAACGCTGCATGCTTGGCAGGAAATCATCAGCAACCGTGCAACAGATGCAGCCATTTGCCAGCTCAATAATATCGTCAATCTCACAGCCCTCAGCAGCACAATCACCAAACATTGCTGCATCCATACCAATATCGCCAAATTCATTAACGATCAGCGCCAGACGTTTGCCGGCGGCATGGCTGATGATGTGGCGGATCAGTGTTGTTTTTCCCGATCCTAAAAACCCAGTGATAACGGTTGCGGGGATACGTCGGGCATTCATCGTGGTAAACTCCGATAGGTCATGATTTTATAAAGTTGCCACTCTGGCAGGCCTTTGGTGGCAAAAAAGGCAGGGTCGATTACGCCTGACCCTGCCTTGCTGGAAACGCATTTCGCGCTGTATTTTGTTACATCGCAGGAAACAGGAACTGCTCACCAAGCTCGACGATATAGGTCAACCCAACACCAGCAATAACCGCACCGGCAAGGCGTGGCTGCAAATCCATCATTGATGCCGCTTTCCAGATTGTCTGCACAACAAAGCCGGCCACCATCATCAGGCCAAACTGGATCATGCCAAAACCGGCAAGATAAGACATCACAGGGGTTGGCTCGGCGCCGATGATAGCCGCACCATACGCCGCCCCGTGGAACAGACCAGCAAATGCCGCCAGTGCCGCCGCGGGCATTACCGTCACCTCACGCCCACGCATCACAATGACGCCAGCAACAAGCACAGACAGGGTAATCATGACCTCGGTTAAAGGCAGGGTAACCGCGGCCAGTGTCAGCAAGCTGCCAGCGACAGTGCCAAGGATAAACCCAAGCGGCATCATCCACCGCCGTGCCTGAAACGCCGCCAACACACCAATCGCCAGAACAAAAGCCAGATGGTCAAACCCAATCAACGGATGGCCCAATCCAGATAACAGCCCATGCAGCATGGTTTCCGGCGCCTCGCCGCCAAGCGGATGATGCGCAAACGCATTGCTGGTTGTTGCGACGATTAAAGCTAGCGATAGCGTGATAGATTTGGTCATTTCTGGCTCCCCACAAATTTACTGCCCAGATCGTGAACATCACATCCGGGGCTTCATAAAATCTGGGTATGATGAAATGTAGCCAAAAGCGGCATTCATCCTCACGGCATACCCCGACCGTAAAATCTCAAACAGCAAAGGCAGGTCTCCTGGCTTGTGGTCACGAATGCCTGTCTGCCTTCCCGGGGTGGTAACACCAAATCCCAGTGGTCAATTGACAGGCGACCATCCTACAGTCGCGGGGACGGCTCTGGCATTGGATGGCTTGTTTCATCCGGACCAGATTCCCTCATTAAGGCATGACGCTTGGCGTCACAGCCACCTCATTTGTCTTGGCTATAGTGTTTTCATAAACCGGCAGATAAAGTCAACCAATTGCGTCACTGATTGGTCACTTGCCGCCAATTATCTATAGATTTTTCCAATTCTTTCCTAATTCTGCCAATTCTCTAATGTCTTCGAAAGGCGGGCAAAATCTGTCTCGCCCGACGGCACACCAAAACGCAACAAATCAGGCGATTGGGAAAATTTCCGTGTCCAGATTGCCGCCTTGGCAAGATGAGTGTGGAGTGCCTCAGCATCCGGCGTCTGCACCGTCTGGAACAGCGATGTTCCGCCCAAAATCGTAAAGCCTGTAATAGCCAGCAATCCTTTCAGACGTTCAGCCTGCCCTTCAAGAAACACGCCATGTTGCGCCTGCCACGCATGATCATTTAATGCTGCCGTCCCAATATCTAGCGCCGCCGAACTGACCGCCCATGGGCCGATACGTGCCTGTAATTTTGCAATTAATTCCGGTGCACCAATAGCAAAGCCGAGGCGTAGCCCAGCCATGCCAAAAAACTTGCCAAATGAACGGAGGTGAATGACGTGCGGGTCGGCCGAAAACTCATGCAAGAGATCACTAGCGCCCGTGTCAGCGGCGGCTGGCAAGGCAAATGCTCCATCAATCATAATTAAACCGCCAGTATCAGTATCAGTGCCAGTATCAGTATCAGTATTAGGGCGAGCATTAGGGCGCCGCGTTGTCATATCTGCAATACCCACCTTATCAATCAAACCGGTTGGGTTGTTTGGCGCAACAAATACCGCCGATTGCGCGGCATCCGGTGCAGTATTTCCGCTAATCACGTCATAGCCACTCGACACCCATGCTGGCCGGTGTTCGTTATAGGTCGGCTCGGCTATCCACACATTGCCGGACATGGGTCCAAGGGAGGGGATTACCTGCAATAGGCTTTGTGTCCCCGCCCCGGCCATAATTGCCAGATTATGCGGCACGTCATAGGCGCTTCGCGCGGCTGCCAAACACCGGTCAAGCTGGCTCTTGCTAGGCAGTTGGTTCCAGCTTTGGGCGGAAATCGTGGCGGCCGGATAGGCAATGGGGCTGATCCCGGTCGAGAGGTCTAGCATATCGTCGGCGTTATGGCCGAATTGTGCCGCCGCTTGATCGCTATTGCCGCCATGTTCACGCCAAATCATCACTGCTCTCCACCGCCGCACCCTTGGTCAACCGCATTGAGTTAACACCGCACCATGCCCGAAATGCCAAAAAAAAGGCTAGCGAGCAAGGGCTGGCCAGCACAATGTGATAGCAAGATTAGCAGATTTGTCCAGAGCGCAAATGGGCCACATAGCAAAAGCCATGCAGCCCATCTTTATTTAGGTTACGCCAAAGCTAGAACGGATTTTTTTTCCGACTCGCCTCTTGTGTCAAAAAACTCTTTGGTCAGTTTGAAGACAACCGGCGAAAGCGCAACAAGTGCAATCAGGTTTGGAATTGCCATCATCGCATTTAATGTATCCGATAACAGCCATACAAATTCTGCACCTGCAACGATCTGATCCCAGCCGGCAATCACCGCACCAACAAACACCATCGAACACCAGACCACTCTGAACGGCATGATGATTTTCAAAAGCTTGAGACCCAAGGTCAAAAACAAACCGACACCCAGTATGAAGAAAAGCATTTAAGGGCCCCAGACTATGCCGTTCACCCATCCAACTGCGTCATTGAGTATACCCATTTTGTGTTCCTTTCGTTTCAGGCCTGCCAGCGATCACGCAAGAGCCACAAAGTGACAAAAAATAGATATATAATAACTTGGCCTTGCCAACCGTTTTTGCAGGTTAAATCAAGGAGCTTTATCTTGCTGAAAACAGACCGAACCGATCATCTGTGTCAAAACCTGACCTGCCGCCGGTCAATCACAATCGCTCAACCCTCTATCAAACCTGTCAATTCTGGGTCGCGCTTTTGTCAAGAATCCTAAAAGATAAGCAAACACCTCTTAGCTAACTTCACCCATTTGAACAATTAAAAACAAGGCAAATTTTTTTTCTTTGTATTAAATTTTAAGAATAAATCAATTATCTAATAACAGTTATATAATCCAATATATTAAGATATTAGGCAAAGAGATTGTGTTTTATTTTTATTCCTAATATCACTTATTTTGATTATAAATTCACTGACGCAATCAGCGCAAAAGCGGCATCACGCTTTGACAAGGTTTAACCCTGCTGACTACAGTGGAAAATCAGTGGCGCGCCAGCGATAAACCGGCGGAAAACAGCGTCCATTGCGCTTAAAGCGGTACAATTAACGTCAAAGGGTGGCATGGCACATTATTTGATCACAGGCGCATCATCCGGCATTGGTGCAGCATTAGCGGGGCGTTTGGCCGGTGCCGGACATCATGTTACCGGCATTGCCCGACGCCAGCAGCGCCTCACCGAACTATCACAGCAGCATAAGACGCTTCAGGGGTATATGGCTGATGTGGGTGATCCGGCAGCGTTAATGACGGCAATCAACGACGCCAAGACAAATTCAGGCCCTGTTGATGTGGCGATTTTGAATGCTGGTATCTATCAGCCGCAGGATGGCACCAAGATTGATCCCGCAGTCTATGAGCATCATATGCGGATCAATTACCTTGGCGTGGTCAATGCGTTGGCTGGGCTGGTGCCAGACATGATCACTAATGGCAGGGGCCATATTGCAATTGTATCTTCAGTCGCCGGTTGGCGCGGCTTACCAAAATCTGCCGCCTATGGCCCCACCAAAGCAGCCCTGATATCACTGGCAGAGTCGTTGTATTTCGATCTGGTTCCCCATGGTGTTAAATTGCAGATTATTTGCCCGGGGTTCGTAGAAAGCGAAGCCACCGCCGTCAATGATTTCGAAATGCCCGACCTAATTAGCTGCGATACCGCTGCCGTTGAAATTATAAATGGCATGGAAACTAATGACTTTTCTATTAACTTTCCAAAATCATTCACTCGAAAAATGGGGTTTTTGCGATTTTTACCTGACCGGTTATTCTTCCGCCTTGTTGGGAAACAGACCGGCATATTTTAACCATTTGATGATCACGAGGACTTTTTATGGCTAAAAAGATGCATCCCGTTGACGCTTACGTAAGCGCTTTTACTGCTCTCACTCCAGACAATGTTGAAACGCTATATGAACTTGTTGCCGAGGATGTGTTTTTCGCTGATCCGTTCAATGTAATTCATGGCAAAGCTGGCTTTCGCCGGGTTTTTGATCATATGTATGAAACCTGCATCGAGCCACGCTTTACTG
>JADHOR010000045.1 GCA_016778895.1 Candidatus Puniceispirillum sp.
GTAACAAATGTAAGCCGGTAAAAATTGAGCTTGATAGCTTTCCTGATACGCTAGCAGAGCCTTATTGGACTGGCGAGATTAATGGATTTGCTCGGCGCCATATCTGGACAGTTAATTTTATGACCGGTCATACATATGGGCGGTTCTTTCCAAACCAAGAAGTTCTCGTTCGGCTGGTTCGCGACCGTTAGATAATTTTGTTAAATAGCTTCCAGCTGATCAGCTTGACCAGAAAGCCAAAAACCCCAAGCGTTATAATTGCGGTTGCAAACCAACTTGGTGTCAGGAAATTAATGACCTCCAGCTTCTTACCGCCAACCAATGCTAAGATGACCAGCATGAATGTAAACATCACAAATGACCGGATTATCCGGCAGCGATAGCATGGCCCTGATTTTACATCCGTTCGTGTTGACAGCATAAAAACCTGATCTTTTTTACCACGTGCGAAAATACAACAACATCATCATATGAGTAGTTTTTCGAATGATCAATTGCGTTTTAAGTCAGTTTTTGCCTGTCTGAATTCTGACATGGTCAAAAAGCAATAAACTTGCCAAAAACTTAATTCATTGAAAATATTATACATATTTGTCGCATTCTTGACGAATATTCTCGTCAAATAGATATTTTGCAAATTGCGTGCCGTAACCTCAAAGTTTTTTTAGGAGGACGGGATTATGCAACTATCTCAGTCAGTAAAACTAAAGCAAAAACAGTCGCTGGTGATGACACCGCAGCTGCAGCAAGCAATCAAATTGCTGCAATTATCCAATTTAGAACTTAGCCAGCATCTGCAAGAGCAGGTTGACGAGAACCCGTTTTTGGAGCTTGGTAATAATGAAAATTCTGCTCAAACACCATCTGATGCCCCTGCTGATTCTGGAAAAGCTACTGCTTTGGAGGCTGTTGACCATACCGATCTCACGGAGATGAAGGCAAGTGCCGCACTTCGAGAGGACCCGACCGAACATAGTGATTTTGAAAACAGGTTTGACCAATCAATTGTTGACGCGCCACGCAGTGGTAATTCGAACGCGCCGTTTGAGGGGGACTTTGACGCAATCAGCAATGTATCGTCAAAGGAAGGGTTCTATCCAGGGCTTTTCCGCCAGTTAAACCTTGCGATAGATGATCCTAAGCAGCGCTTGATTGCCGGTCATTTTGTAAATGCGCTAGAGCCAAGTGGCTGGATTGGGATGCTTGTTCAAGATGTGGCTGATGCCAGCGGTTGCAACCTTGATGAGGCCGAGGAAGTCTTGGCTATTTTGCAGACCTTTGAGCCAACCGGGCTTTTTGCGCGCAATCTTGAGGATTGTTTGCGCCTGCAACTAACCGAGATGGGTGCGATGACTGACGCATTGTCAACCTTGCTAGAAAATCTGGATCTGCTGGGTCGCGGTGAGGTGAAACGCCTTGCAAGGCTGATCAAAGGGACGACAGATGATGTCATGGATATGCTGGCAATTATCCGAACTTTAAACCCAAAGCCTGGCGAATTTCTGGGAATCGACCACCTTGAGATGCCAAGCCCAGACGTTATTGTAAAGCGGCGCTCAGACGGCTGGGCGGTTGAGCTGAACCGGTCAACCTTGCCAGCGATCGTGATTAATGAGGATTACGCCAATCTGGTTGCAACAAAAAAGATGGATGAGCAGGCGCAAAACTATTCGGCAACCGCCCTGAATAATGCCCGGTGGCTAAAGCGTGCGGTTGAACAGCGCAATTCAACGACCTTAAAAATCAGCGCCGAAATTATTCGTCAGCAAACTGATTTTTTGGAAAAGGGACTGGATTATCTAAAGCCGTTATCATTGCGTGATGTGGCGCAGGCGGTCGGTATGCATGAAAGCACCGTCAGCCGTGTTACCACCGGCTTACTGATTGCAACGCCGCGCGGAGGAATGCCTCTTAAATCGTTCTTTAGTGTTAATATTGCATCGCGTGCGCCGTCAGGTGATGCATCGGCAGCGGCGGTTCGTAATATGGTAAAGCGATTGATTATGCAGGAGACGCCGGGCAAGCCGTTAAGTGATGAAGCAATTTGTAAGATGATCGCTGACGAGGGGATTGATCTTGCCCGCCGGACAGTTGCTAAATACCGCGAAATGATGAATATTCCGTCATCGTCACAACGCCGGATGCAGGCACGTCTTGCAAATATTCGGTAGAGATTTAATTAGCGCTTTTATTTGACGCTCCCTGAGCTTGACCGTCACTCTGATTTTGGGTGGCGCTCTTGTCATTGTGGGCGCCGGTCAGTAGCGTGCTGGCTATTTTGTCGCGTGCGCCGCAACTAGCGAACGTGTGATCAGATATTCTTCACTGGTTAGTGGCTGGTCACTGATAAATTTACCAAGCGGAACGATATGCCGGCTTTCCGGTTTGTCTTCCTGATCGAAATGAACAAACTCGATGCCAAGGTCTTTTGCGTCATGGCGTGTTTTATTGGCAAAGGCCAACTCGGCTTCAGCAGTAAAAACTGGTTTTGTCTGGCGGCTCATCCCGGTTCTCCTCTTAGGTATTGCCAACACTATTTTTGACAGTGCGTGCTGTTTCTACGGTAATGCATTTCGCATGCCATTTGGCGCAAGGGATGCATCTAAGCTATGGATTGGGAATAGGGTCTTGGCGGTGGCTATTCAATAAGGCTGGTTTGCCGTAACTCACCTGCAACGCTGATCTGCCGTCCGACATTCATAAACTTAACCGGATCGATGGATTTGTTGTTGATCCGAATTTCATAATGTAGATGAGCGCCCGCTGATTTGCCAGTATTGCCCATTTTGCCAATGATATGATTTTCGCCAATATAATCGCCGCGTTTGACAGTGATGCGGGCGAGATGCGCATATGTTGTTATCACGCCAAAATCATGCCCTATCCTCACGACCTTACCGAAAGAGCCTTCAGTGCCAGCATAGATTACTGTTCCCGGGGCGGCGGCGCGCACATTTTCCTGCCATGTGCCAGCCAAATCAACACCGTGATGGAATGTTACTTTGCCAGTCTTTGGATGCTTTCGATTGCCGTAATCGCTGGAAATATAGAAATACAGCATCGGGGATTTGAATGGTATCTTCCGCAATGCCGCCCGATGTTCGGCAAGGTTAATCATGACATCCTTAAGCTCTGGATCGCTGGTGCTGTCATCTTTTTGGATTGGATCGGGCAGCGCCTCAGCGGCAATGCCAAGGCCGGTCACGGTTGTCCGGATATAATCAATCTCTTGGCTCAGTGATAAAAGCATTTTTCGGCTGCGGGCTGCGTCGGTCACTAGCGGAATTACTGGTTCCTGCTGTTTGGCGAAAAACCCTGATTGCAGTCCATCATCTTGAGGGTATTGTGGCGCTGCGGCTACCGTCTTGGCCTTTTCTGCAGGCGGCAAAGGCTGGCTCAAACCATCTGAAAAGTCACGTGACATGTAGCGGTCATGAATAGCCTCATCACTTTTACCATCGTCCAAAGCGCCGTTGTTTCCAATTATCACAGGCTCAGTTTTTTTAGGCTTCCTTGTGAAATTTGGTAAAAGCGCTATCGCAATTTTCTGTGCGCGTGCAGATAAGCTGTTTTCAAGTATAGGCGAAGGGCGCGCAACACTCATCATCGCTGGCGCGTCAGGCTCTGCTAGGCGAACTAATTGAGACAGGTTAGAAGCTGACGCCAGCTCTGTGTAGGGCGCGGTATTCACAACTTCCTCTGCATTTTCTTCAGCCTCATTCATATTTTGAAGAGGGACTTCAGGAGTGGGCGGCATTTTTATATTAGCGGTCATGCTAATGGCGGCCTCGCTCTCAACGGTAATCCTTTTGCCGCCTTGAATAATCATCGGCATGTTTTCAGATACCAATTGCGACGAAGAGGATGTAATTTTTTGGTTCTTTGGGGCCATATTGATTTGCGGGGTTTGAGGAGTAAACAGATCAGGCTTGGCTATGATCCGGCCGACAATAGGTCGCGCTGGCTGCGCTATTTTTCCCTCAATTCCAGTTAGGTGCATTCCATCTAATTCCAGAGATCGGTAATCGCTCCACTGTTTGACATCACCTTGAGGCGCTCTGTCTTGAGCGATCACTGGCTGAGGTATTTTACCAAACTTGGGTTTTGAGGGGGTGTTCAGTTTGCTGGTGGCTGGGGCGTCAGTTGAGTTAATACTTGCTTCCGTGGTTTTGATGGTTTCTTCTCGCCCAACCTTAGTGAAGCTATAGCTCCCGATCAGGTTTGAATAGAAAATTGTGGCGATGCCAGCCATGCAGATAAGAACTCCTGTGAGCACGAATGATGGCTTTGACTTAACCCCGACAGTTCCATCGCAGGTAGAAACCAATGGCCTGTTTTCATGCAAAACCGATTCTTTATCAGTAATAATTGGCGCTATATCTGTCCGATTAACATGTCTCAGTTCAGGGCTAAAACTATCATAAAGGCGTGTTAGACCAATGGTGTTTGCAACTTTTATCACACCTGATCTGATCGCAGTCCTGCCCTTACTTGTCATGCCACTCTTATCCCAGTTTTATCCAAGCCATTAATATCAGCAAGATGTTGGTAATCAACTGAATGCCAATCACCACCAAAAGCAGTTTGTTAGTTGTTTGATTACGAATATTCAATTGGAAGGCCGGCATGTTCAATGTGGTTTCAAGACTTCTGCGTGTGTCTGATAAAGAGCCGGAAATTGGCTTAGGCGAAGCCGTTCCCAAGACCTCAGGTCTGGACTGGCTGGCGCTGGCCTCAGTTAATGGTTCTATGATGTCCGTTGCAAGCGAAGTATCGCTATCGTGGCCAGCGCTCTGGGGTGCATTTCCAACCCCGCGATTAGCTACAATCGATGCAGAAACTTCGTTTCGCATTTCTTCTATTCTTTTGCGAAGATCAACAACGTCATCAGCCATGGTTTTTTTATGATTGGATTAAAAATTTTGTTAAATTGCCGTTTTATAAGTAGCGTTTTCTTCTCAATAAGCAAACGACATGCCATCGTTTGATGTTGAAAACACCCGAATTTAGACTTTAGCGTAAATTTCCTTTTTGATGATACAAAAGAGTTTACTAAAAAAATATGGTTTAAGAGTTTTTCGAGAATCAAAGGTATAGAAAGTTTGCAAACATCCACTTTTATCAGCCAAATAATATCGATTATGTCGTCAAATAGTTTGCTGGTGCGAGTCAACGGATTGATGACCAGATATTGCCCACTACTGTTGACTTGCCAGGTTGACAGAAATATCAAAGCTGAGATTTTTTATGTTACATAACCCGCGGTTGTTAATGGCGATATTACGGCGCATAATTTGGCATAACTTCAAATAAAGAGGTAAAAACAGTTGGATAAGCTTGGTAGCAAGACAATTATTAGCGCTAGTGCGTCATTTACTGGCAAGATTATCAATGCTGGTGTTATTGATGTTCACGGGAAGGTGAGTGCTGATTTAAGCACTGAAAAAATCACCATAAGTGAAACCGGCCAGTTCCGTGGTGCTATACGAGCTGAATTAGTTGTTATTTCTGGGGATTATGATGGCCAAATGGAAGCTGGCAGTGTGTGGGCAACCTCAACTGCTCGTATTTCAGGAAAGTTGCAATACAAAACATTGCAGATGGATCGTGGAGCAGCGTTGAATTGCCATGTATTGCACAATTGGGACACGAAGGCCGATTTTACGGATAAAAATCAGGAAACTGGACCAGATAAATCCCTCCCTGGAATCGGGTCTGGGTCCAAGCTCGACAACAAGAATTCATCTCGAAAGAAGGGTGCTTGACGCATGCTGATCAGACCAAAGGAACAAACGCCCACCCCTAGCGAGCATGCGACTTATATTCTTTTCGGATTGGTGATGGAAGGCTCACTCGATGGTGGTGAGTTTCCAGTTGTGATAGATGGTAGTTTTAAAGGGGATATAGCCGCGAATGAGCTAACCATAAGCGAGCAGGGAAGTGTAACCGGTAAGATTAAAGCCAGCAGTGTCAAGATTAACGGTAAATTTAGTGGTGAAATAATTTGTGAAAGTCTGACGGTTAGAGCAACTGGTAAGGTTGAGGGTGAGGTTCAGGCCGACGCGTTGTCAATTGATCTTGGTGCTGAAGTGATTGGATCGATAAGCCGAGTTAATCGTGAACTCTGATTGCTGATAACTTTTCTCAAGACCTGCTCTAAATCGTACTTTCAAACCTGCTCCTACGATAAAATGCTTGCGGTCTTGGAGCTCTAGCAACTTATATTTTTTGTCACCAGGCGTAGGGCGCGTTTTGTCTACGCATCCTCATCGAGCTGCTTCGAAATATCATCACACAGTTCAGCGGTAACAATGCATTCATTCATAAAAGCCATGGTCTCCGCTCGGCCCTGAAGCTGAAACATTCGCATTGCAGCATAGCGCCCGGCGGCCATCGCAACTGTTAACGGCATATTCTCTGAGATGGCGAAAGTTTCCAACGCAGTCTCAATTGAATCCCGGATTTTCTCGACTTTGTGGATGTCTGTCTTAGACAAGCTCATTACATCATCACTGGTATTCGCTGTTTTACCCAGATACTGATTGAATTGGATAATCTCTGCCATAGCTTAATTTCCTCGGGCAAGTTTCAGCGGGCATTTCATCATCCGCGCTTCGATTTCAATATTTGCTGATGCGAATGTGTTTAGATCACTCTGTTTCATCGTCAATGGAACAAGAATATTCGTGTTTAATCTGTAGGCCTCATTTTTTAAAATGATGATCGCATCATCCATTTTTCCGGTGTGCTTAACTTCTATAATCCCAATGGTGCTGCAGCCGGCCAACTGACTGTTTGTGCGGTTGCTGAATTGAATATTTTGTGTTCCGTCTATTGTTGTAGCAGCGTTTTTGTTTACTTCTACCGCCTGATCATTTGCGTTATTTTTAACCGCCATAAAGTGTTTGTTATTAAATTCATCAATAAGTGCGTTAGCAAGATCGTGCGCGACATCTGCCTTAACTTGCTCTGATCTCAGTGCATCCCATTCATCGGTTGGCACAACCACGACCGAGGCCTTGCCGCTCTTACGATTATCAATCAGAAGTTGGCAGCCTGTTGTCATGAAGCCGATGATTGTAATTGCAGTGATTGTGAAAAGTTTTTTGTGCACGGCCGTGAACCAAGTGATTGTCGAATTACTCATGTGGTGGAACGACCCACCGGCATAAATGTTTACCTAATTTTCAATTTTCTGAACGCTAACTCATGGAGACGCCGAGAT
>JADHOR010000022.1 GCA_016778895.1 Candidatus Puniceispirillum sp.
TCAGCCAGTCCATATCAGCAGTTTTTTCAATACCGCCGGCCATTTCGGCACTTTTAATCATACGGTCACGATTATTGACTCCGGTAAAATCTGGCAGCCGATCCGAACAGCCGAGCGCTGCGCCAATCCAGCGTGTTTCAGGCGGTACAAAATGCTTGAAATAGCGCTTGGTTCGACCACTGCACTGCATATCAACCACAATTGACCAGCCTCGACGAAGAGAGTGGCGAATGCGCCATACCGCAGCAAGGTTTAAAATGCCCGTACGCGGGTCAGCAATCACCTCATCAAACCACGGCATCATGTTGGCAAAAGCTGCAAAACCGGGGGTAGTCATCAGCGCAATATGTGCATCAGGGTTGCCCTCACGCAGGCTGGCAAAACTATCAAGCGCCTGAACAATATCGCCAAGCGCACCATGCTTGATAACAAGAATTCGCGATATGGTGTGAGCAGACGACATGAAGAGACCATTAGTGGTTGAAGTGGTAGGCCGTTAAGTATGCTAGTGGTTAAGGTTACCAATGTTGGCGCAATGGTAACGTCACCGCGCGAAAGTTCATATTTTTACCCTTCAATGTCAACTAACATATTGTGTCCTTGCGGTGATGCAATAGTATAGCAGCCTAACCCCTCTTGCCTGGCACGAACTGACGGAAAAACGCTATTGACAGGATCAAAATTCAAAATCGATCTTTTGCTCCCTGTCAAAGAAGCCTTTTCACCGGCAAATGCCGGCGCTGTCGCAACGATTGTGCATGACCTTGTGACAGAAAGCAGTAGTGAAGATGATGTTAGGGTGGTCGGCCGCACGATAGAGGCGCCCTTTGAAGGTGTGAATTTTTGTGGCCTAAAGCCAAAGATGGCCTGGCTTTTTGGCAAGAATGACGGGTTTATGGCGGCCTATCTGGACCAGTTAAAAACGCATCCTGCGCCGGATTTGATTGAAGTTCACGGGAGATGTCATGTTGCCAGCCAATTGATCAAAAAACGTCCAGACATCCCGGTCAGTCTCTATCTTCACAATGATCCACGCACAATGAAAGGGGCAAAAACCGTTGGTGAGCGGGAATGGCTGTTGAACGGACTCATTCAAATTATTTGTGTCTCTGATTATATTCGTCGCTGTTTTCTTGAAGGGTTGGATAACGATAATGCACTTATCGCCAAAGTAAATGTCGTGCCAAATGGCGTTTCACGCCGGTTAAAATCACCCGCCAAAAAAGAACCCCTCATCTTTCTTGCCGGCCGTATGGTGCCCGAAAAAGGCATTTTGGAATGCGCTCAAGCACTCGCCGATATCTTGCCGTCCTTTCCCGAGTGGCGGCTGGTCATTGCTGGCGGTCGCCGGTTTGAGCAGGCCGAGGCTGGCAGCTATGAAGCCAAGGTTGCGCGCGCCCTAAGCCCGCTTGGCGATCAGGTGGAAATGACCGGGTTTATCCCCATTGACGCGGTTCGTGGCTGGCAGGAAAGAGCCGCGATTGCCGCCTGCCCTTCCTTGTGGGAGGAACCTCTTGGCAAGGTGGTGGTTGAGGCCATAGCAGCTGGCTGCGCCGTTCTGACCACCCGGCGTGGCGGCATCCCTGAAGTCGCCGAGGGGCGAGCGCTTATTATCGATAAGCCATCGGTGTCAAGCCTTCGTGTCGGGTTTGAGCAGCTTCTATCTGATGACAAGCTGCGCCTTGACTTGCAGACCAAGGCTTGGGCCAATTTCCCATTTACCAGCACGGCAATGGCAAATAAAGTGGTCGCATTGAGACATATGGCAATTAACGCCGCTTTACATGGACATAGGGTGTAAAACAGGCCAGCGATAAAGGGCATTAGAAAGCAACCAATTGATCGGCATTATCGACTTTTGGTGGAAATTAAGCAGAATAGCCCATGGGCGAGCGCGTCTGCCGCAGCACTAGATTACAACCGCAATGACAACGATGATAACCGTGGCAATGATCATCGCTCGCGTTAGGGCAACATTATTGTGCAGGCTTTTTCCCATGACCGTGCCAAGCCAGCACCAAAGGCTGTGAAAGCCCAATTGACAGACGGCAAAGGTTAGAATAACCACTGGCAATTGCACTGAAAAATCACCAAGATCCGGCGCAAACTTTCCCCATGCCAGAACCGACATAACCCACGCTTTGGGATTTAGCGGATGCACAAAGATGCCGTTGCGGAAGCGAAAATGATCGGCACCGGGCTCGGCCTGACCAACAGTGGTATAATGCGATGGCCATGATTTCAACGCCAGCCAGATCATGTAGCCGGCACTGACATAGCTGAACACCATTTGCCAAAACGGCGCCTTGGCAAGCATGAGACCAAAACCGAAACCGATGAAAACGTTCAACACAATTTTGCCAATAATTAGGCCAAATATAAACCCGAAACAATGCCGCAACCCCTGCCTAACACCAGCCAGCATCACAATCAAATTGGCCGGCCCGGGGGTTCCGACCATAAAGGCGACGAAGGCCAACAGACTAAAAAACGCGAACATTTATCTAATTGCCAGTCTAGTCATCTTTGATCAGTCGTTTACCAAGTAGGACAACAGGCTCAGTCGCATAACCAAGCTGATGATAAAACGACACAACACGGTCATTATCTTGCCTCACGCATAAATTAATTTTTGGACAGCCAATTGATTGCAAAAAACGCTCTGCCTCGGCCATCATCGCCTTGCCATAACCAGAAGCAGAATAATCCGGATCGATTGCAAGGTAATTAATACTGCCGCGATGTCCATCATAGCCAATCATGACCGACGCAATCAGGCGCTGGCCAACATAACCAACCAGAAATTTCCCATTTTTATCAGTGTTTTTCCGAATAATATCAATTGCTGGGTCGTTCCAGCTACGGGTTAGACCGCAACGCTGCCACAGCACGATGACCGCATCACTCTGATCATCCAAAAAATCAGAAATAATCATTTCAGACATAAGCCCCCCAGGATTGCTGATCATGCAGTGAAGACAGCCATAGCTGGCCTGATTTATACCATCTTTTCGCCGCTGATAGCTGTGTGATATCAGCTTTTGAGACCCAACTCAAAGCATCAAAATCTTTAGCGCGTCAGGTTTAAACGCATCAGGGCGGCACAATATGCCTTCATCTTGACCGCGCGCGCCATAGCGGCATTTGCTGGCGATGTAGATGACAGGCAGATGATTTCAACCTCACCAAGATTTGTATTTGCGCCAAGATTTGTTTTTGCTCCCACGTAAGCAAAGCTGGGCATCAAAAGTCGCTGCTAATAATTGAAGGCGGCACCACCATTCAGGCAAATCCTATTAATCTGCGGCTGGGTTTTCAATAATTGCAAAAAATCGTTGCATTGCGCGTCTCGTATTGTCGTATCAGATAACGCATGGCGGCTGCAGGTCGTGAGCACATCCCACAGTACGACATTAACGCCATGAAGGTCAGAAATCCGGGCTTGATAGGGCAGATCTCGGTCAATCCTAAAGGCCGTTTAAACACAGTCCCAGAATAAATTGCGCGGATGTGCATAATATTCGGCCGCACGCAATAACACGGTTCCGGGCATACTACCAAGCACCAGAATGCGGCAATGCTGGCCAATTTGCGGATCAAGGCCGCGGGCTAACGTCTGACGCGGCATCCCCTCTCTTTTTCACTGTCACCACCTTCACTGTCATCGCCGGGAAATTCCACATTTCTTGTCAGGCCGCATATTTCCAAAAAAACTATAATATTGTTTTTATTATGTTTATTTCAGAAGTCTACTTATCAATCTTCCGTCCAGAATAATAAGGCCAATGGTGATAATAAACAGACCGGCTATTTCATTACCGGTAATAGTTTCACCAAATAGTAAAGAATTCGCCAGAATTGACGATGGTGGGATGATGATCGTGCAGATTAATAGGTTGCCGGTGCCTGTTCTCTTAATAATTTAAAATAGAGGGAATAGGCGAACACCGAGCATAACAATGCGAATGCAACCGAATATTGAATAAGGCGCCAATCTAATCGTGCAAATTCATCAAAATGCACGCTGATGGCATAGGGCGACAGGATTAAGGCGCTCATCGTCAGCATACCTGTTGCCGCAATTATTGTCGGCAAAGTTGCCAACCGCCATTTCCCCCAGATACCAGCAAACGCATATGACACTGTCGCCAATAGAATGAGATATTTTCCAACGGTCCCATCATATATCTGAAAAATAGACTGACATCCAATTGCCACCACGACACCCGCAACGCCAATCAGTGCTCCGGCAACACGGTTTAAGGTCAATGTTTCATGCGGCAATAAAAGTGCCGCTAACATTATCGTCACAAAGGATGTATTTGCATTCAAGATGGACGCAAACCCGCCCGTTGTTGTTTGCTGGCCAATCGTGATCAACAGCAACGGAATAACGTTGTTCAGCAACGCCATGACACACAGGTTGAAAATATTTTCTACGGTGAAGTCGAATGGAATGGCCTTAATCATAACAAAAGCCAGCAAGAACAGCGCCCCAATTGCCACCCTCAGATAGACAATCAAAAAGGGACTGAGATAGGTTAAAAGCAATTCAACAAAGACAACGCTCATCCCCCATAAAACGCCAAGAAAAATGACTAAAGCCCAGTCATTGTTACTCATCGAACTAACCTGATCCCAACGAATAAACGCATGAAGAAAGGGCGCCGGACGCGATAGCTGGTGCTGTCTGATTCTTGTTATCCTCGATACTATGCTGGATCTAATCCGTCACACCTCTTTTATGCGCCTGCAAACACAGGCTGCATCAAACAAAGATTTTGGAGGCAGCCATTAATCAATCAAAAAATATGATAATATACTGTGGCAGAGGCTTAGAAGCCGTGGATTTTATTTTTAGGGAATATCTTTTTTGGAGACCGCATAATGACATCAATTCGTGCTTTGAATAATTTGGATTTTGATGATTGGTTGGATGTTTACCGCTTTTACGCTGAACATTACAAAATAGACCTGACTGATGATGGCATCGCAAACACTTGGGCGTGGCTGATGGATGCAAACCACCCATTAACCGGCATTGTGGCAGAGGGTGAGGGTTGTTTAATCGGCCTTGCACATTACCGCGCGATGCCAAGCCCGTTAAGGGGCACAAATCTGGGGTTTCTGGATGATTTGGTGGTTAGGCCTCAAGACAGAGGCAGTGACACAGCAAGACTGTTATTGGACGCGCTAAAATCTATTGGCAAAAGCCAGAAATGGGCAAAAATCCGCTGGATTACCCGAGACGATAATTATCGCGCCCGCGCTCTTTATGATAAGCTTGCCACAAAAACAAACTGGACGATGTATGAGATGGGCACCGATTGCTAATGCTGGCTGGGGTATTGTTCCTGCATTTTATTTCAATACGATAGTTGCTTAATCACCCAAGTGGCGTCTGCGTCACTTGGAAATACGGGATAATGCACGCTAACCACTTCATTATTATCAGCAATCATTGTGACCCTTTTCAACAACCGCATATCATTGACCTCAAAAGTTGGAAGTTTCATCGCTTCACAGAACTTAAAATTGACATCACTCAGAACCAAAAAAGGCAGGTGAAGCCGTTCCGCCATCTCACGCTGATACTCAGTGCTCTGTGTGCTCAAGCCAAAAACATTAGCGCCCAACGCAGACAATTCAGCATGATGGTCTCTGAATGAACAACTCTGAGGCGTACAACCTCTGGCACCGGGAATTTCATCCCAACCATCTGGTAACGGAACGCCAGGTTTTCCGGTCATGGGATAGCAGTAAATCACAGTCTTTCTCGATTGCGCTGACAGGTTAACAACGCTTCCATCGGTTGCGACCAAATCCATATTTGGAAGTTTCCTGCCTATCAAATGATCGCAAGCACCATCATCAACGGGTCTCGGCAGGTTGTCCGGCATAGTATCGTATGAACTCATTTCAAAATTCCAACATTCGTGACGTTTCTAGAGCTTGTATCTTTAAATGCTCGGTTTCTCATTTTGGCTATATGCGGCCTGCATATTCACCAGCGGTGCTTGGTTTACAATAGAAAAAAGACGTTAGTTTTCATTGATTTATGCTCTCCGGGCGCTTTTATCCATGCGTAACTATCAAGCAGGTAAGCTCGGAACTACTCGACCGTAACGGATTTTGCCAAATTGCGTGGCTGGTCGACGTCAGTACCTTTTTCAACAGCGGTCAAATAGGCCAGAATCTGCGCTGGTATCGCTAGCAGGATTGGCGCGAGCAGCGGGTCAACATCTGGCACCGTCACAACTGCGCTGGCGTAATCCACCTCATCGGTAGCCCGTGCCTCGCATAAAAGGATGATTTTGCCGCCGCGCGCACTGGCCTCGCGAAGGTTACTGCTGGCTTTTGTCATCACCGTGTCTGCCGCCAATAGCGCGACGACTGGCAAACCATCTTCAATCAGCGCAATTGGGCCATGCTTCATCTCGCCAGAGGCAAAGCCCTCGGCGTGAATATAGCTAAGTTCCTTCAGCTTTAACGCCCCCTCCAGCGCCAGCGGATAGAGCGCACCGCGCCCCAGATATAGAGCCGATTTCGCCTGCGATAACTGATGTGCAACCGGGCGGATCGCATCAAACAGCCCAAGCGCCTTGCCGACCAGTCTGGGTAGGCCCTGAATTTCAGCATGAATAGTCTCGGCTCTGGCGATATCGATTTGTCCCTTGGCCCGGGCGAGCGCCACCGCAAAACACAATAAAACGGTCAATTGCGCGGTAAAGGCCTTGGTGCTGGCAACACCAATTTCCGGTCCGGCCCGCGTCGGTAAAACCGTATCAGCTTCACGCGCGATCGTACTGTCTGCTACATTGACCAGCCCGATGGTTTTCAGCCCCGATTTGGCCGCATGGCGCATCGCCATCATCGTATCAAGGCTTTCGCCGGATTGAGAAATCGCAATCGCCGTATCATAGGGCGCTGTTACCGGTTGGCGATAATGATATTCCGATGCCACCTCGCAGGCCACCGGCACACCGGCCAGCGCCTCAATCCAATAGCGGGCGATCTGTGTTGCATAATGGCTGGTACCAGCCGCAACCATAACAATTCCGTTAATAGACCGAAGCTCATCATCGCTCATCTTTGCAGTTAAGCGGCCAGACTCATCCGTCATTGCCGCCAGTGAATGGGCAATAGCATCAGGCTGTTCATGGATTTCCTTTTCCATATAATGACGATAGCCACCCTTATCGACCAGACCCGGACTTGCCGCGACCATCACCGCCTCGCGGTTCACCGGCGTACCATCGGCCTGATAGACCGACACTCCATCAGCACGAACCAGCGCATAATCATGGTCTTCAAGATAAACAACTTTACGCGTTAGATGCGACAGCGCAATTGCATCAGACCCGATATAACACGCCGCATCACCAATCCCGAGGGCCAGCGGCGAGGCGTTGCGCGCTACAATCAGCATATCAGGATGATCGATGGACATCATTGCAAACGCATAGGCACCATCAATTTCAGCAAGCACGCGGCGTGTTGCCGCCGCCGGATCAAGCCCGGCGTCCAGTGCCTCGACGAACAGATGCGCCAAGACCTCAGAATCCGTATCACTGAAAAACTTATGACCCACAGCCTCGAGGCGCCGACGAATGGTACGATGATTTTCAATGATTCCGTTATGCACAATCGCGACCCGGTCAGCGGCCACGTGCGGGTGCGCATTTTCGGTGGAAACGCCGCCATGGGTCGCCCAGCGCGTGTGACCAATCCCGACATCCCCGATCAGCGGCGATGCCCTTAAAGCCTTATCAAGATTTGCCAGTTTACCAACCGCACGTTTCAGCGCGATTGCCCCATCATTAATGGTTACGATGCCCGAACTGTCGTAGCCACGATATTCAAGGCGTTTTAGCGCATCAAGAATCACTTCACTACATTGCTCATGCCCAACCGCGCCAACAATTCCGCACATTAGATCGCCTCTTTCATTATCGCATCGCCGCTATCAAATCGCCAGCAATTGGCCGCTATTCGGTGACACGCGTATCACCGCCCTGTTATTGCTTCGCGGATATCCGCCTTAACTGCCACCAAGTATCTAATTTTTGCTCGCCCTAGTATCTAATCGT
Source organism: Candidatus Puniceispirillum sp. (assembly GCA_016778895.1). GTDB lineage: Bacteria > Pseudomonadota > Alphaproteobacteria > Puniceispirillales > Puniceispirillaceae > UBA3439. The sequence continues at coordinate 8,091 of JADHOR010000022.1, forward strand.
TTCTCGCATTTTGATAGATATATTTTGATAGGATTAAAAGATAGAAACGGTTTTTTTTGTGTTTTCCTCTATTTTGAAAAGGAAAAGCAGACGACCGTAACGCAAATGTTTGGCATTAACCGCTATTTCCGATTATAAGTTTGACATGGAAATTGCTGCTATCATCCTTGCTGCCGGAAAAGGCACACGCCTTAATTCGTCATTACCAAAGCCGCTTCATCAGGTTGGTGGCAGGCCGATGCTGGCCTGGTCTCTTGACGCAGCCAAAGCGGCATTAGCAACCCAAATCATCACAGTTCTGCCAAAAGGATCGGATACGATTATCAAATGGCTTGATGGTCATGACACCTGTATCCAAGACCCGCCAATGGGGACCGGTCACGCTGTTCTGTCCGCCCGCGGCGCCCTCGCCGATTTTTCCGGCATTGCCCTCATCATGTTTGCCGATACACCGCTGGTTACAGCGCAAACCCTGGCCAGGCTCGCCGCGGCAATTACTGATGGCGCCGATGTTGCGGTTCTTGCGTTTGAGGCATCGGATCCGGCCGGTTATGGGAGGCTGATTACAACCGATAATCATCGGCTTGACCGGATTGTCGAACATAATGACGCGACTGACGCCGAACGCAACGTCAGGCTGGTGAATGGCGGTGTTACGGCGGTACGCTGCCCCTTGCTGTTTGATCTTCTTGAAAAGGTCAGTCCAGATAATGCAAAGGGCGAGATTTACCTTACCGACATTGTTCATCATGCCAATGCGCAGGGTCTTGATGTGACCTTTCGTACCACTGATGAGGCTGAGATTGCTGGCGTCAACAGCCGCCAGGACCTTGCCCATATAGAGGGTATTTTACAAAAACGGCTGCGTGCCGCGGCAATGGAACAGGGCGTCACCCTGCACGCCCCTGAAACCGTGTTCCTAAGCGCCGATGTCAGCTTTGGCCGTGATGTCATCATCGAACCGCACGTAGTAATTGGTGCTGGCAGCGTCATCGGCGAAGGCACCATCATCAAATCCTTTTCGCATATCGAAGGCGCAACATTGGGGGCGTGCTGCATCATTGGACCTTATGCGCGGCTGCGTCCCGGGACCAATGCCGATGAGGGGGTTAAAATTGGTAATTTTGTTGAAACCAAAAAGGCAACCATTGGCGCTGGCAGTAAGGTAAATCATCTGACCTATATCGGCGACACGACAATTGGCGCTCATGCAAATATCGGTGCTGGCACGATTACCTGTAATTATGACGGCTTCGGGAAATTCAAAACGCTGATCGGTGATGGCGCCTCTATCGGATCAAACACTGCGCTTGTTGCCCCGGTTAGTATTGGCGCCGGCGCCATTATCGGGGCGGGAAGCACGATAACTGCAGATGTTCCAAGCAACGCAATTGCAACGACGCGTAGTGCGCTTGATGTCCGGCATGATGCTGCCACGCGCTATCGACATATCCGCAGTCATGAGCCACAATAGAGGTCTAGACCACCCATAAGCCGCTGTAAAGGATAAATTAATTGCATGAATATTAACATTGCCGATGCCGCAAAGCTGATCTGTGCGATGCAATCGAAGACAGTGCTTGTTCTTGGTGACGTAATGCTCGACCGTTTTGTCGATGGTGCTGTAACACGCATCTCGCCCGAAGCGCCAGTGCCAGTCCTCAACCAAAGCCGCGTTCATCAAATGCCGGGCGGCGCGGCCAATGTTGCCTGTAATCTAGCGCAACTGGGACTGCGGGTGCATTTAATTGGCGTTTGCGGCAATGATGCAGCCGGCACCGTCCTGGCGGATGAATTGGCCGCCCATCCGGCAGTTTTTTATGATCCGGTTAAACTGGACAGCAGGCCGACCAGCCTGAAGACACGTTTTCGCGCTGGCAGCCAACAGATATTGCGGGTCGATGATGAGGTCAGCGAGGATATTGATACTGCCGCCACGAAAGAGTTTCTAAATCGCGCGCTAGTTGCCATGGATAAGGCCGATCTGGTGGTAATCTCCGATTATGCCAAAGGGGCATTGCCAGTTTCGCTGCTGGCAGAAATCATAAGCGGGGCGAAAGCCAGCGGCAAAACAATCATCGCCGACCCGAAACGAGCTGATGTTTCGGCCTATGCCGGCGTTGATTTATTAACGCCCAATCTACCCGAATTGAAAACCATAACAAAACAATCACTTTCCTCAATCGACGCAATTGGGAAGGCGGCGAGCAAACTTGCCAGCGAGATAGGATTTGGCAGTGTTCTGACAACCCTGAGCGCACGTGGCATGATCCTTAGCAAGCCCGATGGAACCCAGCTCCACGACCCGGCAAGTGCGCGTGATGTTTTCGATGTATCCGGTGCTGGTGACACCGTTGTGGCAAGTGTGGCCGGCGCACTGGCCGCCGGCGCCGGTCTTGAGGATGCCGTATGTCTTGCAAATCATGCAGCCGGAGTTGCCGTTGGCAAATCAGGCACCGCAATCATAGCACCAGGGGAGATTCTTGCCCATTTGGGCAGTGCACCGCCAGTCACCGGCTGGCCAGAGATTGCCGCGCAATGTGCGGGCTGGCGCGATGGCGGACATAAAATCGCATTTGCCAATGGCTGTTTTGATTTATTGCATCCGGGCCATATCTATCTATTGGCCACAGCGGCCAAGACCGCTGACAGACTGGTGATCGGGTTGAATGGTGATGCCTCTGTGCGCCGCCTGAAAGGTACCAAGCGCCCCCATCAGCCAGCAGAAGTGCGAAGCGCAGTTCTTGCCGCATTGCCCTTTATCGACGCTGTAGCGGTGTTTGACGAGGATACGCCGCATGATCTGATTGCAACACTGCATCCCGATATCATCATCAAGGGCGGCGATTATCAGGCCGATGCTGTTGTTGGCGCAGATATTGTTGCAGCACGCGGCGGCAAGGTCGAAATCATCCCAACTTTAGAAGGGTATTCGACCAGCAAATTGATCGAGGCATAATCAGGACGGTGCGCCTTGCCATTGGCAAAGCACGCCGCCCATGTCACAGACCATCTCTGTGCCTTTACCGTTTGTTTAGTCGATTTTCCGGTTTTCCCAGTGCGGCATATCTTGACCCTGCAATATGGCCTCGAATGAACGCAAACGCTTATAGATCGAAATCAACTCAACAATCGTTGGCCAGCTGCGAACCAGAAACTGCAGCGATGACTCGACCCGGCCAAAGGCGCGCACGATCTGTTGCATCACGCCAAGGGTGATTGCACCAGCCGCGATCGTCGGTCCCAGCGCGACATAAGGCACAAGCACACCTGCCTGCAAATAGGAAATCTTGGCAACATCAAAATAGAGATAATGGAAGAACAGGCGGAAATAATTCTTCCGCACATTGCCAAAAAACTCGGTAACTGTCGGTGGATTGATCCGGTCTGGATCATCCTCTCCATAGACAAGTTCTTTACGGTATGCGGCCTCGACAACCTGATTATTGAATTCTAGTCCGGGCAGCTTAAAGCCGACCGCGGCCAGAACAACCGTGCCAAACAGTGCAAACACAATCGCCACATAAACAAGCGATTGGTCGATCTGCCCAAAAAATGGCAATTCGGTAACATTCTCTGATAGTCCCCATAGGATCGGCAAAAACGCAAATAGCGTCATAACCGAGTCCAAAAACGCAGTACCCAGCCCCTCCATAATCGCGGCGAATCTTTTGGTATCTTCCTGTACGCGCTGAGACGCGCCCTCAATCCGGCGCAGCTTTTCCCAGTTAGCTGTATAGAAATCATTCATCGCCGTGCGCCAGCGGAACACCCAATGTTTAGAGAAAAAGCTCAGGAGCGTTGCGACCACAACATAGACACCAGCAATTTTGAAGAAACTTATTAGCGCACCGTAGAATTCGGCCTGTGTCACCGCGTTTGGCGCTGACAGAGCCTTTTGCACCATGTCGTAGAACTCGCCAAACCATTTATTGATCATCACATCAACCTGCACCTGATAATAGGTACCGCCAACAATCACAATCATGCCAAGCCAAGCCCATAGCGCCCATCGCCGTGATCTGAAAAAAGACGAAAACATTTCTATCCCTCGCTATTTGAAACGGTGACACACAACTGAAATTAGCGGTTTTGCAGGTGGCGCCCGCTATATTGGATACACCTAAATTAAAACAAATGCGCTGCCAATCGTTAAACTGCACGCTCGCGCCGATCATGTACGATAGCGCTAGCAACAATCCCAAAGCCGATAAATACCGTCAGCATCGACGTGCCACCATAGGAAATCAGCGGTAATGGCGCCCCAACCACCGGCAACAAACCGGTTACCATCGCCACATTTACGAACATATAGAAAAACACCATCATACCAATGCCAACACAAGTCAGCTGGGCAAAACGGCTTTTCACCCGATAGCTGATGCGCAGAATTGAGATCGTCAGCAGCAAATAGATTAGCAGGATAAAGACATTACCAGCGAAGCCAAATTCCTCGCCGATCATGGTGAATACGAAATCAGTCTGTTTTTCGGGAAGGTAATTAAGCTGGCTTTGGCTTCCCATCAAAAATCCTTTGCCAAATATCCCACCAGAGCCAAGCGCAATTTTCGACTGGGTAATCTGATAGCCTGCCCCCAAAAGGTCAGACTCAGGGTTCAAAAACGTCATCACCCTCGTCTTTTGATAGGCGTGAAGCTGCATCCATAGCAATGGCACAGCCGCAAGTACCGCAGCGATTGAGCTAAACACATAGCGCCAAGGCAAGCCCGCAGAAAACACCACAGCAAGCCCGCCAAACAAAAGCATTAATGCCGTGCCAAGATCAGGCTGTTTCATAATCAACGCAAATGGTATCCCGATGATCGCAAAGGACGGCAAATACCATATAAAACTGCGCATTCGATCATGTGACTGGCTGCCAAAATAACGTGCCAAGGCCAATATTACAGCTATTTTTGTAAGTTCTGATGGCTGGAGACTCACCCCGCCGAGACTGATCCAGCGCGACACCCCCTGCCCAGCGCCAATAATCATCACCGCCAACAGCAACAGAATCGCGGCAGCCAAAAACACATATGACATGCGCTTTATGAAACTGAAATCAACAAAGGCAATTCCGACTACCAGTGCCATGCCAATCGTTGCCCGGACTGCGTGACGTCCGGCCCATGGGTGCCAAGACCCTTGTGAAGCTGAATAGAGTGCAAGCGACCCCATCATCACCAGAACGCCAGCAAACAGCAATAGATGCCATGGAATACGCAGCAGGATTTTGAGACCAGTCATAGCTATACCTGTTCCTGCATTAATTTTTTGAGAATATCCCGGGCAACCGGCGCGGCGGTAGATGACCCGCTGCCCCCATGTTCGACCACTACCGAAATAGCATAGCTCGGCCGTTTTACCGGCGCGTATCCAACAAATAGCGCATGGTCGCGTTCTGCCCATGGTCGATCAATATTGCTGACAATGCCCTCTTCACGCTGGGCTTTCGTAATACGTTTAACCTGCACGGTTCCAGTTTTTCCCGCCATCCCACCAAATGAGGCCTCCAGATCATATTTGCGGGCAGTGCCAAGCCCGCCTTTCATCACCTTAACCATGCCTTTACGGATAATTGCAAGAGCGCCGGGGTCAACGTTCAATGGCGCAAAGGCTGGCGGCGTATCGTCGGATGACTTCACTAGGGTAGGGGTAACCGCGAACATGCCATTGGCGATGCGTGCCGTCATAACTGCTAATTGCAGTGGCGTTGCCAGTACATAGCCCTGCCCAATTGACGAGACCACGGTTTCACCCGGCGTCCATACCTTACCCAGTTTAGATAATTTCCATTCATGGCTGGGAATAATGCCCTGTTTTTCGCCCGGAAGGCCAAGTCCGCTTACCTCACCTAGACCTAACCTGTACGCCATATTCTTGATTTTTCGAATGCCGGTTTTCAGCGCAATCTCGTAGAAAAACACGTCACATGATTGTTCTAGTGCCGAGATAATATTCATCACACCATGCCCACCGTCACGCCAACAATGGAACGTTGAATTGCCAAGCCGCATATCACCGGAGCACGTAAACTCGGTAGTGCTGGAAATCACACCTGCCTCAAGTGCCGCAAGCCCTACCACCATTTTAAATGTAGACCCGGGAGCATATTGACCAGCAGTCACCCGGTTTAACAAAGGCTTTCTTGGATGCGCATTTAGCCGGCGCCAATCCCGGGTTAATAACCTGCCGGTGAACAGGTTTGGATCAAACATCGGGGCGGAGACAAGCGATATGATTTCGCCGCTATGGATATCCATTACCACCACCGCCCCGGACTCCGGCGGCACAAGCCGGTCTTTCTGATCGCGCAAAATAAGGCTATCACCAAGCGCAATATGAGCCTTTAAGTCACTGTCTTTTGCCAGCGCAGTTTGCACCTCAACCGAGCCCATTTCAACAGGCTTCAGCTGGCCGCGTCGCAGAATTTCAGCCGAGTGAAGCTGCAATCCAACATCAATCGAGAGCTGAAGATCCTTGCCCGACATTGCCCCCACATCACGCAATGCGCGAATTGGCTGCCCCTTTGCATTCACCTCGATACGCTCGCGTCCGGGAACTCCGCGCAAATTCCGTTCATGGACAAATTCGATCCCATTTTTACCCGTGCCAAGATGCGGTGTTTTTTCCAGTGCCGGATTACGTTCAATTTCACGCGCGGTAACTGGCGAGACATAGCCGGTTACATGGCAGGCAAGAGAGCCTTGCGGATAGATACGCCGCAATGACTTGCCAAAGCTAACCCCGCTTAATAACGGACTTCGCACTGCAAGCCGCGCAAGCTCGCGTTGCGAGAGATCATCCCGCACTATGATATCATGGAACGATGGGCCCTTGCGCGCTGCGGCAAACACCTCGTCAATTTGCATTTCGGTCAAATCAACAATCTGCCCCAGCGCTGCAAGCGTCTGCTGAAGATCATCAACATAAAGGGGCGTGATATAAAGCTGAAAAGACTCGGCATTGCCGGCGAGTAACCGCATCTTGCGGTCAAAAAGCCGGCCTCTGGTCGGCGCAACAATCCGCAGATCAAACTGATTGCGGTCTGATAAACGCCGATAACGGTGATTTTCGGCAACCTGTAACTGAAATAGCCGCGCGCCCAAAATACTTGTCAGCGCCACCGCCCCACCGCCAAGCAATAGCCGGCGGCGGCTCATAGTACGGCGCAAATCTTTTGTCTTTTTGCGGCTCATCAGACTATTTTCACCTTCTGCAACAGACGATGAACGGTAAAAATGATCACAAATCCAATCGGGAACAATATCAGCGTCGCGCCAAGCTGAAACAGAATCGGGCTTAATGAGGGGATCGCAAGGTTGAGGGCTGAGAATAGCAAAAGCTGAAACAAAGAGATAGCTGCACAGCTAACTGCGAAATCCAACCAGAGCCGGCCAAAATCGCTTTGCTGTAGCCGTGCGAGGCGATGCTGCATGACGTAGGTCAGCAGTAAAAAGGCAGTCGCCCGACCACCCAAAAGATCGGATAGCAAGACATCGCCAACAATACCCATCAGAAATATGACAAAAACTGGGATATATTTTTCATGATAAATGTTCATATAATAGATGAAGATCAACGACAGAACTGGCGCTGCACCGTAAAAAAATGGCCATTGCGCAAACCCCAATTCCAACAAAACAATGGTCACGCCAACGATGCTGACGAGGAATTGCGGGGGGAAATCCGATTCAAAATCGGCCCGCTCAAAATAAGACCGCTGATCCTTCATCGGCGTTGCCCCGATGAGTTCAGGCCCTCAAGCAGCCTCGTCGTGTCGTCAATTGGCAACGGTGTATAGAAATCAGCTAGATCTAGGTTGCTATTATCAATCCCGTCAAGTCCACCGGTTAAAACCGAAACATAACTAAGATTGCGCAGGTCTACGGCCGGGCGAACCCTTATTTTGCCATCCTTAATCTGGTCAACCCGTCCCACCGCTAAGCCATTTGGCAACACCCCACCATGCCCTGAGGTCAGCACCAGCTCGCCAATCTTTGGCGTGGCTTCGTCGGGCAGAAACTGCAAATCCAGAAACTGGCCATTCTGGCCGACGCTTAATCCGGGCCATGATGATGATGATAGAATAACCGGTATACGGGCATTGATGTCGCTGATCATCAAAACCCTCGCATAAGCACGGCCAACATCAATCACAATGCCGACCAAGCCATCAGCAGTTACCACTGGATTACCCCTTACGATGCCTTCTTCACCGCCGATAGCAATCAATACGGTATGCGCAAACCCGCCACCGGGGGCGGTCACTGCGCGGGCCGTAATCTGGGTTCTGTTTTTAACCGCGGCGGCCCCGGTAACACTCCGCAATTGACGGTTTTCACTTTCCAGAATTTCGGCGCGGCGACGCCAGCGTTTCAGCAAGTCATTTTCGCCCTGCAACCGGACATTTTCAGCACGCAACGAAGCAACGGTTCGTACCCCCTCAACCATCGTCTCAATACCACGGATCGGGGCTGAGACAAAATCGATGAACGGTGCTAGAAAATCACTACTTCCCATACGAATATTGCGCAACGCAGACAAATCCGCCTTGCCCAAAAACATAAGAGAAAAACTCAAGAAAATAAGAACGCCATGAATGATACGGCGTTGTCTGATTCTGGCTTTATCAGACACGCGCATCGCGGTCTCCTTGACTAAGCCCCGATGAGGACGTTCCGAAGGGTTTTCAGTTCCTCAAGACACCGTCCTGTACCAAGCGCAACGCAGCTGAGCGGATCCTCGGCAATTGAAATCGGCAGGCCCGTTGCGTCGCGCAACACGCCATCAATATCTCGAAGCAACGCCCCGCCTCCGGTCATCACAATACCTTTCTCAACGATATCGGCTGCCAACTCAGGTGGGGCCTGTTCAAGCGCCATTTTCACCCCTTCAACGACCTGACGAACCGGATCAGAGATCGCTTCGGCGACCTGTGCTTCGGTGATGGTGATTTCCTTTGGCACACCCTTCACAAGATCACGGCCGCGAACATCAATCTTGTTACCACTGCTCTTTTCCGGCTTGCGGGCAACGCCGATGCTTTTCTTAATACGCTCGGCGGTGGCCTCACCAATCAACAGATTATGCGTGCGGCGCATATAAGCGATAATCGATTCATCAATCTTGTCACCGCCAACCCGAACCGAATGCGCAAAGACAATATTACCAAGCGATAGGATCGCAACCTCGGTTGTACCCCCGCCAATATCAACCACCATCGAGCCTGACGGTTCAGTGACTGGCAGATTGGCACCAATCGCCGCGGCCATCGGCTCTTCAATCAAAAAGACCCGTCGCGCACCTGCGGCCTCGGCTGATTCCTGAATGGCGCGGCGTTCAACCGCGGTCGAGCCTGACGGTACGCAAACAATAACCTGCGGGCTGGCAAACGACATCCGGCCATTCACCTTGCGAATAAAATGCTTGATCATTTCTTCGGCAACTTCGAAATCAGCAATCACACCATCAGCCATCGGGCGAATTGCGCGAATATTGCCGGGCGTCTTACCGAGCATCACCTTGGCTTCTTCGCCAACCGCCAAAACATGGGTCTTGCCTCTAATTTCCGCCATGGCAACAACCGATGGCTCATCTAAAACAATACCCCGCCCTTTGACGTACACCAGCGTATTTGCAGTTCCGAGATCAATACCAATATCAGCCGAGAAAAGACCAAGAATTGCACCAAACATATCGCATCTCCAAATTTCAGCCGCTGGTAACGGCGAAGCGTCTTTTGTGCGGATAATCAGGATGATAGCCGCAAGTAACGTGAAGCGCCAAGCGGCCCTTCACGCTATAAGTTACCATTACATCAACAAAGTGGCAAAAACTAGTTCTTTGCCTTGTCGACGAGGCGATTTGCACCAATCCAAGGCATCATAGCGCGCAATTCACCCCCAACCTGCTCGATTGGATGTTCGGCATTCCGGCGACGAATGGCCTTAAAGCTGGTTTGACGAGCCTTATTCTCAAGCATCCAGTCACGGGTAAAGTGGCCAGCCTGAATATCTTCAAGAACGCGCTTCATCTCGGCCTTGGTCTCGTCGGTGATAATCCGTGGGCCAGTGACATATTCGCCATATTCGGCGGTGTTCGAGATTGAGTAATTCATGTTAGCGATACCGCCTTCATAAATCAGATCTACAATCAGTTTGACTTCATGCAGACACTCAAAGTAGGCCATTTCAGGCGCATAACCTGCTTCGACCAATGTCTCAAAACCGGCCTTGATCAATTCGCAAAGGCCGCCACAGAGAACTGCCTGCTCTCCGAATAAATCGGTTTCACACTCTTCTTTGAATGTGGTCTCGATGATGCCTGAACGGCCACCACCAACAGCAGAAGCATATGAAAGGCCGATTTCATGAGCGTTTCCAGATGAGTCCTGATGCACAGCAATCAGGCAAGGAACGCCACCACCTTTTACATATTCTGAACGGACTGTGTGGCCCGGACCTTTTGGCGCAACCATGAAAACGTCAATGTCATTCCGTGGCTCGATCAGATTGAAGTGAACATTCAAACCATGGGCAAAAGCAATCGCCGCACCCGGACGGATATTTTCAGCAATATCATCAGCATAAATATCAGCCTGCAACTCGTCAGGGGTCAGCATCATGATTACATCGCCCCATTTTGATGCTTCAGCAACATCCATGACCTCAAAACCGGCATCGCTGGCCTTTGCGCGGCTTGACGAGTCCGTCCGCAACGCGACGGCAACTTCAGCAACGCCACTATCTTTCAAGTTTGCTGCATGGGCATGACCTTGGCTGCCATAACCTACAATAACAACCTTCTTTTTCTTGATCAGCCCAACATCGGCATCACGATCGTAATAGACACGCATTGACAGTTTTCTCCTCATTTGACGGCTGATCCGTTGCTGGCCCTAATGCCAGATACTCATGACCAACCTATTTAAATATAACATCGCACCACAAATTTTTGCGGTGTGATCCAGACTCTTGCGTAAATTCGCTAATTTCGCCGGTTTATTTAGCCGTTAAATCGATCCGGTTGCCACGTGAAATAGCCGAAACACCTGTCCGCGCGATTTCCACATCACCAAGCGACTGCATCAAATCAATGAAAGCAGCAACCTTTGACGAATTTCCTGTCACCTCAAATACAAAACTATCTAGTGTGCTGTCCAGTGTTCTTGCACGGAAAGTATCAGCGATGCGCAATGCCTCAATCCGGTTATCACCATCATTGATGATTTTTACCAAGGCCAATTCACGTTCAATAGCGGCGCCCATTTCGGTCAAATCACAGACCGAATGGATTGGCACCAGACGCGATAGCTGTGCCTTGATCTGTTCAATCACCATTGGCGTCCCAGACGTCACAATCGAAATCCGTGACAGACCGCGGCTCCATTCAACCTCGGCAACGGTGAGGCTTTCAATATTGTAGCCACGCCCGGAAAACAGCCCAATCACCCGCGCTAGTACGCCCGGCTCGTCATCTACCAAAACCGAAATAATATGGCGTTCAATTATTTCATTAATGCTCATGTCGATAAAGCTCCTTAATGGCCGGCCTAAACCAGCACCATACCTTCTTCGGAAATTGGCTTGGCAGCCTGATCCGCAGGCCCCAAAAGCATTTCATTATGCGCCGCCCCTGAGGGGATCATCGGGAAGCAGTTTTCTTCCTTGGCAACGCGGATATCGGCAATAACTGGCCCCGGCGTCGCCAACATTTCGGTGATCACACCATCCAAGTCATCCGGTTTTTCGGCAACTAATCCGACCATGCCAAACGTATCAGCCAGCTTGCGGAAATCGGGCAATGAGGCGCTATATGACTCGGAATAACGACCACCATGGATCAGTTCCTGCCACTGCCGCACCATTCCCATCCACTCATTATTGATAATGAACATTTTTACCGGCAGGCTATATTGGGCCAAGGTCGATAATTCCTGCATGTTCATCATGAACGAGGCTTCACCGGCAATATCAATGACCAATGCGTCAGGATGGGCCACCTGCACCCCGAGTGCGGCTGGCAGGCCATACCCCATGGTGCCAAGTCCGCCTGATGTCATCCAGCGGTTTGGCTTTTCAAAATCGAAATATTGCGCCGCCCACATTTGATGCTGTCCGACCTCGGTTGTGACGTAGGAGTCACGATCCTGGGTCATTTCACACAGCCGCTTGATGGCGTGCTGCGGCTTGATGACATCAGCCCCCTGATCAAAACCAAGACAATTGATTTTTTGCCAACTTTTGATCTGTTTCCACCATTTTGTCAGCGATGCTTCATGCGGAGCAAAAGATTGCACCTTCATTTCAGCGATCAGCATTTCCAGAACGGTCGTCGCATCACCGATGATTGACAGGTCAACCTTGACGTTCTTATTCACCGATGACGGATCAATATCGATATGAATCTTTTCTGATTTCGGCGAAAACCCGCTGATCCGGCCGGTCACGCGATCGTCAAAACGCGCGCCGATATTCAGCATAATATCGCAATCATGCATTGCCCAATTTGCCTCATAGGTGCCATGCATCCCCAGCATCCCCAGAAAATGCTTGTCTGATGCAGGCAAAGCGCCAAGACCCATTAATGTCAAGGTTGTCGGCCACCCGGTCATATCGACCAGCTGCTGCAACAAGGCCGATGCTTTTGGCCCTGAATTAATGATCCCGCCACCGCCATAGATAATCGGGCGCTCGGCGCGTTTCAGCATCGCCACCGCCGCCTTGATAGCCTCAGCATCAGGGCGGGTCTGCGGCACATAGCGTTGTTTTGCCACTGCGGCAACGCCAACAGTTTTGTAATCATACTCGCCCATCAGAATGTCTTTTGGCAGATCAATCAGCACCGGGCCAGGGCGTCCCGACCGCGCGACATGGAATGCTTCAGCAACAGTTTGTTGCAGCACATCGCCATCTTTTACCAGATAATTATGCTTGGTACAGGCTCGCGTGATACCGGTTGTATCGGCCTCTTGAAACGCATCATTACCAATAAGGTGTGTTGGTACCTGACCGGTCAGGCACACCACTGGAACCGAGTCCATTAACGCATCGGTAAGGCCGGTCACCGCGTTGGTTGCGCCCGGCCCTGATGTTACCAGCACCACACCAACCTTGCCGGTTGAGCGTGCATAACCCTCAGCAGCATGTACCGCCGCCTGCTCATGGCGCACCAAAATATGCCTGATTTTGTTATTTTTGAATAAGGCGTCATAGATTGGCAATACCGCACCACCCGGATAGCCAAAAATGACCTCAACCCCTTCATCTTCGAGCGTCTTTAAAAGTATTTCCGCACCAGCTAACGCCAGCACGCCATTTTCCGATGCCGCCTGCTTGCGGTCTGTGGGGGCAGATTTCGCCATTGTTTCGTTTCCCATTAACTTATTAAATTCGTCGCAGTAATTTTCCGGCCGACCAAATCACGTCCAACCCATCCGAAAAGACTTTGCTATCGGCCTCGAAATAAGTTGCCATGACGCGCTATACAGTGCCACGTCATCACTAAATCCTTAATTTCAAGGGAACAGCTTGGATTATCGGAATGTAGTGCCAGTTTTTGACTGATGGGTCAACCACTTTTAGCGAATAAGTGAAAAGATACTTTCTAAAAAACTTTCCGATAATTTCTTATCTAGGGCAATTTGTGTATTATAATTATTCCGCAGCCATGTCATTTGCCGTTTTGCGTAATGACGACTATCGCGCTTGGCGACATAGGCGGCCTCGTCAATTGTCATCGACTGGTCAAGCACCGATTTCAGTGCTGACACGCCAAGCGCCTTCATCAGTGGTAATGACGGATCAAGCTGGCGCTGGCAAAGCTGGCGCACCTCGTCCATCGCGCCTTGTTGCAGCATCACATCGAAACGCGCATCGATCCGTTGATACAGCAGTTCCCGCGGCGGCAACATAGCCAGCTTTACCGCCCTGCCGGGCAGGGCGCCCTCATGCGGTGCGGCCTGCCATTGCCCAAGCGGCGTTCCGGTCGCGGTAAAAACCCCCATGGCACGAATTAGTCGTTGGCGATCACCATCGGTAAGTCGTCCCGCCACCACCGGATCATGCGCCGAAAGCCGCTGGCGAAATGTGGCCCCGCCAATTTTCTGGTAAAGCGCGGTGCAATCGTCATGGATAGGTTTGGGTATATCAGGGATTGGCGCAATTCCGTTGATCGCCGCATCAAGATACATTCCGGTGCCGCCAATGATAATCGGCAATTTTCCGCGCCCGCGCACCACCTCCATCGCGCTCGCTGCCAAATCCAGCCACTCAGCAACCGACGCCCGGTGCGCCGCATCCAGAACACCATAAAGATGATGCGGAATATCCTGCATATCAGTAGCCGAAGGGCGTGCCGTCAAAACAAACAGATCAGCATAGAGCTGCATCGAGTCAGCGTTAATCACCTCGCCATCAATCCGCGCCGCAAGATCAACAGCCAGCTTTGATTTACCTGATGCAGTCGGACCTGCAATCATGATATATTTATTGCTCGTCGTATTATTCGGGGCATTTTGCGCTGTATTTGACAACAATCTACTCCAATGAGCCGTGTGGCGGCAGGTGATTGCACTATGCATCATGCACTTGTTTTTTCAACCTCCAAGCAGCCATCATCTGCCAGTGATGCGGCATCATGGCTAGCAAAGCTGGCAAATCATTATGACTTTTTACAGCCGGAAGAAACGCCACAATGGCTCCATCAGGGCTATGCCGCCCAGTTGATTTGTGATCCGGATGTCAGTTTTAACGCAGCAAGCCTGACGCATAGTCTGGAATTCCGAACATTGCGCAGTAATGCCGCCGAGCTGGGATTGGATGTCAATATAATCCCGCTTGCTGGCCGCCGCAAACAAATGCTGATTGCCGATATGGACAGCACGATTATCAACGGTGAGTCACTGGATGATCTTGCAGTGCTCGCCGGCCTAGGCGACGCGGTCACCGCCATTACTAAACGTGCCATGACGGGTGAAATTGACTTTGAAGGGGCGCTGTTTGAACGGGTGGCGATGCTGGCAGGGAAGCCCAGCAGCCTGTTCGATCAGTTGATTGCCGAAGCCACCCCAACATCAGGCGCGATAGAACTTGTTCAAACGATGCGCGCCAATGGTGCCAGATGCTATCTGGTGTCTGGTGGATTTGACGTGATCACAGGTCCGGTTTCGGCAGTTTGCGGATTTCATAACCATCACGCCAACCACATGCATATTGCCGATGGAAAAATTCTGGGAACAGTGCAAACACCCGTTCTCGACCGTGATGCCAAGGCAGGCTATTTAGCGCATTATTGCACGCTTCACGGCATCACCCCCAACGAGGCGGCAACCATTGGCGATGGCGCAAATGATCTTGCCATGCTGCAAGCCGCGGGGATGGGGGTAGCATTCAACGGCAAACCACTACTTTTGAGCGAGGTTGCAATCCAGTTAAATCACACTGACCTTAAAGGGCTGTTATATCTGCAAGGCTATCAAGACAGCGATATTGTTACCGGTTAGGCATCGCGCTGGCAGATATTTGCCGTCTATACCAACAGACGGAAAAAGGGGCCGAAAACGGGCCCCTTTTATTTATATCAGCGCGGGCGCATCTTAATGGCAATGCGCCCGAAAGGTTTAGGGCTCGCCTATTTCTTGGCAAAACTGATCTGGATAAAGCGTTCACGGCCCTCGCGCTCGATCAGGATCAAAATTCCTGACCGGCCACCCTGTTCCGCTCCCTCAATATCCTTGGCAAGCTCGGTCACGCCGGCAACCGGACGCTGCCCAAATCGGCGCAGAATATCACCAACCTGAAGCCCCTTATCTGCGGCCGGACTGCCAGCAATCACTTCGCTGACAACAACGCCGGTTTTATCCGCATCAAGCCCCATTTCGCCAGCAAGTTTCGGCGTCAGGCTCTGCACTGAAAAGCCAAGGCTAGCAAAGCTTTGCTTTCTCTGTTCACCATCTTTTTTATCGCCGCCAGCAAGGCCCACAAGTTCAGCCTTTTCCAGCTCGCCAAGCGTAATCTTAACGGTTTTTGCGGTGCCCTGACGGAACAGTTCGACGTCAACCTTTGTACCAATATCGGTTTCCGCAACAATACGCGGCAGATCACGCATCTTGTCGATCAGCTTGCCATCAAATTTCAAGATCACGTCACCTGGTTGAACGCCGCCCTTAGCAGCAGGGCTGTTTTCGTTGACCGATGACACCAGCGCACCGGCAGCTTCTTTCAGGCCAAGCGATTCCGCAATGTCAGGCGTTACTTCCTGAATAAACACGCCAAGCCAACCACGCCGTGTCTGGCCAAACTCAACAAGCTGGCTTGCCACGCGGCTAGCAAGGTTTGATGAAATCGCAAAGCCAATCCCCACTGAACCACCTGATTGCGAGTAGATCGCGGTGTTAATACCAATCACCTCACCTTCGACATTAAACAATGGGCCACCCGAGTTACCGCGATTTATCGAGGCATCGGTCTGGATGAAATCATCATAAGGGCCATTGCCGATATCGCGCCCACGCGCCGAGACAATCCCCGCTGTAACCGTACCGCCAAGGCCAAACGGATTACCGATCGCCAGCACCCAATCGCCAACCCGCAAATCATCCGAATTGCCAAAAGCAACAGCTGTGAGCTTGGTTTCACCCGGTTCAATCTTCAGCACCGCAATATCGGTTTTCTTGTCCTGACCCAGCACCTTGGCAGTAAAGCTGGTTTCATCAGCAAGAATGACCCGAATTTCCTCGGCATTTTCGATCACATGGTAATTCGTGACGACAATGCCTTCAGCATCAATAATAAAGCCCGAGCCAAGTGACTGCGCCTTGCGTTGGCGGTTATTATCACCAAAATTTTTAAAGAATTCTTCGAATGGTGACCCGGGCGGGAATTGCGGCATATCTGCACTCGGCCCGTCATTTACGACGGTTGTTGTCGAAATATTCACCACTGATGGCGATAGTTTTTCAACCTGATCCGCAAATGAATTTGGGCGTTCTGCCGCCGAGATACCAACCGACACGAAGATGATTGTAATGGCAACGGCAAGCCATACCAGAATATCCGTGCGCCAATGAGGCAAACGCCTTCGAATTAGAGGCTGCTGGATTGGCTGCAACAGTCTGACAAGCATAATAAACACTCCCTTAGGGCAATGGGGTCAATTTAAGATGACAATAACCACCCGCAAATACGGGTAATGATTGCCTAAAGACATGCCGTAACAGCATGACCAAAAAAAGGCGGCTTCGTGTTCATTTCGGTTCATTCCATAAGAGCCGCTGAAACAAGACCCCAAACAAGGCGAATGACTCCACGAAACAATCTATAAAAAAGGGCCGGCTGCACTGGCTAGTTAGATATGAACGCCTAACCCGCCACGCAACCGGCCCCCTGATTATTTTTTAACCTCTACTTTGAAGGCGAACCGTCCTTGTCCAAGAAGAAGCGGAAGAACTTGCTATCCGGCGACAGCACCATTGAGGTGTCCTGCTCGCCAAACGATTTGCGATAGGCCTCCATTGACCGGTAAAAAGCAAAGAACTCGGCGTCCTGACCAAAACTGTCCGCATAGATACGAATGGCTTCTGAGTCACCCGCACCGCGTGTTTCCTGCGATGTGCGCTGTGCCTCAGAAATGATCACTGTACGCACCTTTTCAGCGGCTGACCGAATTTTCTGCGCTTCTTCTTCACCTGTCGCGCGGAATTCCTTGGCCTCTCTTGTTCGCTCAGATTTCATCCGGTTAAAGATGTTCTGGCTGGTCGCTTCTGGATAATCAGCACGGCGCAAGCGCACGTCAATGATTTGGATACCAAGCGATGTTACGGACTCGTTCACCTCATCACCAATCGATCGGGTAATGTCGTTACGCTGCCCCGTCAGGATTGATGCCAATGTTTCCCGGCCCAGTGCCCGGCGAACCGACGAATCGATGATCGCCTCAAGCCGTCCGCGCGCACCCGACTCATTGCGGACTGTTTGATAGAACAGCAACGGGTCAGAAATCCGATAGCGGGCATAGGCATCCACTTTCAAACGCTTCTGATCAGACAGGATCACCTCTTCGGCATCCTGAGGGATTAGGCTTAAAACCCGCTTTTCGTAATAGGTGACATCCTGAATGAACGGCAGCTTAAACGCAAGGCCAGGTTCCTGAATCGTCCGCTTTGGCTCGCCCAATTGCAGCACAAGTGCCTGTTGGGTCTGATTCACGGTAAAGGCTGAATTATAAGCGGCAAGGCCACCTACAAACAACAGCGCAACAGTCGCTAAACGAAATGATGCCATGTCACTTTACCCCCGCAGACTTGTTCAATTCTTTGAGTGGCAGATAAGGCACAACGCCGCTTCCACCGTCTTTGCCGTCAATGATGACTTTCTCAACATTCGAGAAAATCTCTTCGACAGTCTCGATGTAGATACGCTCACGCGTGACGTCTTTATTTTTCAAATAGGCCTGGAAAATCTGGTCAAAACGTGACGCATCACCAGTCGCGCGGTTGACCACTTCAGCCTGATAGGCTTCGGCTTCGGCGATTAACTTTGCCGCCGCACCACGAGCCCGCGGCACGATATCATTGCTAAAGGCTTCGGCCTCATTCTTCAGCCTATCGCGGTCTTGGCGCGCACGCTGAACCTCGTTGAAGGCGTCGATAACATCGGCTGGCGGATCAACTGCCAGCAGCTGAACATCGCGCACCCGCACGCCGGCACCATATTCACTCAGCAAATCTTGTAATTGCTGGCGTGCCTGCACTTGGATGGATTGACGGCCTTCGGTTAACGCAACCTGAATTGGCGTTCTGCCAATAATTTCACGCATCACCGCCTCGGCTGTAACCTTGATGGTTTCATCTGGCTCGGCAAGATTAAAGAGATATTCACCCGCATCCGAGATACGCCAGAAAACGACGAAATCAATATCAACAATGTTCTCGTCACCGGTAATCATCTGGCTTTCGTCAGCGATATCACGGCGTGATGACGAATTGCCAGTTACATCACGAAACCCAATCTCGATACGGTTGTCGCGTGTGACCTCGGGCCGAAGCACCGTTTCAATCGGATAAGGCAGGTGATAATGCAGGCCGGGCGGGCTGGTACGCACCCACTCGCCAAAACGCAGAACAACACCCTGCTGCTGCGGGTTTACCCGGTAAAAACCAGTTGCCGCCCAAATCAGGCCAAACACAATAAGCAGCAGCATGGCCGACCGGCCACCGCCGCCGCTTGGCATCATACGGCGCCATGTCTCGCCAAACTGGCGGATTACCGCATCAACATCCTGTGGCGGTTGACCCCCGCCACCTTGCCCCCACGGGCTGCCGCCTTTGCCACCGCCTTGACCCCATGGGCCACCGCCGCCTTGGCCGCCTTGATTATTCCATGGCATGATGCTCTCGCTCCCTCGCCGTTTAAACTCCGCTCTGCAGCGCTTTTGGCACCGCGTCGCGGAAATTTTGGTTCACCGTCTCTAAATCTTGGCCTTGTTATCATTGCTGCCGTGTCAATTACCACCCTTATCTTGCAAAACAGCTGTCAAAGGCTTATGTCACAGGTTCAACTAACTATCTTTTTCATATTTGCATAGAAGCGGTTGATTTCAAGAATGACAAACGAATTGAACGAGAGAAAAATTACCGAAGCACTTGCTGCTGTCCAGATGCCGGGATCAGACCGCTCAATTGTTGATGCTGGTGCAGTTTCAGGGATCGTCATCAAAGATGGCAATATCGGCTTTACCATTGAGATTGATCCAAAGGATAAGGACAAGGCTGACCAGCTGCGCAGCATGGCAGAAAAGGCCTTACTGGCGCTTGACGGCGTATTATCGGCAACGGCAATGCTAACGGCGCATCAGGCTGGCCCTTCAATGCCAAGCAAAGGTGATGATCGCGGCACGCCAATTGGTGCAGGCCAAAAGATGCAGGCCGAACCACACCAGCCGGCAAAACACGTCATCGCGGTCGCATCTGGCAAAGGCGGTGTTGGCAAATCGACCACTTCGATCAATCTGGCGCTGGCATTGGCGGCGCTTGGCAAAAAAGTGGGCATTCTGGATGCTGATATTTACGGCCCATCGCTACCACGGCTTATTGGACTGAACCGCAAACCACAAAGCGCCGACAATAAAATTGTGCCCATTGAGGCTTGGGGGCTGCAAACCATGTCGATCGGCTATCTTGTTGCCGAGGATGCGCCAACCATCTGGCGCGGGCCAATGGTGATGAGCGCCATCGAGCAGATGCTGCGTGATGTTGCTTGGGACGGGCTGGATATTTTGGTCATTGATATGCCGCCAGGCACAGGCGATGCGCAATTAACACTGTCACAGCGTGCCGCGCTGGCTGGCGCGGTGATTGTCTCAACGCCTCAGGATTTGGCGCTGATCGATGCGCGCAAGGGGCTGAATATGTTCCGCAAGGTCAATGTGCCATTGTTGGGCATTGTCGAAAACATGAGCCATTTCCTATGCACCAAATGCGGCGCACGGCATGACATATTCGGCAATGGTGGCGCCCGCGCCGAGGCCGCCAAGCTAGGCGTACCGTTCCTTGGCGAAGTGCCGCTGGAAATGGCAATCCGGGCAACCTCAGATGAGGGTACACCGATTGTCGCCAGCCAGCCCGATAGCCCGCATGCCGTCCATTACACCGCGATTGCTACAGCTGTTTTGCAAACGCTTGAGCGCAACACCCAAAAGGCAGGCCCAAAAATTATTGTTGAATAGCGACCAAGCAGCGACGAAAAAAATCGCCGCACAGGGTTAGAGTGCCAGCTCATGAATTAGCCTAAAACATGGGCTTTGGGTCGCTGCGCCTAACCGCACGATCATAGCGGTACGCCGGCACGGCGTCGGTTGCGGAAATGTGGGCTTCGATTTCGATATCCCACTGGTCAGCCGGTAAATCGGGAAAAAACGCGGCATTGGCGCCACCATTAGGCGCGGCGTCAATGACCGTTCGCTCAACCTTATGGCAATAATCCAGCCCCTGATGATAAACCTCACCGCCACCAAACAGGATAATTTCCGGCCGAGCCTCGGCATTTACCTCGATCCAGTCACGCGCCGCAATGATCGCCGCTGGCATCGTCGCAACAGCAACCGCGCCATCTGCCGCCCAATTTTGATCACGGGTCATGACGATACTGCCGCGGCCTGGCAACGGTCGGCCGATCGAGTCCCATGTCTTGCGCCCCATAATCAACGGACAGCCCATTGTCAGCATTTTGACCCGCCGCAAATCGTCGGGGATGTGCCAGATCAGCCCTTTTCCATCGCCAATCACCCGGTTTTGCGCCATTGCAACGACGGCTGTCATTGTGATCATAGCCATGCTTGCTAAACCGCGATCGGCGCGGCAATGTGCGGCGCGGCGACATAGTCAGCTATCTCGAAATCCTCAAATTTAAATCCTTCAATCTGATCTGGCACATTATGGATCACAAGCTGGGGTAATTTGGTCGGCGTGCGGGTCAATTGTGCACGCGCTTGCTCAAAATGATTTGCATATAAATGCGCATCGCCAAGCGTATGCACGAACTCTCCCGCCTTTAGCCCGCAAATCGCAGCAATCATATGGGTCAGCAACGCATAGGACGCAATGTTAAACGGCACGCCCAGAAAACAATCGGCGCTGCGCTGGTAAAGCTGACAGGACAGGCGGCCATTGGCGACCTGAAACTGAAACAGGCAATGACACGGCGGCAAGGCCATATTCGGCACATCAGCGGGATTCCAAGCCGAAAGCATCAGGCGCCGCGAGTTGGGGTTGGTTTTGATCATCGCAATCAAATCGGCAAGCTGATCAATCTCAGTACCATCAGGCGTATGCCAACGACGCCATTGCTTTCCATAAACTGGCCCCAGATCGCCATTCTCATCGGCCCAATCATTCCAGATGGATACGCCGTTTTCCTGCAGATAGCGGATGTTTGTATCGCCACTGATGAACCAGAGCAATTCATGGATAATCGATTTGATATGCAGCTTTTTTGTTGTCAAAAGAGGAAAACCATCGGCTAGGTCAAACCGCATCTGATGCCCAAAGACCGCCCGCGTACCGGTACCAGTGCGATCGCCACGATCAACCCCCTCGTCCAGGATCCGTTGCAATAAATCAAGATATTGCCGCATTGGCCGGCCTCACTCATTCTGTTTAATCCCTGACGCCTATCAAACCGGCCTACCGGCAGCAAGCTTTACCCTGCATCAACCAGCACCAGCCGGCGCCCATCATGGCTCCAAAATGGCATGGCCGCACCGCGCCGCGCAAGCGGATAATCGGACAATTTCTTTAGTTCAATCTCCTTGTTGGCGAGTATTTCGTCGGCAAACTGCCGATATTGGAAAACTCTGCTTTAAAAGCGGCGTTATTACT
>JADHOR010000046.1 GCA_016778895.1 Candidatus Puniceispirillum sp.
TGCCCCGATACGCGCCACAACATAAGGGCTAATCGTCGCCGGTATCAGCCCTAGGCGCGTTTCGGTCAGGCCAAAGGTAAGATTATCCGCGGCCAGAACTTCATCACAAACCGCCAGCACGCCAATACCGCCACCAAAGGCGTTGCCGTCCACAGCACCAAGTAATGGTTTTGGAAATCCGTTCATCACCCGCAACAGATTGGCTAATTTTGCCGCTTCGGCCATGCGGCTGGTGCGTGGTGCCTCAATTTGCTGGCGCATCCATTGAAGGTCACCGCCCGCACAAAAACTGCCCACCGCCGCTTTATGACCTGCCCGTTGCTTATTCGACGGGGCGGCCTTGAGGCAAATCAGCCGGCACCCGGGATCATCACCAAGCCGGACAAAGGCGGCATGAAGCGCGGCAATCATCTCAGGCGATAGCGCGTTATGCCGATCCGGCTGGTTCAAACAAAGATAGACAATACCGCTGGCCTCATGGGTTTCAATAATTGGCCCAGAAATTGGCAAATCAGACATGATAAAATTCCTCTTGCAGGCGTAAAATATTTAGGGTTTTCCTCAGCTCGACGTTAGCGGGCTCGGCGTTAGGCCGCGAAGACTGGTGGCAAACTCTGCCGCAACGCCGAGCGCATCAAGATCAAGTCCGGTCGCAAAACCCGCACCGGCTAGCATATGCGCCACCGCCTCGCTGGCCACATTGCCTGCCGCGCCTGGCGCATAGGGACAGCCGCCAAGCCCGCCAACCGACGCATCAAAACAGCGCAGCCCATAAGGCAGGCTTGCGCGAATATTGGCACCTGCATAACCGCTCGTATCATGGTAATGGCCGGCCAGATATTGCCCGTCAACCGACCGGACACATACATCAAGAAGGCGCCGGATTTCATCTGGTTCGGCCATGCCAACCGTGTCACCCAGCGAGATTTCATAACAGCCCATATCCATCATTCTGGCTGCCAGATTAGCCACAATCCGGGGCGCGATCTGGCCCTCATCAGGGCAATAGACAACCATGCTGATATAGCCGCGCACCGCAATCTTATGTGTCCGCGCCGCCACCATTACTGATTCGAACCGATCAAGGCTCTGGGCGATGCTGCAATTGATGTTCTTCTGGCTAAAACTTTCCGATGCTGCAGCAAAAATACCGATCTGATCAGCCCCGGCAGCCACCGCACGTTCAAAGCCGTTCATATTTGGCACCAGCGCGGCGTAGGAAATATTGGGCTGGCGCGCAATCCCCGCCATGACCGCATCACCATCGGCCAGTTGCGGTACCCATTTTGGGCTCACAAAGCTGGTCGTCTCGATATGGCTAAAGCCACATTTTGACAGCAGATTGACCAGCTTGATTTTAGCATCGGTTGGGATTGAAACAGGCTCATTTTGCAACCCGTCACGCGGGCTCATCTCAAAAATTTTGACACTGTCTTGGTTCACTTCGATTTTCCATTTGGCTATGGTGCGCGCTTAAGGCTAACATGATCGCAGCGGCCAGCCATCGGTGTTTACGATCGTCGTACCGGCCAGGCTTTACCCTTGTTTGACCCATCATCGGAGCATTTTTCCATGAGTAAAATCAATATCCAATTTACCCTTTTTTCGGCCTTCTATTCGCCGTTGATTTCAACAATGACCGGCGGTTTTCTGAAAGACGAAGGGCTGGACTTTGAATATACGGTGGCCGCACCCGGCGTGACCGCAATCACGGCATTGGATGATGGCAGCGCCGATGTTGTGCAATCGACCCTCAGTCAGGGATTTAACACCCTGAACAAGGGCGAGGTTCCGACTTGTGTGCATTTTGCCCAGATCAATGAGATGGACGGATTCTTCCTGACCGGCCGTGATGCCGATCCAGCTTTTAGCTGGGATAAGCTAGAGGGCGCAGAAGTGCTGGTGCATCATGGCGGCCAGCCGATGACAATGTTTAAATATGCCTGTTACAAAGGTGGCGTTGATATCAACAAGATCAAGATCATTGATGCCGGCAATGGCGGCGAAATGGACAAGGCCTACCGCGCCGGTACCGGTCAGTATATACACCAACAAGGCCCGGCTCCGCAGCAGCTTGAGGCTGATGGTGTTGGTCATGTCGTGACCGCGCTTGGCCCGACGATCGGGCTTTGTGGCTTTTCTAGCCTTGCCGCCAAGCCTGAATGGCTGGCAACCGATGAGGCCAAGGCATTTACCCGCGCCTATATCAAGACCCGCAACTATATGAATGATACACCTGCGGCCGAGATTGCCCGCGCTGAAAAGCCGTTATTCCCAAATATTGACGAGGCAGTGCTTGCCGATTGCATTGGCACCTATCAGAAAATGGGGGTCTGGACACGCCATATCGACATCACTGACGCCGGCTATGAGGCGATGCTCGATATCTTTGAATATGATGGCATGCTGAAAACACGCTATGCCTATGATCAGGTCTGTGCGCGGCCGCCAGTCGTTTAACCTGCAGCAGCCTATCATTAAGGAGCCAACATTTAGGGGCTAAGCAGCTGTCTCTTGGCATGCGCTTGCCCCTCTTTGCCAAGCGCGATAAACCGTTCCATGAAGGGCTTGGCTTCATCATCGCGGCGCACCGCCGCATAGAGCTGGCGCACGAGACCGTGTTTGGTGACCGGTAGCGTGACCAGCCCCTCGCCGACATCGGCCGAGCGAATAACCCAGTCCGGCAATACCGCAACCCCCTTATTCGCCCCGACGAGCATCAGCATAACTGCGGTCAGTTCAACCTGCCTAATCAGTTTCGGTTCAATTTTGGCAGGAATTAATAGCTGGCTAAAAATATCGAGACGAGTTCGCTCAACCGGATAGGTGATCAATGTCTGATCACTGAAATCGTGCGCATCAACATAGTCCTTGCAGGATAGTGGGTTGGCTTTGGCCGAAAGAAATGTTGGCGCATAAGCGAAAAGCTGATGGAATTCGACACCGGGAATATCTTCAGGGTCGGACGAGATGACAATATCAACTTCCTCATCAACCAGTGCCTTTAATGCCCGAAAGGCCAGCCCGGGACGGATGTCAACATCAACATCGGGATAGTCATGGCGAAACAGGTTCAAAACCGGAAACAGCCATTCAAAACAGGCATGACATTCAATCGCAATATGCAGCCTGCCAGCCTCGCCGCGCTGCAGATTGTCAAACTCTGCTTTCAGCAAATCAATCTCCGGCAATATCCGTTCAGCCGCCCGCAAGAACCGCAATCCCTCAGCAGACAAACGCATCGGTTTGGTGTTTTTGACAAAGAGGTCAACCCCAAGCTGATCACGGATCCCCTTGATCTGATGCGATAGTGCCGATTGCGTAATATGCAGCTGTTCTGCCGCCTGTGCCACTGATCCGGCAGAATGAATTGCCATGATGGTGCGAAGATGACGAAGCTCAATGTTCATGAATAATTCTCATAAAGTTTATGATTATTATGAAATTGTTTCACTATCACAGTTCTGGCACAAATAAATTAGGGGATCAAGCCCAGATCGGTGATCAGATGGGCGTCGAGCAATATCGGAGAGTTTTAATGGTAAACCAGCTGCCAAAAATTTCATTTGAGTTTTTCCCACCAAAGACATTGCAGGCAAGTTTTAATCTCTGGGAGTCGCTCAATGTTCTGGCTCCGCTAAACCCCGAATTTGTATCGGTCACTTACGGTGCGGGTGGCACGACCCGCCAGCTTACAAGAGAAATGACGGAAACCATTGGCAAGAGCTTTGGGCTTGATGTTGCGGCGCATCTGACTTGTGTGAATGCCAGTAAGGCCGAAACATTGGCCATTGCCAAAACCTATGTTGATGCTGGCGTTAATCAAATTGTTGCGTTGCGCGGCGATGCCCCAAAAGGCAGTGGCGGCTTTCGCCCGCACCCGAGCGGCTTTCAAGACTCAGTGGATCTGGTGGCGGGTCTTGCAGCGACCAACATTAAGACCATTCATGTTGGCGCCTATCCCGAGCCCCATCCAGAAGCCCGCTATGCCAATGCAGATATTGACTGGCTCAAGCGGAAAATTGACGCCGGTGCCACTTCAGCGATTACACAGTTCTTTTTTGATAGCGAGCTGTTCCTTCGGTTTCGTGACCGCTGTGTCAAGGCTGGCATTAGCGTGCCGATTATTCCGGGCATTTTACCCATCGAGAACTGGGATAATGTCAAACAGTTTTCCCGCCAGTGTGGTGCCAGTATTCCAGCCAGCCTTGACGCCGAGTTTGCCATGGCAAAACGCAATGGCGTCGAGGACATTCTATCCGTTGTTGTGGCGACTGATATCTGCGCCGATTTAATGGATAATGGTATTGATCAGTTTCATTTCTATACTTTGAATCGGCCCTATCTGACCCGCGATGTTTGTCTTGCGCTTGGCGTTGTCCCAGATACGAAAATAGCGCTTGTGGCCTGAATAACAATTTTGGCCAGCGCTCGAACCCATTCAGTTCCAATCTGATTTGGTTCACTCATATTCCAAGGTGCAGCTTTGGTTTCCAGAATGGGCGGAACAATTCAATTTTTGGGCATCTGTCCATTACAACTTTTAGGCCAGCATCTTCCGCCAGACGCGCCGCATCATGATTAATGACCCCGATTTGCCCCCATAACACTTTTGCGCCTATTGCAATGGCTTGTTCGGCAATATCATACAAATCTTCTGGCTTGCGAAACACCTCAACCATGTCAACGGCTCGGTCGACTGAAGCGAGGCTGGGGTAGACCTTCAGCCCGCGAATAGCCTGAAGGCCAGGTCTAGGGTTAATTGGAATCATGTCATAACCAGTTTCGTGCAGAACGCGCAAAACGCCGTAGCTAAATTTTGTCTTATCAGGGCTGGCACCAACCATGGCAATTGTTTTAACCGAAGAAAGAATATCTTGAATGTAAGCGTCAGTGTAGGGCTCGTTATGGTCCATCATTTTTTATCCATCAATGTCGCAATATCTGCTTTTAATTCGTGCGGAGCCAATGGGTCAAGAAATGGGTTACGATATAGTTTGTTGTGACTCTCTACACCAACCTCAATGACGCAGTCACTTTTGGCTCGGGCTACACACAAAACTATGTAGCCTTCACTCAATTGTCGATTGTTTAACGCTACTTGAGACCGCTGATCAACATCACCCTCTATTAATTTTGCTGCACAGGTTATACACCCTCCATATCTGCATCCGTATGGCAAATCAACGCCTTGATCTATCAGCTCTTCAAGTAGTGGTTTGCGACCGCCAACCTCAAAAACTGCATTATCACGATTGGCAATAGTAATCATTTTCATAACCAAATATCGCTTGTACAATCACCACCTGGATAACGAGCTTCATGGCACCGGCTTGGTCCATTAGGCTCATTGCCAAAATCTACAATGAAATTCGGATTGATGGACATGCCACCATTTTCTGGGTCACAATCAACCATCACCATCACTCCACCCTTCTCCCGAATTTCAGGGTAAAATTGGTTGTCCCATGTGCTAAATAACGACGTCGTAACATATAGCCGGCGCCCATCCAGCGAAAGCTGAAACATCTGTGGACCACCAGCAACGGTTACACCATTTACAACTGGACCTTTTCCAAGTAATCCACCCATCCAGATCTGACCAGTCATTTTTGGATTATGTGGATCAGAAATATCATATTGCCTCATATCCCCATGCAACCAGTTATTGAGGTATAAGTATTTGTCATCCATCGATATCAAGATCGCTGACATAACTCCTGGGATGGGAATAGGCCAGTCAGGGTGTGGTTCATTTTCAACATCAATAATTTTTTCCCACTGCCATCTTCCAGTATCGTTTTTCCACCAGTGAATGACGTTTGAGCTCAGCGCAGCTCCGCAAAAGCCGTGAGAGCTGTCAGGATTATGGTGGAACTTTACCTCGAGAGGAATCAGTCCATCTTCACCAAGATAAAAGCTCTCTAACGGTTCGCGTTTTTCAAAATCCCAAAAGTGCAGTTCACGTCCATATTTAAGATACCCGACTTCTTCTAAATCAAACCCAGGCATAAATGTATTTGGCGCAGCCCACTCCGAACTGACCATAACGTTATGACGGGGTTGATACCAAAAATCATAGCCAAATTTTATATCACCCATGGAATTTTCCCATCGGCCAACAATTTCAAAATTCTTGTTTAATTGCAGATAGCCGCCTGGAGCCTCACCCTTAGCATTGCCGAGGAAAGAAATAATAATTTCGCTACCGAGACAATGCACCGTGTGCGGGCCAGACAGATTGACCTTGGATTTGATCTCACCGCCGTCAATAATGGTGTGAATGCGCGGCGCAGTTGGATCTGTACCAGTATCTACAACATATATGTTATTTGAACGCACGCCTGGCAAAAGAAGGTATTTACGTGCCATCTCCGCATCGCTATGGCAGGACGAACATGCATTCCAGCCCATGTGATGTAGCTCGTCACCAATATTAGGCATTTCAAGCCTATGGATCACCTTGCTGAAAGTTGGGCTGTTAGGATCCACATCCACAGTCGCCAAATAATCTGGTTTCTGAATTCCGGTGCCAGTGTAAATTGCAATTGTGTAGAGTAATGACTCGCGTGGAGCTCTTATTGCATCTTGTGGGGAAGCATACCCCGGTCCACAGCATTCCATTCAAACCTCCTTTTGACCGTGATGTGCATTTATTTAATCAATCATATTTTTCTAAGGAATAATTTTTTACTCAAATGATAGAGCCTTTTAGTAGAGGCATTGAAGCAATTTAAATTAACTTTTGCAAAATCAATTATTGCAGCAAAATGTGGGACACCCGATCGATTTTCAAAATCATTGCATGCATGATTAAATTAAGCTATTTATTCCTGCTAGCCCTTGGCATTTGCCATTATTTAGTTTTAGATCTTCTGAGCCATCTGATAGCTAGAGGATTAATTCATGCCACGCCCTAATAGCCCAAACAACCTTTTGCACTGGTCGGCAAACCTCGATGTTCATGGTATCGCTTGGTTGTTTATCCAACTTCGTGAAAAATCAGTGAATGTCTTGACCCATGCAGCTGTAGGCGAGCTC
>JADHOR010000047.1 GCA_016778895.1 Candidatus Puniceispirillum sp.
GTTGAGCACGATCTGACGCATTATGGTGAAGAGGTGAAGTTTGGCGGCGGTAAAGTTATCCGTGATGGCATGGGCCAGTCGCAGGTAACCCGTGCAGATGGCGCGGTTGACACGGTAATCACCAACGCGCTGGTCATTGATGTTGCAGGTATTTACAAGGCAGATATCGGGATAAAAGACGGACGTATTTGCGCCATCGGCAAGGCTGGAAACCCCGATACCCAGCCGGGTGTTACTATAATTATCGGGCCGGGAACCGAGGCAATTGCAGCTGAGGGGCATATTCTGACTGCGGGCGGGTTTGACAGTCACATTCATTTCATTTGTCCGCAGCAGATAGATGATGCGCTGCATTCGGGTCTCACGACGATGCTTGGCGGCGGGACAGGTCCGGCACATGGCACGCTGGCGACCACTTGCACACCGGGCAGCTGGCATATTGGCCGGATGCTACAAGCGGCTGATGGCCTTGCGATGAACCTCGCCTTTGCTGGCAAGGGAAATGCGTCACTGCCGATGGCACTTGAAGAACAGGTTATCGGCGGGGCCTGCGCGTTAAAACTGCATGAGGATTGGGGCACCACACCAGCAGCGATTGACACTTGTTTGTCGGTTGCCGATGCAATGGATGTTCAGGTGATGATCCACACCGACACGCTTAACGAAAGTGGCTTTGTTGAAAACACTGTCAAAGCGATGAAACAGCGGGTCATTCATGCTTTCCATACCGAAGGGGCCGGCGGTGGTCACGCACCAGATATTATCAAAATTTGTGGCGAGCAATTTGTCATTCCTTCATCAACCAACCCGACGCGCCCCTATACGGTCAACACGCTGGAAGAACATCTCGATATGCTGATGGTCTGTCACCATCTGGATAAATCGATTCCTGAGGATGTGGCTTTTGCTGAAAGTCGTATTCGGCGCGAGACTATCGCGGCTGAGGATATTCTGCATGATATGGGTGCGTTTTCGATCATTGCATCGGATAGTCAGGCGATGGGACGTGTTGGCGAGGTTATAATTCGGACATGGCAAACCGCGCATAAGATGAAAATACAGCGGGGACGTTTGCCCGAGGAAACGGGTGAAAATGACAATGTGCGTGTGAAACGCTATATCGCCAAATATACGATTAATCCAGCAATTGCCCATGGCATCTCACCCCATATTGGTTCAATTGCTGTTGGCAAGCGGGCGGACTTGGTTCTGTGGAAGCCAGCCTTCTTTGGGGTGAAACCAGAAATGGTCTTGTTGGGGGGAAGTATCGCGGTGGCACAAATGGGCGACCCAAATGCATCCATCCCAACGCCACAGCCGGTTTACACACGCCCGATGTTTGCCAGCCTTGGCCGTTCTGTTGAACATTCGGCAGTCACATTTGTCAGTGATGCAGCGCAGGCCATGGGGATTAAATCCCAGCTAGGTCTTGCCAAGACAACCCTACCAGTTAGCCATACACGTGATATTTCAAAGGCCGATATGGTGCATAACAACCATTGCCCCGATATAGAGGTTAATCCGGAAACCTATGAAGTGCGCGCTGATGGTGTTCTATTAACGTGCGAGCCGGCGCATGAATTGCCAATGGCACAGCGCTATTTCCTCTATTAGGGTAGGGTGAGACGATGGATAAGGCTAAATCTCAGGCACCATCATATGCCGGTCATATCCAGCGCGATGTTACCCGTCGCGACGGGGATATGATGATCACGCTGGAATTTGAGGCGCGGTTTTTACGTCGCAAACGGATGGTTACTGATTGCGGGATGCCGTTTATTGTGGACCTGCCCGAAACCGTTTCGCTCGATGCGGGTGATGCCTTTCTGCTGGATGATGGCCGCCAGATCATTATCCACGCCGCAGCCGAGCCAGTGGTAGAAATACGCCACAAGAACCTTGCGAAAATTGCCTGGCATATAGGCAATCGGCAC
This sequence comes from Candidatus Puniceispirillum sp., assembly GCA_016778895.1. GTDB lineage: Bacteria > Pseudomonadota > Alphaproteobacteria > Puniceispirillales > Puniceispirillaceae > UBA3439. Next base: position 1,935 of record JADHOR010000047.1, read on the forward strand.
ACCCCATGCGAGATCAGGCAGGATTACCTTGTCATCCGCCGCGATCATGTTTTGGAAGATTTGCTGGTGCGGCTTGGGACGACATTGGCAAAAACCGAGGCGCCGTTCAACCCTGAAGGCGGAGCTTATGGTGTTGGTCGCACGCATGGCCATGCGCATTGATCATGGCAGAATCAATTGACACCATCCATCAAACACAGGTTCTGACAGCGCTGTTTTCACCGGCTTTCCCGATTGGCGCTTTTTCCTATTCGCATGGCATCGAGGCTGCGATTGCCGCAGGTGATGTTGTTGACGCCACCAGCGCGCATGACTGGATTGCAACGATTCTTCTCGGGGGAAGTGGTCGTAACGATGCGATTTTGATGGCGAATGCCTACAATGCTGTATGCCTGCATTCTAGCAAAGGTGGACAGTCGGGCAGCGGCAGGAATGCCGAGATCGAGGCAATAAATGAGCTGGCTTTTGCGTTATCGTCGAGCGCTGAGCGGGCGCAGGAAAGTCGCGAACTCGGGATGAATTTCACTCGCGTTACCCAGCAGGTCTATCAGCTGGATATCGGGATATCCACGCCGCTTGCCTATCCTGTTGCGGCTGGGCTTGCGACGCGGCATCTCGAGTGCGAGCTGCGGCTTAGCCTGAGCTTTTTTTTGCAGAGCTTTATCAGCAATCTAATTTCAGTAGCGGTTCGGGCGGTGCCACTTGGACAGTCCGACGGGCAGATTATTCTTGCCCGATTAATGCCGGCTTTCGCAACGCTTGCTGATGAGGCAGCAACAACACCACTTGATGATGTCGGCGGTTATGCGATTCTGGCTGACCATGCCTCTATCTTACACGAAACCCTCGAAACAAGGATTTATCGAACATGACCGGTCATCAACAAAAATCTGCTGGCACTCAGACCAAGATTGCCAGCCGCAATGGCCCGTTGCGTGTTGGAATTGGCGGGCCAGTCGGGGCGGGCAAAACAAGTTTGACCGAGGCACTTTGCCGCTATCTGGCACCAAGGATTTCGATGGCAGTGATCACCAATGACATTTACACCCGCGAGGATGCCGAATATCTGATGCGGGTTCAGGCACTCCCCACCGAACGGATTAGGGGCGTTGAAACTGGCGGCTGTCCACATACTGCGATCCGCGAGGATGCCTCAGTCAACCTTGCGGCGGTGGCCGATCTTTGTGCCGCTATCCCGGATCTTGATATCATCCTGATTGAATCTGGCGGTGATAATCTGGCAGCAACCTTCAGCCCGGAACTGGCTGACCTCACAATCTATGTGATTGATGTTTGCATGGGCGGCGATATTCCACGCAAGAAAGGCCCGGCGCTGACGAAATCCGATATGCTGGTTGTCAATAAGATCGAGCTTGCGCACCATGTCGGGGTGAATCTTGAAACCATGGCGGCAGACACAGCAACCGCCCGTAATGGAAGGCCATTTATCTTTGGGTCAATGCGCAAGAATGACGGTGTTGCCGCGCTTGGTGATTTTATCCTTTATCAGGCCAACCTTGAGGGCTAATCCAATTATTTAATTTTTGTGTTATCTTTCGATAGGTTGGTTTCTCATAGAGCATTATGAGATCGCATAACCACGCAGCGCATCTCTTAACAAAAGCTGTAACTCTATCTTTGACGCGCCTAAGAAACGCCGCTCCCAGTCCAGCGCTTTACTGCTGGCAAATGAATATCGAGAAGGTCAAGCGCACGACCAACCGTTTGGTCAATGATATCATCCAATGTTTTGGGCCGCGTATAGAACCCCGGAACTGGCGGCATAACAATGGCTCCAGCCTGGGTCGCCTGATCCATCAACCTGATATGGCCCGCATGAAAAGGGGTTTCACGAAGCATCAAAACCACGCGGCGCCGTTCTTTCAAACAAACATCAGCAGCGCGGGCGGTCAATTCCTCGTTAAAACAATTGGCAATCGCGCTTAACGTTTTGATTGAACAGGGCGCAACCAGCATGCCATTGGTTTGAAACGAGCCAGATGAGATTGCCGCACCAATATCTTTGTGGTTGTAGAGTTGATCGGCAAGCATCTTGATTTGATCAGGCGTATAATCAACTTCGGCAAGAGCTGTGCGAAAGGCGGATGGAGTAATGATGGCATGCGATTCAACATCATCAATTTGTCGCAGTAGCTCAAGCGCCCGGATGCCATAGATCACCCCTGATGCACCAGTTATTGCTATAATTACACGTCGCATTCATTTCCCTCTCATCATCTTCGGTCACGTTATCTTGAGGAGGTCTATCGCCGCTACAACTGCGCTTTGAAAATTCCAAGTCTGCCCTAAAGCCTATTCAGACAGTCTTATTCTTCACCAATCATGATTTTCTCAAAATTATTAAAAAACGCTTTTGATAGTTTTTTTGCAGTGCTTTCAATCAATCTCGTACCCAATTGGGCAATTTTTCCTCCGGTTTCAGCCGTTGCGTTATATCGCAGCAGCGTCTCATCACCCTGATCCACCAATTCAACATCAGCACCACCTTTAGCGAAGCCGGCAAGCCCACCTTCACCGGCACCAGACAGCAATAAATGATGTGGCGCACGGGAAATATCCAAGCTCACTGTCCCAGAAAACCTAGCCTTGACCGGACCGATCTTTAAAACAACTTTCGCTGTAAAATCCGTGTCACTGGTCTTTTCCAGCTCTTCACAACCAGGGATGCAGCGCTTCAAAACCTCCGGATCGATTAGGCTGACAAAGACAGTTTCAAGCTGGCCCGGGATGATAATCTCGTCAGCTAGATCCATAATTATTCTCCAAATTCACAGCCACCCTTCAGAAACCAATTTTAACTTTGGTTATTGATTGCTGTTTGCAACAAACAAGTTTGGGCGGTCAGACAATATTCATTGATGCAAAAACACGCGCTATCACATCTGGAACCTCAAGCGGGGTAAAATGGCGCGCCTTTGGAATCACCGTCAAATTTGAGCCGGGGATCGCCCCGTGCATTTTCTCAGCCATTGATACTGGTGTGGCGTAATCTTCCTCACCAACAATAATTTCGCACGGAACCGTTATACTGCCGAGCGCGGCGCTTTGATTGCAACGACCCAGCATTCTGCAAGTTTCAAGATAACCAGCAGGATCATTCGCCATAAAGACTTTGATCGCCTGTTCAACAATCGCATCATTTCTGACACGAAAATCATCCGAGAACCAACGTGTCTTTTGAAAGTCAGTCATGCTAGCCATGCCACTGGTGACAGCTTTTTGGCCGCGTTCTTCCCAATCAGCGATCGCGGTTTCACCATACCAGGCAGTTGTATCAATCAGCGCGAGGCCAGCAGTACGGTCCGGATAAAGCGCAGCAAAGGTTAGTGCGACACAACCACCCATCGATGCCCCACCGACAGTCGCCGTATCCCAGTCAGCATGATCAAGAACAGCGGCAAGGTCACTGGCGAATAGCTCAACACTGTAAGGGCCTTCGGGCTTCTCCGATGCCCCATGTCCACGGCAGTCTACAGCAAGCACATCAAAGCCCGCGCCAAGAGCATCGGCAGTGGCCTGCCAGAACTCAGCAACCATCGCCAGCGAATGCACCAGAACCAGTCTTCTGGGACCTGTGCTTGAGCCACCGTCCCCACCAGACCAGATTACATAGCGAAGATTGGTACCATCGCCTGCTTTTGCAAAATATTCAGTTTTTTTCATGCCACTCATGACAACTCCACCATTGCGTCGCCGACATATTCCTGGCGAACTCTAACATCAAGAACTACCGCTGCCCCATTTTCAACGCGATCAAGACTGTGTATTAACGCTGCTTGAAGATCCACCAAATCAGTGATCGGTTCGGGTGCCTCCAGCCCCAGATCACGCGCAAGGCCGGCAAGATTTGGCTCTGGTCCCTGCATACGCTGGCCGATGGGCGCGTTTTCCGTGGGCCGACCCCGACGCTGTGCAATCTTGATCTGATGGTCTTCATCATTGTAGTAAGACTGATTATTTGCGATCAGAAACAAGATCGGCAGCTTTAAAGTCGCAGCATTCCAGATTGCGGTCAGACCCATGGTATAATCACCATCACCAAGGATTGCGACAGCGCGGCGTTTCGAACCAATTTCACGGAGCCCAAGCGCTGCCCCTACCGCAATAGACGTTCCAGCACCAAGGCCACCGCCACCCGTATGCCCCAAAAAGCCAAGCGGATGCGCAATTTCATTCGCATTCAGGGGCCAGCCAAGTGGCCTGCCGGTCAGACAAATCTCGCGGCCTTTACTGGCATGAAAAAACGCACGGGCCAAATCCATCACCCCAATATCGCCTTTGCCAACAACCGGCGGCACATCCCATTCCTTTAGCTGCTGGAATGGTGCTGGTTTTGCCAACCCGTCAAGGAGTGCGGAAACCGCCGTACTAGGCACTGTCGGGATTGACACATCAACCGCGGCCAAACCGCCATAATCCATGCTCCAGCCGCGATGTATGTGAAAATCATTTGAAATATTTATAACTGGTGGGCGCGGCGATCCCAGCGGAAAGGCCAGCTTCAAAGCATTACCGCCATCCAGCCAATCCAGCATTATAATGGCATCGGCAGACCTTATAGCGTCAAGCACCGGACCTTTTAGGCGCCATCCCGTTTCGCCAATGAATAGTGGGTGAGTTGTTGGAAATCCGGCAGGCAGTTTCATATGCGTCGTCGTACGTGCATTTAAACGTTCGGCAAGCTTGATCCGGTCATCCCATTCTGATTGTCTGCGACTTCCGCGGCCACAGAAAATAAACGGTTTTCTAGCCTTTGACAGAATCTTTAGGGCCTCTGCAAGCGCAGTCTTTGGCGGCTCAGCATTCTCCGGTGTGGAGAAATGCGCAACATCGCCAAAATCTTGTCTGGTCTCAATTTTTTGTTCTTGGATTGTCACGTCCAGATTTACATAAACCGGGCCTGAAGGTGCTGTATTTGCCAGCATTACGCCACGGCGGATCGCTTCTACAGCCGCCTCTGGTGAGGCCGGTTGATCGTCCCATTTTGTAAAGCCGCGAACCATACTACCTTGGTCAATTGTTG
>JADHOR010000007.1 GCA_016778895.1 Candidatus Puniceispirillum sp.
TAGCGCACTATACTGGGGGTGTAGGGGTCGTGGGTTCAAATCCCGCCGCTCCGACCATTTTTCATTTAAAAAATACAACAAAACCTGGCCAGCAAAAACCGCCTAACAAGACACGCGTCCCCGGTGAATAATGGCGTAAAAATTATAGAGGAAGGGTGCCCATTATCCCACGCCTGGCGCGACTATGCCGGCCGGATTAATCCTCGATATTTACCCGGTTGATAAGGGCTTCGGCGGTTTCAACCCTCTCGCTATAACGGTTGGTTAGATAATCTGCGCATCCTCGCGTCAAAAGAGTGAATTTGACCAGTTCTTCCATCACATCGACCATCCGGTTGTAGAAGGCCGAAGGCTTCATGCGGTTATTTTCGTCAAATTGCTGAAACGCCTTTGGCACTGACGATTGATTAGGAATCGTCAAACAGCGCATCCAGCGACCTAGAATGCGCATCTGATTGACCGCATTGAAGCTTTGAGACCCGCCATTGACCTGCATCAGCGCGAGGGTTTTGCCCTGCGTTGGGCGAACAGCGCCCAGTGACAGCGGGATCCAGTCAATTTGCGCTTTCATTATGCCAGTCATTGCACCATGTCGCTCTGGCGAACACCAGACCATGGCCTCGCTCCAGCTAACAAGATCACGTAATTCAGCAACCTTTGGGTGGCTTGCCTCATCATCATCGGGTAGGGGCAGGCCGCTTGGGTTAAAGCTTTTGGTTTCGGCGCCTAATTTTGTCAGCACAAGAGCGGCTTCTTCGCTTATTAGCCGACTGAATGAGCGCGCTCTTAATGATCCATAAAGCAATAGGACACGCGGCCGGTGGGACAGCCGGACACGATCAAACATCTGGGCTTCGTCGGGACGTTGGAACTCTGCTTCATTTAGCTGAAATGGCTCAGTCATGGTTTAGGTTGCCTCATTTTGCGATAGCTTTGATTTGGATTGGTGATCTCGCCTCTGGCAGCATAGTGTGGTTTTCGGCGGGAAAAACAAAAAAATCTCCGGGTGAAAAATCAATAGTGCATTCATCTGGCATCTGATTATCATTGCGCCAGTGATCAGGGTTTTTTGTGACCATCAGACTGGTAACGGTGGCTGTGGGCGTGATTGGAGCATCATAAAATTGGCAGAATTGAGTGATAATATTTGCGTACGTAAGGCGCAAAAGACAGATTTGGCGGCTATTTTACGACTTTTGGCCGATGATAGGCTCGGCCGCCACCGTGAAGATACTTCTGGCAGTCCTCATGCGGATTACCTGACTGCATTCGACGCGGTGAGCCGTGATCCAAACCAGTATCTGGCAGTTTTTGAACAGGGCGATGAAATTATTGGCTGCCTGCAGATAACCTTTATTCCGGGTCTGTCACGCCGCGGTGCGTTGCGCGGCCAGATCGAGGGAGTGCGTGTGGCAGCAAATTTCCGTGGCAAGGGGTATGGCACCAAGATGTTGCGCTGGGCAATTGAAATATGCCGCGAGCAGGGGTGCAAACTGGTACAATTAACCAGCGACAAAACCCGCCAGGATGCACAGCGTTTCTATAAAGACCTTGGTTTTGTCCAATCACATGAAGGATTTAAGTTAGAGATTTAGGTCTTTGGTAACGTTTTTGGCACAAAATAGACCGCCAGCCGATTTGCAGATTGACCCCCGCCGCATCTTGTTCCATCGCGACAAAAGATCCTCTGAATTAATCTCAAAAAAGGCTGGGACGATGAAAGTTACGGGAAGCTGCTACTGTGGTGCGATTACGATTGAAGGCAATATTTCCGCTGATAAAATCATGGCCTGTCATTGCACGGATTGCCAGAAATTCAGTGGCGCACCGTTTCGCGCTGTTGCGGTAATGCCAGCCGCTGATGTAAATATTACCGGCGATATATCAGAATTCCGCAAAACAGCTGAAAGCGGTAATGAGCGCTTGCAGGGATTTTGTGGCACTTGTGGCAGTCATATCTATGCCACTGATCCTGAAAAAACCCTTTTCATGATCCGTACTGGCTGTCTTGACCAGAGGCAAGAGCTTGTCCCGGTAAAACATATTTTTGGCAAATCGGCGGTTGAATGGATTGCCGGTATCGGCGCGGCTGCGTGGGTTGTCGCTGGACCTGCCAGTGAAGAGGTGACGCCGTTTAAAAAATAGGCTGCTGTCTTTTATCGCGTGGGACGATCACTTTAGTCCACGATGCGCAAGCACGCCGTTGATGAAATCATCGGCGGTTGTGTCTTTCAGTCGGCAATTATTGATATTTGAGAGGCGGCTATCAATCGTGATTTTTGGGAAGCCAACAACCGCCATTGCACTTGCTAATGCCTGTGCCGCGTCATTTATGCGTGATGCCCCATTGTCGATTTCGTCGCGAATACGCAATGTCGCAATACAATCGGCAATGCTCTCATTCATCATGTGAGCAGGACTGTTGCGCGGCGGGTGTGGCAGGTCGATATCACCGGTTTGATGATGGGCGCATTCATGCATATCAACAAACTTCTGCAATGCGGCTGGCGATCGCTCATAACTGAAACGGTAAATAACCGGCTTGCCATTATCATCATTTTTCGCCATTCCAGCCGCGGATTTCGCCGTCTGTGACGTGCGGGTTTCAAATCGAACAATCTCGCCGCGGCTGTTTTGACAAATCGGCGGCGCAATCACCTCAAATATTTGCGGTGATGATTGCGCGTCCGCAGTTGATATGGCCACCAGCATGATTAGCAGGATTTGAAAGCCAAAAAGAAACGAGCAGACTAATTTACGCGTCATGATTTGGCCCCTATGCTGCGGCAAAGCTGGAGCGGAACTGGGCTGCCCATTTACCATGTTTGTGCGTGATAACCCACAGCGAGTCAAAATCGGCAATCAGATTATCCGCGGCGTCAAACCTATTGATCCGTACCGCCAAATGAACCTTGTTATTGCTTGCCCGTTGGACAGTGATTGAGTGCCATGCGGTACGCGCCCAATTACCGCCAGCCCGCACCCTGAAATCCCCCAGATACCGATCTTTTGAGGGCCAAAAATCCAGATTGACGTCAACAAGCCGATAATGCGGAAAATGGAGCGTTGCGGCAAGCCCGTCCTCCTCAAGCGCATTCAGCGCATCTAGATGCTGTTGCATGATTGCTAATGCTGATGTTTCTGCAGATTTATCACTGTTCATTGTCGGCTCCTTGAACGAAAAGCGAAAAACCGGCGTTATAAGGCGGCTGGCTTCGGCACATGACAATGCCATAAATACGCTCCAACACAAAGCCAGCTGCCGCCCGGTTCAACGTTGCGTCGGTTTAACCTGCGTCACTGGGTTCGGGTAAATACGATAAATTGCTTGCGATATGATAGTAAGCGGATCAGCATGAGTGGCCCATTACGGGCTGATTATCTTTTGGACTGGTAATTTCCTTTTGCTGTTTTGGGGCGTTTGCATTCGGGTGTTTGCATTCGGGTGTTTGCATGTTGCGATGCGATGTCGATTTAATGATTTTGAACTATGGTTGTTGCGGGATCTTAAAGGATGATTGACCGGCTGGTTATGCGTAATGTCTGGGTTTCGTCATGGGTTTTGTCGCTGTCACTTTTTGGCGATGCGCTGATTTATGTAATCTTGCCGGTTCATGCTGATGCGTTTGGTGTCAGTATGGTGATGGTTGGGTTTTTGCTGGCCGTCAACCGGATTATTCGCACCTTTGCCTATGGGCTGATTGTGGATTTGGCCGAACGAATTGGCGTGAAAAATCTGTGTCTAATTGCGGCAATAACCGCCACCTTATCTACCCTGGGTTATGGTTTTCTCGATGGTGCGGTGTTGCTGACCTTGTCGCGAATGCTGTGGGGATTATCCTTTGCCGCATTGCTGCTTGTGACGTTGACCTATGCAGCGGTTAATCCGGCAAAGGCCGGCACGCGCATTGGTATCAGCCGCTCGGTTGAGCAGGTTGGGCCATTGTTGGCGATGACGGTGGGGGCATGGTTTGCAACCATTGTTGGGCCGCGCGATGTATTTTTATATCTAGGGCTTGCTACTGCTGTTTGTGTCGGGCTGGCCTTCTGCCTTGATGGGTCGGCCCAGCCGGAACGGATTAAAAAGCAGCTATCGCGTGACCGTATATTTCCATGGCCGGATAGTCTTGATATGATGATTTTTTGGATGGGGGCGGGGATTGACGGCGTTTTTACCGTGTCGATTTCGCTTATGTGGGCGCAATATGTATCCCTCGAGACTGCGATCTTGTTTGGTGGCAGTATTCTTGCGGCACGGCGGCTAAGCGAAATGCTGGTGGCGCCGTGTTCGGGGGTTATTGCCGATCGGTTTGGTATAAGGCTACCGCTGACACTGATGATCCTCTTGGCGGTTGCCGGATTTGTATTGCTCGGTGCAGGGCAGTTAATGGCTGGATCAGTGGCTCTGGTGCTGGCCCGCGGCGCTTTGGGCACCTTGTTTCCTGCCGCGGTGGCGCGGATTAATCCGGATAACACGGTAAAAGCACTGGCGCGAAACCAGACATGGCGCGATGTTGGCGCCGCCGCAGGGCCACTGGCCACCGGTGCCGGCCTCGCCTTTGTTGGGCCTGAAATCATGCATATGGCTGTTGCCGCGGCGTTTATTATCGCCTTTGCCGTGTTTGTTCTGTCACCTGGCTGGAAAACAGTAACGCGGCCGGTCATTTGATGATGGTGATTACAGTCTTTAATCTTGTTTGGGCTGGTCGCTATGGTGGTATTGAAATGCGCTTGCCTGAATAAAAGATATTAGGCAAAACCATTGGCATCAGCGTCCAAGTGGGGCGTTACTCTCGAAAAATGAAGGATAAAAGCCCCAATATGCCAGCGCCTCTCTCATCTTTTGCACATGATTTGTGGCTGACTGTCATCATATTATTCTGTGGCACGCTTAGCGGCATTAACATTGCCAAACTAGCCCCGACGATTGCCGAATTATCGACAAGTTTTGGCCTCAGCCTGTCGCAGATTGGGCTGCTGGCGTCAGTCTTTACCATCATTATGGTGATTGCCGGATCATTGATTGGCGGCATTGTGCGTGGTGCAGGAACCAAACGCATTTTGATTGCCGCCCTGGTTGTCGCCTGTATTGGCAATATTATCAGCCTGTTCAGTGGTTCGGTGATTGGTCTTTTTATTGGCCGCGCGATTGAGGGGATTAGCCTGATTGCACTGACGCTAACCGCCCCCAGCCTGTTAACCCAACATACAGATCCGTTGAATCGTGGCTGGGTCATGGGGGCATGGGGCGGGTTTATGCCGCTTGGCAACGGGATGGCGATCATTGCTGCGCCCTATCTTATTGAAAAGGGCGGCTGGCAGTTGGTCTGGCAAGTTGGGCTTGGGTTCTCGGTTCTGGTCTGTTTGCTGGGGTGGCTGTTTATTCCGGATGATAAGGCGCCGGTCAGACGTCAATTTGATCTTGCCGCATTAAAGCTGGCGGTCAAATTACCATTGCTTGCTTTTATCGGACTCAGCTTTGCGCTGCATTCACTGGTTTATCAGACATTGATCCAGTTCATGCCATTGATATCACAGTCGCTTGGCGGGTTTAGTCTCATTCAGGGGGCGATGATCACTAGCTTGTTCTGCGTGTTTAATTTTGCTGGCAATCTGATGACCGGACAGGCTTTGCAGCGCGGTATCGCGCCGTCACAAATCGTCAGACTGGTGTTTTCGACGGTGTCGATATTGCTGATTTTACTGGCTGTATTTAGCCAGTTTGCGGGGTTCCTGTTCCTGCTTTTGGTCCTGACCGGGCTGGTTACCGGAGGGTCAGCCCCGATTTTCTTCTATCTTGTCAGCCGGTCAAATGATGATCCGCAAAATTTACCGGTGTTTGTGGCGTGGGTGTTTCAGATTCAGGGTCTTGGTATACTTGTCGGGCCTGCTCTTATCAGCCTTGTGGTTGAAACCACGAATAGCTGGACTATTGGCCTGTTGTGCCTGATACCGGCCTGTCTTGCCATTGTTGCAATGTCGGGGCGGCTGGTGCTTCCGGTCACATCGGCCAAAAAGGCGTACCGGTGACAGATAGCCCGCGATAAGCAGCGTTTCCTCGCCGCGCCGCTCTAGGTTTTCTTGCCGTCCCAGACTGAAGATGGCACATAGGCTTCGCCGCGGGCCAGCATCCGCGTTGTACGAAGCAAGCCAGCCCGTTCGATCTGCATGTCACCATCTTGGGTTTCGTCATCTTCGACTTTAAGGCTCAGTTGAACATCAAATTTGCCCGACGGATGCTCAATTTTGATGTCTTTCACCATGCCGTCAGGCAACGTGGCAAGATCATTGATTGCGCTATCTTGGTAAAGCGCGGCACTGGCAACCGAAACCGCGCCAAGCACGCCGATGGCTTTATGGCAATGTTTCGGAATGAAAGTTCGGGTATTCACCGCACCCCCAGCCAGCGGCTTTGAGACAAGGCTCATTTTTGGCACTGCTTTGCTTGATACGTCGCCAAGCCCCATGGCCAACCCGGCCTGAAGCCGGATCGATTCGAGGCGTGATTTCAGCGTTTCATCAGCATTTAGCTGTTCTGGTGTTTCGTTTCCGGTAATATCAAAATCACTGGCGCGTAAACAGACAACCGGCATTCCATTATCAATGCAAGTGACCTGCACGCCGTCAAATTCGTCCCGATGATTTCCGGTTGGAAACAGGCTACCGCAGGCTGATCCCTGAAGATCCTCATAATTGCACATGACAGGCGCAGATGTGCCCATTACCCCATCAATACGAGCATCGCCATGATAGATTGGCAGGCCGTTTTTCAGCGGGAACTGTAACAGACAGCGATTGCCGCTATTGGTCATATAAACGCGGATATTGGCAAGCTCGCCAGCCGGTTTGATTAATCCGGTTTCAACAGCGAAGGCACCTATGCCCGACAGGATGTTGCCGCAATTTGGGGTGTCATCCAACCCATCCTCGCCGACAAGCGCCTGCACAAAGCTATAGTCGATATCACTGTCATCACGCTGTGAAATTGACACGATTGCGATTTTTGAGGTGAGCGGGTCAGCCCCGCCAAGGCCATCTATCTGACGGCGGTCGCCATAGGCGCCCATTACCCATTTCAGTACATTATCACGGGTGGCTTTATCTTGGGGTAGATCGGCAAGGTGAAAATAAATCCCTTTCGAACTACCGCCACGCATCTGGATGAACGGGATTGCTGTTTGGTTTGACATGGTCTGCCCTATGCTGGGATGAGGTCGAGCGCCCATCATATACATGATTTTGCCGGTGATATGCCTAAAAATATTGCTGGCCATGTCCGAGCGAAATAATTTTTATGATCGCGATGTTATGGTCGCCTTACCGGTCAATCAACCATTGGCATTTCTGCCGCCACATGCCTATAGTGGCTAAGGATTAGGTAACGCTAATAACAGCAGCATCTTCCCGCTGCCTGTTGCCATAATCGAGTTACCACGATGCAACCCAATTTCAAAAAGAGATAAAAATGGCTAGATTACCTGCGCTTGATCACGCCCAGATGACTGCGAAGCAAAAAGAGATTTATCAGGAAATTGCGTCGGGGCCGCGCGGCAATGTGCGGGGGCCGCTCGCTGTATGGCTGCACCGGCCAGATCTTGCCGATAAGGCGCAGCAGCTGGGCCGATATTGCCGTTATGATTCGTCATTATCACCGCGCCTCTCGGAGCTGGCTATTTTAACAACAGCGAGGATTTGGGATGCCGCTTTTGAATGGCAAGCCCATGTGCCGCACGCACGCGCCGCCGGTGTTGACGAGGAAATTATTGATGCGCTGGCGAATGATCAAGCGCCTGAATTTGCTGCTGAGGACGAAGCGCTTGTTTATGAATTCACGCGTGAGCTAAATCTCGCACGCGGCGTCTCTGATGCGTTATACGCCCGCACTATTGCTGTCTTAGGCAAGGATAGAACGGTCGATCTTGTTGGGGTTCTGGGCTATTACAGCCTGATTTCGATGACCATCAAGGCATTTGATGTTGATCTGATTGGCGCCGTTTAGGATTTGCCGCTGAGACTAACATGATTGCCTGATTATGGGCGTTCTAACAGGGGTTGATCCGACCGCTTGGACATAGGTCAAAAGCGGTGCTATAAGGAATTTCTTTTTGACGCGAGCAATCCTAACTATCATTGCAGCAATATTTTCCTTCTCGTTAATGGGGGTTGCTGTCCGCATTCTGACCGCCGATTATTCGATCTTTCAGATTTCCTTTACACGCAATTTTTTCGGGTTTCTGCCGATACTGCTGTTGCTGGCCTACAGCAAACAATTGGCAGCACTCAAAACGCCATTCAGCCGCAATGAATGGATGATCTGTGCGATCCGAGGCGGCGTTGTGTCTTTGGCGCAGCTGTTTCTGTTTACCGCCTATAGCAAGCTGGAATTTGCCACTGTTTCGACCTTGGCATTTTCTGGGCCATTTTTTGTTACAGCCTTATCTGTGCCGCTGCTTGAGGCAAAGGTTGGGTTCTGGCGTTGGTCGGCCGTCATACTAGGGTTCTCGGGTGTTGTAATGATCATGCAACCGGGTGCCAGTATCTTCTCATTATTTTCGATTTTGCCAGTGCTGGCGGCGCTATGCTATGCGACCTCCAGCACAATTGTAAAAATCTTTTCTGCTGATCGTTTGTCTGGCGTGATCCAGTTCCGGTCGCAGATTTTTGCGGTGCTGTTTTCCCTCTTATTATGGCTTGGTTTCGGCGAATTTGTCCCCATTGCCACGGCGGGTGATCTGGGGTTGTTTATAGGGCTTGGGCTGTTGGGCGGTGCTGGCGTTCTTGGACTTGTCGTGGCGTATCGGATGTCACAGCCTAGCCTGCTGGCCCCTTTTGAATATTTCGGCATCCCGTTTTCGCTGTTTCTGGGCTGGTGGTTTTTTGCCGAGGCTCCGCTCGACCGGTTATTTCCGGGTGTTTTGGCGATTGTCACTGGTGGTTTGGTGATTATCTGGCGGCAGGCGCGGGCAAAACCTGGCGCGGGGTCCTAGTCCAGTTTCGGTGCGGTTGCAAGTTGTGTGCACCACAGATCATGAATTGGCCACTCGATTTCGGCTGGCAAGTTCTCTTCCCATGCCAGATAGTCATGCGCATCCGTTAGAACGCCATGATGACGTCCTGCAAATAGCGCCGACTCATCCAGCGGTAGGTCTAGCCCGCCTGTCGCCAATCTTTGTGGCGCAATATCGCTGGCATTCCAGACATAAAGGCCGGCGATTTGCCAACCATGCCGATCAAGACAATCTTGTATAATGCTACCAGTTTCAGGGCAGGCGGCAATGATTGCGACCGGCGTTGCGGCCGGCTTTTGGCCCAGAATGGCGCTGATATTCTGCCATTGGCTGTTTGCAATATGACCAGTCTTAAACGCGGTTGACGGCCGGAAATCATACAAAGGCACAGCGTCCTTTTGCCATTGATCAAGATCTGTTATCGCCGCCAAATGATGGGTTATGCCGCTATGGTTGATCGCCGGATTTACCGTGTCTACTGGCTTTAGCGGCGCGTCGAGATAAACAATACTGACGAAAAACCCCATCGCACGCAGCCAGAATGCGGCAAAGGCGGCGCGGCTTCCGGAACCCTGATCAAACAGCGTAACGGGAACATGGTAACGCGCAATTGACCGGTCGGTTTGCTGAATAAGGTTAGTGCCTGAAATTTTAATGATGCCGTGGGCGAGGGGCTGGCCGGTGGCGGCGTCATCCGATACATCAAATAACAATCCGGACTGCTTTGTATCAGCATAGGCGGCTATCGCATCTGCAGAAACGCGTGCTGACGGGATTTGCCAACGGCGTAAAAATCCGGCAACCGCATCCGTTGCTTCATGGTCTGCGGCAAATAGTCGGTTGGCATTATGCTCGCGTTCATACCCGTCAAGCTGCCATGCCTGTGTGCCGCCGCGAAACACGGCAAACGGTCCGTCATAGCCCGATGCCATCAGGGTAAAGGCGCCAATGATTGATCTGGTGCGCCCCGCACAATGCAGCAACGATATTTTGCCGGTGCTTTTTAAAGCGCTAATATTTGCCAATAGCAGGCTGTTTGGCAGACTATAAGAGTTTGGCAGGGTGAAATCCTGATATTCGGCTGTTGGGCGGACATCAAAAAGCTGGGCATCTTGATAATCGGCCAGATATTGCTGCGGGGTAACCTCAGGCAGGTCAATTTCATGCGCTACAACCTCGCCAAACGCCTTTGACCAGACATATTCGCCTTTGACAAAACCGCGTCTCATTTCGGCCGGTTTCTCGGTTTTATGACAGGTAATATCGGTAAAGCCAAACGCCGTGAGCTGATGTATGGCTTCGGCGCTTTCCGCGTCTTGCCAATCAAGAAAATGTACAGGAAAATCAGGTGCTTTAAAGAGAAAGCGAAGACGTTGTGAGAACAGTGACAATGGTATATTCGTACTGCCAAACCAATGACCGGCAACGTAATCGCGGCGCTCGCGGCAGTCAATTAGTGCAAAGGGGTTTCCAGCTTCATAAAGCGCGGTGAATAATCCGTGGCTCATCTCATTTTCCTGTTAGCGCTCGCAATCCCAAGGGCGCACCTATCGCGCCAACATTTGCGTTATGATCGGAGCGCCCAACCCGGACGCCCAACCAAGATGCCCAACCTGGACGTCCAACCGGGATGTCCAACCAAGATGTATAATCGGTGGGGGCTAGGCTAACTCGTAACGAAAACGCTTCACCTTGCTCATGTCAGTGCCTTCAATTCGCACTAGGCTGGTTGGCCCATTGCTCGTTGGTGAATGCAGATCACCCTCATTATAAACATGGGCAACGCCCGGGGTAAGGCGATAGCTGCGCTTGACCTGAACCTTGCCCGGCTTGCTGGCGCTGGCATCTTCGATTTTATCATAGTCACGCATCTCGGTTTCACCGCGGGCTTGGGCGTAGATAGCCCAAGATGGCCCATGATCATGCGGCGGCGATGTCTTGGGACTGTCGTAATTATGCGCCAAGATGCAAAAACCAAGCTCGGGATCTTCGTAAAGCAGCTCGCGCTCGCCTGTTGATAATGGCACTAGAGCGTCTACATTGGCCGGATCAGCCAACAGGTTTTCTAGTAATTGGGCAATTTTACCGCGTCCCTCAGGGCCGGGCCTATCGGTTAGGATATGGCGGCAATCTTGCGCAAGGCTGGTCAGAATATCACTCATGAAACAGGCTCCCAAAATAAAAGGACATTGCCATAATCAAGCATTAATCACCTAACCATACTACTGATAATGAGAGTGATTTCCAATGGTTATAGGCTTGTTTTGGGATAAAATCAAGCTTCTTTCATGCCATCTGGGGGCCGTCAAGCGATCTTCCGGCGTTGCTCTCGCCATGCCGTCACCATTCCGGCAAAGACGATCAGCCCCATGCCAAGCAGGGATTTTTGCGGCGGCCAGACGTCAAAGATAACGCGTCCCCAAATGGTGGCAAACAGCAAATATGAAAAATCAATGGGCGCGAGCCAACTACTGTCCGCTGTCTGGTAGGCGCGGGCAACACAGATATTTCCGGATAGGTTAAGCAACGAACAAAATAATACAAAGCCCAGCACCGCGAGGGTTAGCTCTGGCCAGCCATGCGCAACGAAAGGCATCGCTGCGATGATGTCTTGTGGTGGCGGCATCAGGCTGAGCAAGATGACCCCAACAAGGCCAGTGACGAAAAACAAAACTGCAACAGCCAGCGTCAGCGATAGCGGGTTTTCATGGCGGCAATCGCGCCGTAGGATAATGATATTGCAGGCGTAGAAAAAACCTGCTGCCACCGGCAACAGCTGGATAAGTGAAAATTCAGCACTGGACGGATCAAGGATTAACCCCGCGCCAACTGCCCCGATCACTAGCGCAGCAATCCGCCACGGCCCGACTGTCTCACCAAGAACCGGCCCCGCCAATAGTGAAACGAACAGCGGGTAGGTATATAATCCTGCGGCCATTTGCGCGATGGTTAAAAACGGGGCGCCGGAGAAAAAGCAGAACATACAGATGCTGAGCATCACGCCGCGCAGATAAACCGGCCGCCAGTTTTTTGGCACCAGCAGGCTGAAGCCGCCGCTCATCATTGCCAGCGTGATAATCAGCAGTGCATTGCCCACTGCGCGTAATGTCTGGAACTGCCAGAATGAGGTTTCGGGTGCGATTAGTTTGACTGTCGCGTCCTGCAAGGCCAGCACAAATACCCCAAACAGCAATAGCACCATCGCCAAAAATGGCCGATCACATGTTGGTGAATGGGAAAATAGCAATCGTTGCCGTGTCATTGATGATCCTAGCTGCGCATCCGCCCTGCATTGGCATCAAACAATGGCTCCGGAAGGCGGGTAGCGTCAAGGGTCTGGCCTAACAGCTCGATTTGCCATCCCTTATCAAGTGTTGCCAACGCCTTTGGTACCATCGCCAGCGCAACCGATGTTTGCGACGCATGGGCATAGCCACCAGAGGTAACCCAGCCGACCACCGCGCCATCAATCGACACCGGCTCATCACCGATAACATCCGCATCAACCGCAGCCACGGCAAGGCTGATTAGGCGTTTGCTGCCACCGGTTTCACGCTCGGTTAACGCCGCGCTTTTGCCAATGAAATCGGCTGGCTTGTCATAGGCGACAAACCGCTCAAGCCCCAATTCTACCGGGCCATATAGCGGACGATATTCACGCCCCCATGAACCATAATTCTTTTCCAGTCGAAGGGCGTTTAACGCACGCGCACCAAAGGGGCGAATGTCAAACTCATCACCTGCCGCCATTAAATCATCGTAAAGCCGGACAAGATGCGCCGGTTTCACCCAGATTTCATAGCCGAGATCACCGGTATAGCTGACCCTGCCAACAATCGCCGGCGCCATGCCAACATCCATCTTACGAACCGCCATAAAGCGCATCGCGTCATGTGATAGATCGGCCCTGCAGCATTTTTGCAAGACGTCGCGGGCTTTTGGCCCGGCAAGCGTAAGTCCGACAAGATCGAGGTCAAGGCTTTTAACAGTCACCGCGCCATCGGCCGGGAGATGTGATAGGAACCAACGCATATGATAGCTCTCGGCAAGGCCTGATCCGATAATTAGAAAATGCGTCTCGCCCAACCGTGCCAGCGAGAAATCACCAATGATTTTGCCGTCCTGCTTTAACATGGGCGAAAGCGTCATGCGGCCGATTGCCGGAATTTTTGCGGCAAGGAGGCGGTCGAGCCATTCGGCAGCACCGTCGCCGCTGACTTCATATTTGGCAAAGCCCGAAATATCGCCAAGCCCCACCGAATTACGTACCGCTCGCGCTTCATCGCCAACATGTTCGAAATCCACGGATCGCCGCCATGAAAACACATCGCTTGTGCCATCAGGTGCAAACCATTGCGGAACCTCTAGCCCATAGACCGCGCCAAATTGTGCCCCTAACTGTTTTTGCCGATCATAGATGCTGGTGGTTAGGAGGGGGCGCGCCGCCTGTAATTCCTCATTCGGATAGCGGATTGAGAATCGCCGCGAATAGTTTTCGCGTACGCGTTCATTGGTATACGCCATGCTGGCATAATCGCCAAAGCGCGAGATATCCATTGCCCAGACATCAAAGCCCGGATCACCATCGACAATCCAGTTTGCAAGTGCCAGCCCGACACCGCCGCCTTGGCTAAAGCCAGCCATCACCCCACAGGCCGACCAGAAATTGGTCATGCCCTTAACCGGTCCCACCAGGGGGTTTCCATCCGGTGCAAAGGTGAAGGGGCCGTTGATTATCTGCTTTATACCGGCATGCTCAAACGCCGGAAAATGCCGAAAGCCAACCTCAAGTGATGGTGCGATCCGATCGATATCAGGCTCCAGCAATTGGTGACCAAAATCCCATGATGTTTCGACTTCGGACCATGGTTTGCAGGCACGTTCATAGGTGCCCATTAACATCCCGCCGCGCTCTTGGCGGAGGTAGATTTCACCATCAAAGTCAACCGCATGAAGGACTTCGGCCCCAGTTGCCCTGTTGATATCTGCAACTTCGGGCATGTCTTCGGTCAACAGATACATATGTTCCATTGCCAGAACTGGTAGTTCCAGCCCAACCATTCGGCCAACCTCGCGCGCCCACAGACCTGCAGCATTTACCACATGCTCGGCGGTAATAACGCCTTTATTGGTTGTAACAAGCCAGCTGCCATCAGCTTTCTGGCGAAGCGCTTCGACCTTCACATGGGTTTCAAAATGCGCCCCATTTTTGCGGGCGGCCTTGGCATAGGCATGTGTGACGCCGTAAGGGTCACAATGCCCCTCAATCGGGTCATACATTGCCCCAACAAACTGCGCCGGATCAATCAGTGGCATCAGCTCATGCGCACGCTCTGGGGTAATGATTTCGAGATCGTCCATGCCTAGATACTTGCCCTTTGCATAGATCGATTTCAGCCAGTCAAAACGCTCATTTGTTGCCGCCAGCATGATGCCGCCAGTCATATGAAGGCCAATATCCTGACCGGATAGCTCTTCGATCTCTTGGTAGAGTTTAATCGTATATTGCTGGAGTTTTGCAACATTTGGATCGCCATTGATCGTATGCATTCCGCCGGCTGCGTGCCAGGTTGATCCAGAGGTTAGCTCGGATCGCTCCAGCAGTATCGCATCACTGCATCCGCGCTTGCTGAGATGGTAAAAAATTGAAGCGCCAACCACGCCGCCTCCAATGACAACAACCTTTGCTTGATCTTTCATTCTGGCCTCGTCTGGCGCATTGTAAAAATCTCTCAGGCTAATAGCTAACGCCGGTTAGCCAATTTACATTGTTCCGAATACGGCTGAAACATAGCCAATCGCGAACAGCAGCAGCAAAAAAACTTGATCTAACCGCTGCTTGGCTGTGCTTGCTGAAAATTATACTAGCAGCTTGAATTCTGCTAATCCCTGCCGTTAACCTAGACGGTGATAGGTAGTTTTTTGATGATGTTTGAAAGGGGAACATGATGGCCTATGATGAGCAGGAAAAAAATCTGTTGGCAGCGTTGGAGACCTTGGTCGCCGGATTTGACAATTATGATCCGCCCCGACTGCGAAAAGATGGTGATATCGTAATTCCACTCGATGCGGTGTTAAAAAAGAACCGCGCCGCCAATCAAAGCTTTGCCGATGCTTTCAGCCAGATGATGCGCGATGATTTAGGCCCGAAACGCAGCTCGACATGGGTGAAATAATCCGCCCTTAAATGTGATGCCCACGAATGTTAAGATGGGCGTCACCGGCGGGTGTAAAGCGCGTCCAGCCGATCTTGATACTGCGCCCTTACCATATGACGACGTACTTTCAATGTGGCTGTTAATTGACTGTTTTCAGTTGTAAATTCTTCATCTGATATAATAAATCTTCGAACCCGCTCGATCTGTGACAGGCGGCTATTTGCGCGGTCAACCGTCTCGGCAATCAGCAGTTTTAAAGCATCATCAGATCCGGCTTTGATACGGGCTTCATCGCTTGGGACAATAACGGCCGCCAGCCATGGCCGCCGGTCACCGTCAACCATTGCCTGCTCGATTTCCGGTTCGATTGTCAGCAGGGCCTCAACCCGGCTAGGAACGATATTTTCGCCACCAGAATTAACAATGATTTCCTTTTTGCGGCCGGTGATGGTGATATAGCCATCCTCGTCCGCACTGCCAATGTCGCCCGTATAAAGCCAGCCATCACGGATTGTTGCGGCGGTGCTGTGATCATCGCGCCAATAGCCTTTCATCAGCAGATCGCCGCGCACCAGAATTTCACCATCATCGGCAAACCGAACCTCAACACCAGCAACTGGCGGGCCGACAGTTTCGATTTTGATTTTGCCCGGGCGGTTTGCCGAAATTACCGGCGAGGCTTCGGTTTGGCCATATCCCTGCAATAGCTTGACGCCCAGAGCCATGAAAAAGCTGCCAATTTCGGGGTTTAAAGCAGCGCCACCCGAGATAAAATATTTCAGCCTGCCGCCCAGTCGCGCTTGGATCTTTTGACGCACCAATTTTTCAAGAAACAGGTTCAGTATAAATTCATGCGGCAACAGGGTTTTGCCTTCAAGGCGTTTACGGCCAAGACGGATTGTTTCCATAAACATTTTCTCGGACAGGCCGCCCTTGGTGCGGATGCTACGCATGATACGTTCGTGCAACACGTCATAAAGCCGCGGCACAGCGGTCATCAGGCTTGGCGATACTTCCTGCAAATTGGCGCCAATCTGTTCGGCTGATTCGCAGTACCAGACTTCTGATTTGGTCTGAATAGGCAAATGCATTCCGGCTGTATGTTCGTATGAATGTGACAGTGGCAAAAGAGATAAAAAGCGCTGGTTTTCTGCAACACCGCCTTCATGCAGAATTTCGATTGACGCCTTGATACAGGCCTGGATTGACCGGTGGGTCAGCATCACGCCCTTGGGACGTCCGCCTGTGCCGGATGTATAGACAAAACAACAGGTATCATCGCTGTTCTGCTGGGCAATCCGGTCGTCGATATCGGTCAATGGCTCATTATTTTCCAGCAGGCTTTGCCAATCATGGCAAGGGCGGTTGCCAAGATTAGGCATTTTTATGCCGGCATCCATCGTTATCAGCATTCGGACATGTTGAACGCGCGATGCTGCCAGCGCGACCCGGCTGGCGAGGGCACCGCCGGACGTAATGGCAATGACTGCACCAGAATGTTCCATAATATAGACATGGTCATCTTCGGTGTTTGTGGTATAGGCCGGAACCACAATGGCGCCAATTGACATCACGGCAAGATCAGCAATTGCCCATTCGGGCCGGTTTTCAGCACTGATCACAATCCGGTCACGCGGTTTAATGCCAGCCGCAACCAAAGCTGCTGCCAGACGCCGAACGGCATCAGCAACCTCGTTCCAGTTACGTCCGACCCATTTCCCCTGATTTTTATGAAATAAAAGCGGTTTATCACCAAGAACAGCGGCATTTTCGAAAAAGGCTGCGGCAAGATTGGCCTTGGTGACGTAGGGAGACGTCTCGGCCTTTTGTGTGGTCGCGTTCATGCTTTGCCGTCTTTTGGATGGTTTTTGTTCCCTCTCAGCCTATCCGAATTTTCTTTATTTGCAAACGTGATTGATCGGCCTGCGGCAGGGTAGCGGTTTTGGCTGATGGTGGCAGGATTATCGGGTCAAGGCGCCATCAAAGGCGGGGGCATTTCGCCCGAGCTAGCTTAGCAGCGCTGGTAAAAGGCTGGCGATCAACAGACCCGCCATGATGATGTTGAAACCGCGTAGCCGTGCTGGGGTGCCCAGAAACCGACCAATCACGATTCCAAATAATGTCCATGTGCAGGTTGATCCGATGGTTGTGATCGCAAAGACAATGAACATCACCAAAACCTCGTTTGCCAGATCGGACGCGCTGCTGGTATAGGCGGTGACTGACGAGATGATAACGGTGATGCCTTTCGGGTTAACCAGTTGAAACATAGCGGCCTGCCAGAACCGCAAGGGCCGGTCCCGCTGCCGATTCTCGGCGCGGCCGGCGCTGGCAATTTTCCATGCGAGAGAGATCAGGAAAATAATGCTGATAATCTTTAGAATTTCATAAAGCGCCGGAAATTTATTAAATAATCCGGCAAGCCCAAAGCCGGCGGCGAGAAGCAGCAGGATAAAGCCGATAAAGACGCCAAAAATATGTGGCAAGCTGGCGCGAAAGCCAAAATTTGCACCAGATGCGGCCAGCATCACATTATTCGGCCCGGGGGTAAAAGCGGTGACAAAGGCGAATAGCGTAAATGACAGGGCGGTCGATAAATCCATTACGCTCGCATTCAGATCAGAGCTCAACCGGCCGCGGCATTATTGCCGTAACCGTGCGACCTCATTAAGGCAAAGCCGTGATGAAATGGCAAGGCCGGAGGCGGTGCAGTTTCCCGAAATGCCGCAAGTGCAAGGTATTTCACCAGTGGGCCGCGCATCACCCGATATAGACTCTGCGGTAATCACCGCGGTTTCAGTACGCAAGCCTGGCGCAGTGACTATGCGGGGGCGCATAGTTTTTTGTCATATCAGGGCCAATGCTGTCACTATGCAGACGCAAACGGGCGCGACCATCAACGGTAACTGGCGTGATGTTTGGCCATAAATTCACGCCGTTTTTGCGGAATTGCTGTTGCATTTGGTCCGATGCACGAGGGGCGGCGCTAGCGTTGCGGAAAGTGCTAAGGTCAACAATAAAAACGGTTTTTGCCGATTTTGCGCGGATCGGTGATCACGGTTGTTCCCGTCTTAAATGTCGATTCAGGCGTAATAACGCCGTTTTGCTGCTTTACGGCAATCTTTGCTGGTGGAATGGGTTTTGCCAAGGTTTGCATTATCGCAGAACTGTGGCGTTGTGCTGATAAACCGGCCTGTCGATAGGATTTTGCGCATTTTTTGCCAATGATTTGCGCAGTTGTGGCGTAAGGATCGGTGCCTGGATCAAACCGGGGCTTATTGCCAATATCAGCGCCATGTTCTGATCTGTTTTGGGTAACCGCCAGGCGTCCCAGCAGCCAGACGCTATACTGGCTAAGGATCAGATCCATATCATGCGGGTCGATACCTTGCCGCTCATTGAGAATCGCCAGCGATCGTAACCGATCAGCGGCAAAGCCCAAGCGGTTAAATCATTTTTTGCAGCTTTGGGATAAAGCTCGATCTGTAGCTCCCTAACCTTGGCAAAGGCGGCGCAAATTGTCGCATTTTCGGCTGCCTTGACCGGTGTGTCTTGCGGCGATGCCGGTTGGGCTGCGGCTGCAACCGGCAAGATAACGGTAAAACAAGCAATTAGTATTCTACGACAAATATAAGGCACCCTGCCTCCTCCAGCGCAGTGGTCGATCATGAGGATAGGTTAGAAATATCTAATATTTCGGCAGTATAGGGGGCGTTTAGAATTGAAGCAGCGCTTATTTAACCGCATATGGTGAAGCCAGACGGGAGGAAGCCAGACGGGATCATGACTTCGTGCCGCCAGTTCTAGCGGGTAAAACGTAATGCCTCGCCCGCTGCCCGAATTAGGGCGCGCGCTTTGTTTCGGGTTTCTTCATATTCAGAGTCGGGATCACTGTCATAGACGATACCCGCGCCAGCCTGAACATACATTTTCTGGTCCTTTACCACAGCAGTTCGAAGCGCGATACAGGTATCAAGATCACCCGCGACTGAAATATAACCAATTGCGCCAGAATAGGCGCCTCGACGATCAGGCTCTAATTCATCAATCAATTCCATCGCACGGATCTTTGGCGCACCGGAAACAGTACCAGCAGGAAAACCGGCAATCAGCGCATCAATCGCATCCAGATCATCGCGGATTTTGCCCTCAACCTGCGAGGCGATATGCATTACATGGCTATAATATTCGACGTCATAGTTTGATTTGACCCGCACCGTTCCGGGTTTTGAAACACGGCCAACGTCATTACGACCAAGGTCAAGCAACATCAGATGTTCGGCGCGTTCTTTAATATCGGCCATCAGATCAGCCGCGTTTGCTGCATCTTCATCGGGCGTCTCGCCACGTTTTCTGGTACCCGCCACCGGCCTGATGGTAACATCCTTGCCGCGAAGCCGAACCAGAATTTCAGGGCTGGAACCGACAATCGCCATTTTCCCAAAATCGAAATGAAACAGAAATGGCGAGGGGTTCAATCGCCTGAGTGATCGGTACAGATTGATCGATGGCAGGTGGAATGGAATGCTGAACCGTTGCGACAGCACAATCTGGAAAACGTCGCCGGCACGGATATAATCTTTTGCTTTGGCAACCATGTCCAAAAAGGCCGATTTTTCCATGTTGGTGTCGGGCTCGGGAAGCGGGGTGTTTGCATCGCCGATTTCAGTATGAGGCAATGGCTTATCCAGATCATCAATTGCCGCATCCAGCCGCGCCACTGTGTCATCCCACGCCGTCTTGGCGCTATCCCACTCATCGGGGCGAATCTGCGTCACTAGGGTGATGCTATCCTTTAACCGGTCGAAAATGGCAATCAATGATGGCCGTAACAACAGCGAGTCATCCATTTCGACTGCGGTTTTATTCACATTCGGGATGGCCTCGATAAGCCGGATCATATCGTAACCGAAATAGCCGAATAACCCCGCGGCCATCGGTGGCAGATCGCCGGTATCTGGCATTTCAGACTGGCTCATCAAATGCCGGAGCGAGTCCAGCGGGGCCCGCGTTTCTGCGGCAAAACCACGATCATCTTGCGGTGTTCGGTTAATTTCGGCGCGCCCGTCACGACATCGCCAGATCAGATCGGGGGTCAGGCCGATCACAGAGAACCGTCCGCGAACTTCACCGCCCTCAACCGACTCGAGCAGGAAACAATGTGGCTTGTCAGCGGCAAGCTTCAGATATGCTGAAACGGGGGTCTGTGTATCGGCAACAAGAACCCGATGCACCAGCTGGCGGTTGCCGGCGTTGAAACGGGCAGCAAACCGGTCGAAATTTTCACCGCTGGCGAGCATTATTGCTGGCTTCCGACCAAAATCTGTTCGACCGGCGCAACATTGAGCTGGAGGTCATGTTTTTCTGAAAGCGATAACAGCACCATATTCAGCATATCTTCACGCAATGCGTTATTCATGACCTCGACAACAACCTGGCTTGTTTCGTCGATGTCGGCATCTTTTGCCGCGACAATATCAACTGTCTTGACGGCAATCGCCTCATTACCGGTTTCGATGACACTGCTTTTACCAACTGGCTGATCAAACGCGCTTTTCGCAATTAGCCCAGCGGCCTGATGGTCAAGGCCAAGACCATTGCGGCGGAATGGGTCGCTGATCTCGCCAGTGTCATTATTGGCTTTTGCCGCAGCATCAGCGCTTGCTTTGGCTTGTTTTATGGCTTGCACCAATTTCCAGTCGGCAATTGCTCGGTTGCGAACTTCATCAAGGCTGCGTTCCTTTTGCGGGGTTTGTGCGGTTACTCTGACCGCAAAGAACATATCGTCGCCGCCCTCCTGAATAACGCTGGTTTCGTTCAGCTCACTGCTCCAGATCAGGTCAAGAACGGCACTATCCTGAATGAGGTCAGCATCGTCACTTGCTACCGGATTGCCGTCAATATCGAGACCATTGCGGCTGACGTTGTTGATTTCGACAATGCTGCCGCCGACCTTGGCTACAGCTTCACCAAGCGTTGCCCCCGACCCAAGCGCGTCCTCAAACTCGTTCGCCTTATCATATAGCAGGTTGATCGATTCTTCGGTGCGCAACGTCTGGATAATTTTTTCCTTTACGTCAGCCAGCTCGGCAGCACCGCCTTCGATAATTTTATCGACGATCAAAATATGATGGCCGAAAGCGGTTTCAACCGGCCCCGCAGGAGTGCCGGTAGCGACGGTAAAGGCAACATCGGCCAGCACAGGATCAAGCGCCGATTTTGTCACCGTGCCAAGATCGGTATCAGCCTCGGTCCATTGCAGCATATCAGCGGCAACAGCGGCGAAATCGTCACCGGCCGCGACACGGGAAAGGGCGGTTTCAGCGGCAGCTTTATCATCGAAAACCATTTGCCGGATATTGCGTGTTTCCGGCGTGCTGAATTCATCGATGCGGCTTTCGAATGCGGCGGCAATCTTGATATCATCAATCTCGAGGTTGCTCGCGATCATATCGGCAGAAATGCTGGCGATTGTTGCGCTGCGCAGTTCGGGCGCATCATAGGCCGATTTATTTTCGACAAAATATGCATCCAGTTCGGCAGCGGTTGGTGCCGCGATTGACTCTGGTAGCACCGGAAAGCTGGTCAGGCGCACCCGGCGGCGTTCCTGATCATAGGCTGCAACAATGCGCGCACTTGCCGCATCAAAGCGGGCGCCAACGGCCATAGCGCCGGTCAGTTGTTCGCGCATCAGCACACCATCGACCCGGCGCAGGTAATCTACCTCAGACATTCCGGCATTAGCCAGGGTTTGCATAAACCGGCCTTCGGAGAAATTGCCAAGCTCGTCCTTGAACGAGCCTTCATTGACAATTGCATCGCGCTGCATTTCGCGCGTTACGGTAAGCCCAAGCGACGCATTTTCGGCGCGGAACAGCACGTCCCGTGACATTGCCCCCATAATTTCGTTCAGCAACCCACCCTGAAGGGCCTCACCAACGGTGCTGTTTGGCAGGTAATTTCGGCGGGTGCGCTCAAACTCCATGGCGACGTCGCGCGGCGAAACGGATTCATCACTGGCTGAAATTGCTTTGTCGCTGCCACCGATAAGACCTGTTGTGACATCGCCAACGCCCCAGAGCGCAAATCCGCCTGCCAAAAACAGCAAGAAAAACTTCATGATCGGGGATTTGGTGCCGCTGCGCATCGCCTGTAGCATTTTTCAGTCGTCCATTTCTTAATTTGGTGAGCATGGTTGCCCAGAGTTCAAAACCTTTACCATTGGTAATAAAGATTGCCGACAGGCGGGGCAACTTCAATATCGGTAAATATTGAGTTTCAAGCCCAAAAAAGCCGGGTTTTTTAGCTTATCGATGGATCGCAATGATCAGAGGGCTGGCAAGATGGCGAGCGTGGGGGTAGTGTTGAGCAGTTTTTCAAACTGTATCATCACGTGTTTGAAGCAGTACATCATGCGGCTGTCGGCGGTCATCTGCCGGCGACGATAAGTGATCAAACGGTGATCGGCGATGGCTGGATAAGACGATAGCGGGGCAGGCAAATGGGGCAGAGCGAATGATTATTGCGGCGAATTGGAAGATGAACCCAACTTTGGATGTGGCTGGCGGTTTGGCGTTGGCATTGACTGCGCGACACTTTGCGCCGGTGACGCGCCTGCTGTTTGCCCCGCACCCCTATTTGGTACCTATGTCGGTGAGGCTTGGCGGCAGTGATGTGCGCCTTGGTGGTCAGGATTGCCATCAAGATACGGTTGGTGCGCATACCGGTGACGTGTCGGCGGCCATGCTACGGGATTGCGGCGCGTCTGTAGTGCTGTTGGGCCATTCCGAGCGCCGCGCCGATCATGGCGAAAGCAGTGCCTTGGTGGCAGCAAAGGCGGCGCAGGCTCTGGCGCATGACCTTGATGTGGTGATCTGCCTTGGTGAGAGCCTTGATGAGCGCCGCACTGGACGCGCTGAGCAGATTGTTATCGACCAGCTGCACGCCTCCTTGCCAAAAGAGTTTCCCGAAGGCCGGGTCATGATCGCCTATGAGCCGGTCTGGGCAATCGGTACGGGAGAGGTGGCGTCCGTGACTGATATTGCGGCAATGCACGCAGCTATCACCAGTGAGCTGCCAAAAAGCAAGAACGGTCATATGCCGCCGCCAATCCTATATGGGGGTTCGGTTAATGCCGAAAACGCAGCATCAATATTCTCCGTCGATCATGTTGGCGGGGCGCTTGTTGGGGGCGCAAGTCTTGATGCAGCAGCGTTTGACTCGATTTGCGACTCGGCGCGATTGCAAATGTTGAAATCTGGTTAATCTGGAAAAATTTTCCAGAAAAACCTGCCAGTTCACGCCGAAGACGGCTCGCTAGATCAACCGCCATGGGCTTATTTGCAGCATTTTGGTTGAAAATCGGCCGAAGAAACCATATAAGCGGCGCAACCACCTTATTTGCGGGAATATAAAACACTATGGAAACGCTGGTTCTGACCATACATATACTGATCGCGCTTGCGCTGGTCATCACTGTTTTGCTGCAGCGCAGTGAAGGTGGCGGTCTTGGTATCGGTGGCGGCGGTGGTGGCGGCGGCGGCTTTATGACAGCCCGCGGAACGGCTAATTTGCTGACCCGCATGACGGCAATTTTGGCGGTTGGGTTTTTTGCCACAACGATAATCCTCGCAGTTATGGCGGGTGCAGGTAAAACGCCGGTTTCAATTGTTGATGATGTGATTAGAGAAGCGCCAGCCAAGCCTGTTGGTCCGGTCGTGCCAACAGGGCAGTGACGGCTGGTTGATCTTTGGCCGTTTGTCAATCCTAAGAATTTTTGTAAATTTTCAAATTTGCGCATTTTCGGCCTTATCAAGGCGGTGGCAATAGGCTATTTAATTTGTCCATGCCTCGTTATATATTCATCACCGGTGGCGTGGTTTCCTCGCTTGGTAAAGGCCTTGGTGCAGCAGCGCTCGCTTCGCTGTTGCAAGCACGCGGTTACTCGGTTCGCCTTCGTAAACTTGATCCCTATTTGAATGTCGATCCCGGCACCATGTCCCCGACCCAGCATGGCGAGGTGTTTGTGACCGATGACGGGGCGGAAACCGACCTTGACCTTGGTCATTATGAGCGTTTTACCGGCGTTCATGCCAAGCGCACTGATAATGTGACGACTGGCCGTATTTACTCGGACGTATTGGCCAAAGAGCGTCGCGGCGACTATCTTGGCGCCACCATTCAGGTGATTCCCCACGTAACCGATGCGATCAAAGCATTTGTCCTGTCAAATCATGATGGTGAAGATTTTATTCTTTGTGAGATTGGCGGCACTGTTGGTGATATCGAATCGCTGCCATTCCTTGAGGCGATTCGGCAAATCGGTAATGAACTTGGGCGCGGTTCAACCTGTTTTCTGCACGTTACGCTGATCCCATATATTTCCGCTGCGCGTGAATTGAAAACCAAGCCAACACAGCATTCGGTAAAGGAACTGCAATCGGTTGGTATCCAGCCAGATATTCTTTTGTGCCGTACAGAACATCCGCTGCCGGCCGAGCAACGTGCAAAAATTGGTCTGTTTTGCAATATCCGGGAATCGGCGGTGGTGTTGGCGCGCGACGTCAGCAATATTTACGAGGTCCCGCTGGCCTATCATTACGAGGGGCTTGATGGTGAAGTGATCCAGCATTTCGATTTGCCCGATAAAACGCCAGATTTGTCGGCTTGGAAACGGATCTGTCATGTTGTGGCTAACCCTGAAGGCGAGGTAAATATCGCGATTGTCGGTAAATATACCAGCTTGCAGGACTCCTATAAGTCGCTTGGCGAGGCGCTCGTTCATGGCGGTATTGCGAATGGCGTCAGGGTGAATATTGACTGGATTGATTCTGAATTGTTCGAGCAGGAAGATGCAGCCGTGCAGAATTTGCAGCATGTTGGCGGTATTCTTGTCCCCGGCGGGTTTGGTGAGCGCGGATCAGAGGGTAAGATTCGCGCCGTGCGTTTTGCGCGTGAACAGAATATTCCCTATTTTGGCATTTGTTTTGGGATGCAGATGGCGGTGCTTGAAACCGCGCGCAATCTGGCTGGCATGCCGCAAGCTGGGTCAAGCGAATTTGGTGAGACAGAATTACCTCTGGTCGGCCTAATGACTGAATGGACCGTCGGCAATCAGACGTTGCAGCGCAGTGCAGAGGATGATCTTGGTGGTACCATGCGGCTTGGCGCTTATGAATGTCATCTGGCGCCGGGATCACTGGCAAGTCGCCTATATGACCAGCAGGTGATTTCCGAGCGGCATCGCCATCGCTATGAGGTGAATATTGGCTATCGTGACCAATTAGAGGCTGCCGGAATGGTGATATCAGGCTTTTCGCCTGATGGCAGCTTGCCAGAAATCGTCGAGCGGGCTGACCATCCATTTTTTGTCGCGGTACAGTTTCATCCGGAGCTGAAGTCAAAACCATTTGATCCGCACCCGCTCTTTACCGGGTTTGTGGCGGCGTCAATGGAAAAATCACGCCTTGTTTAGGTGGGGCTAGCCGCAAAAATTAGCCCTGCGGTGATTGGGGGTATTATGCAAGACGTCACTATTGGGAACGTTATTTGTGGCCCTGAGGCGCCGCTGGTTTTGATTGCTGGACCTTGTCAGATTGAGGGGCTTGATCACGCGCTATCCTGTGCGACAAGCCTGGCTAAAATGGCAGCAGATGCCGGCATGGGTTTTGTCTATAAATCATCCTACGATAAGGCCAACCGCACCTCTGCCAATGCACAGCGCGGCGTCGGCATGGATGAGGGGCTGGAAATTCTGGCGAAGGTTAAGGCTGAAATCGGCGTTCCGGTTCTAAGTGATGTGCATCTTCCAGAGCAATGTTCGGCAGCAGCCGATGTTCTGGACGTTATCCAGATTCCAGCTTTTTTGTGCCGGCAGACTGATTTACTGGTCGCTGCGGCAAAAACAGGCCGTGTCATTAATATCAAAAAAGGCCAGTTTCTGGCTCCATGGGATATGCGGCACGTTGCCGAGAAGGTGACTGGCGCTGGCAACCAGCAAGTGCTGCTTACCGAACGCGGTACATCATTCGGCTATAATACACTGGTATCAGATATGCGCGCTTTGCCAACCATGGCGGGCTTTGGCCATCCAGTGATTTTTGATGCAACCCATTCGGTGCAACAGCCCGGTGGCCTCGGCGGCAGTTCAGGTGGGCAGCGCGAGTTCGTAACTGTGCTGGCGCGGGCGGCGGTCGCTGTTGGCGTGCAGGGGATATTCATGGAGTCGCACGAAAATCCAGATCGGGCGCCATCTGACGGGCCGAATATGGTGCCGTTGTTGGAAATGCCGTCAATACTGGCAAAACTGGTGCAAATTGATCAGGCTCGCCGCGGGTAAACCGGCGCATAGACTGTAGCTTAACCTATAGCGATACCGCGCCATGGCCTTGGGGTGCCCGGAGCCAAGATCAGTTGCGCTTGCAGGCGATATTCGGTACATATCGCACATCCAAAACCTCAGAGATCGAAAAGAGCCAAGTCAATGTCAGCGATCATAGACGTTCAAGCGCGTGAAATTCTTGATTCACGCGGAAATCCGACTGTTGAAGTTGATGTCGTCCTAGAAGGTGGCGCATTTGGCCGTGCGGCTGTCCCGTCTGGGGCCTCAACTGGTGCCTATGAAGCTGTCGAAATGCGTGATGGCGATGCTGGTCGTTATGGCGGCAAAGGTGTTTTGAAGGCCGTTGACGCGGTGAATTTCGAGATTTTTGATGCGTTGACCGGTGCTGATGCATTTGATCAGGCCGCGCTGGATCAGGATTTGATCGAGCTTGATGGTACGCCGAATAAGGCACGGCTCGGTGCAAATGCTATTTTGGGTGTGTCAATGGCGGTGGCGCGTGCGGCGGCAGACTCCGCCGAAATGCCGCTGTGGCGCTATCTTGGTGGCGTGCATGCGCATCTGTTGCCAGTACCGATGATGAATATTATCAATGGCGGTGCGCACGCCGACAATGCGCTGGATGTGCAGGAATTTATGGTGATGCCGGTTGGCGCCAGTCATTTCGCCGATGGCTTGCGCATGGGTGCAGAAATCTTTCATGCGCTGAAAAAGCTGTTGTCCGATGCGTCACTATCAACCGCGGTTGGTGATGAGGGGGGATTTGCCCCGTCGATTAATTCGACTGATGAAGCGCTTAGCTATATCGCGAAATCAATCGAGGCCGCGGGCTATAAACCGGGTGACGATGTGATGATCGCGCTGGACGCCGCAGCCAGCGAATTTTCCACAGATCGCAAATATAACCTGGCTGGCGAGGCGCGTATCCTTGGCAGTGACGAAATGAACGCGATGTGGCAGGAATTAACCGGCCGCTATCCGATCGTTTCGATTGAAGATCCTCTTCATGAAGATGATTGGGCCGGGTTCCAGAACCTGACCGCGGCAATTGGTGGAAAGGTGCAGATCGTCGGTGATGATCTATTTGTGACCAATCCCGAGCGGCTTGGGCGCGGTATTACCGAGGCCGCGGGCAATGCTGTTTTGATCAAAGTAAATCAGATTGGCACTTTAACCGAGACAATGCAGGCCATTGATATGGCACAAAAATCTGGTTTTGGCGTGATTATATCGCACCGGTCTGGTGAAACCGAAGACAGCTTTATCGCTGATTTGGCAGTTGCCACCAATGCCGGTCAGATTAAAACGGGCTCATTGTCCAGATCGGATCGGCTGGCAAAATATAACCAGCTGCTTCGCATCGAGGAAGAGCTGGATCGAACTGGGTTATACGCTGGACGGTCAATCCTGCGCGGCTAGCCAAAATATTATAAGAATCAGCGCCATCTCTGTTTTCGCTTTTTGCTTGACGTGTCGAATCGTCTTTGATTCACTAGGGCAATAGTCATGCGGTACTGTGCCTTGATGGCCGGCTGATAAAGCGTTAGTGGGGTGGGGTCTATGTATGTTATCCGAAAAACTCTGGCGTTTGCCGGCAGCTTTGTGCTGTTGGGAACGATGATCGTTTTCTTCGGCGTCCATACCGTTACCGGCGAGCGGGGTATTCTTGCCCGCCCACAACTTGAGCGTAAAATAATGCTTGCTGAAGAACAATTGGCTTTATTGGAAAAACATCAGCAGTTTTTAAACCACCGGATCGCGTTAATGCATAAGGGTGGCGTTGATGCTGATATTTTAGCCGAAACAGCGCGCGCCGAACTTGGACTTTACGCGCCGAATGATGTGATTGTTTCAATTGATCTGTCAGATTTGAAATTTTAATACCAGCCACAACTGGTAGTAAGTTAACTGTATTTCAGTTTATATTAAAAAAACGTAATAAATACAAAATAATAAAATTGTTGCAAAAATTCAAAATCCGCTGAATCCTCATCTGGTCATCTTGTCATGCGCGGCTGTCACTGCCATGGCCTGATGCCGTAAACGGGGTTCAGGGATTATACAGCGATCGCTGCTATTCACCTGATTTATCCGCTGTAAACCGACCATGGGCGGGCCAATGCCTGTCGTGGTCAAAAGGGTGGGACGAATGAGTGCGAAAGCAGAAACTAAACGCAAGCGGGGGCCGGGGCGGCCGCCAAAAACACCAACAACAATGGTGTCGGGCGTGAATGATATGCCGCCGACTGAAGATCTGGTCTCCATGTATAAGGATATGCTGTTGATCCGCCGCTTTGAGGAAAAAGCCGGCCAGCTATACGGCATGGGCCAGATTGGTGGATTTTGTCACCTCTATATCGGCCAGGAAGCCGTTGTCGTTGGCTTGCAATCAGCCTCAGCACTCGGCGACACGGTTGTCACATCCTATCGTGACCATGGTCATATGCTGGCCTGCGGGATGGACTCTGATGGGGTTATGGCCGAATTAACTGGGCGCGCTGGTGGTTATTCTCGCGGCAAGGGTGGCTCGATGCATATGTTCAGCCGTGAAAAGAATTTTTTTGGTGGTCACGGTATTGTTGGCGCGCAGGTGCCAATCGGTGTCGGACTTGCCTTTTCTCACAAATATAAAAACGAGCCAAATGTCTGCATGACCTATCTTGGTGACGGTGCGGTCAATCAGGGGCAGGTTTACGAGAGCTTTAACATGGCTGCTCTGTGGCACCTTCCAGTCGTTTTTGTCATTGAAAACAATCAATATGGCATGGGCACCAAGGTTACCCGCGCCGCAGCCGGCCGGGCGCTAGCAGATCGCGGCATGGCCTATGGTATTCCGGGTAAGCAGGTCGATGGGATGAATGTGCTGGCTGTGAGAACAGCGGCATTAGAGGCGCTGGCACATTGCCGTGAGGGCAATGGCCCGTTCATTCTGGAAATGAAAACCTATCGTTACCGCGGGCATTCAATGTCCGATCCGGCAAAATACCGTACCCGAGAAGAGGTTGATGCGATGCGCAAGCAGCATGATCCGATTGATCAAATCCGCGATATTTTGAAAGATCAGAATGTTGATGATGCGCGGCTCAAGGAAATTGACTCTGACATCAAGGCGATCGTCACCAAAGCAACCGAATTTGCCCAGACCAGCCCCGAGCCGGACCCATCCGAACTCTTCACCGATATTTTGCTGCCGCTAACCGACAGCAAGCTTATTGCAAAGGGGTAAATCATGGCCATTGAGATCAAAATGCCGGCTTTATCGCCAACCATGGAAGAGGGCACGCTTGCCAAATGGCTTGTCGCCGAGGGGGATGATGTGCGTTCGGGCGACGTGATTGCCGAGATCGAAACTGATAAGGCCACAATGGAGGTTGAAGCCATTGAGGATGGAAAGGTTGGGAAGATTCTGGTGCCAGCCGGAACTGAAAATGTGAAGGTCAATGCGGCCATTGCGGTGCTGCTGGAAGATGGCGAAATAAGCAGTGATATCAATGCTGTATCGCCGGAAGCCCCCGCAACTACGCCCGCAAATTCCCCTGCAACTGTCCCTGCAACTGCGCCCACCACGATCTTTGCCGAGCCGGTCGCCGCTGCTGATGACAGCTGGACCGGGGCGTCAACAACGCTAACCGTTCGCGAATCTCTCCGTGATGCGATGGCCGAAGAAATGCGCCGCGATGAAAATGTTTTCATCATGGGCGAGGAGGTGGCTGAATATCAGGGTGCCTATAAGGTCACCCAGGGGTTGCTTGACGAATTTGGTGCCAAGCGGGTGATTGATACGCCGATTACCGAGCAGGGTTTTGCTGGTCTTGGTGTTGGCGCCGCCTTTGGTGAATTGCGCCCGATTGTGGAGTTTATGACGTTCAATTTTGCCATGCAGGCGATTGATCAAATCATTAATTCCGCGGCAAAAACTCTCTATATGTCGGGTGGGCAGATGGGCTGTCCGATTGTGTTCCGGGGGCCAAATGGCGCTGCTAGCCGCGTTGCTGCCCAGCATTCGCAATGTTTTGCCAGCTGGTATGCCCACTGTCCGGGGTTAAAGGTCGTTGCACCATATTCGGCAGCGGATGCGAAAGGGCTGTTAAAAGCTGCAATCCGCGATCCGAATCCGGTAATTTTTCTTGAGCATGAAGTGCTTTATGGACAAAGCTTCGAGGTGCCTGACGACGATGACTGGATTGTGCCGATTGGCAAGGCGAATATTTTGCGTAGCGGCACTGATGTGACGATTGTTGCGTTTTCGATCATGGTTGGGCGTGCCCTCGAGGCGGCAAATCGTCTGGCCGAGCAGGGTATAAGTGCCGAAGTCATTGATTTGCGGTCGATCCGCCCGCTCGATACCGACACAATCGTGGCGTCGGTTAAAAAGACGTCGCGGCTTGTTACCTGCGAGGAGGGCTTTCCTTTTGCCGGTATTGGCGCCGAAATCGCCATGCAGGTCATGGAGCAGGCTTTTGACTGGCTGGACGCACCAATCGCGCGGGTCACCGGCAAAGATGTGCCGATGCCCTATGCTGCGAATCTCGAAGCGTTGGCCTTGCCACAGGTCGACGATATTGTCGCAACCGCCATGGCCACTTGTGATGGATTTAAGGGGTAAACGAAATGGCAATCGAAATCAAAATGCCGGCTTTGTCGCCAACCATGACCAGTGGAACTTTGGCAAAATGGCTGGTTGGTGAGGGCGATCAGGTGAATTCAGGCGACGTGATTGCCGAGATCGAAACCGATAAGGCCACGATGGAGGTCGAGTCGGTTGATGATGGGGTGATGGCAAAGATTCTGATCGCGGCTGGCAACGAAAATGTTGCGGTAGGGGCCGTGATCGCGATGCTCGCAACAGATGGTGAGAGCGTCGACGATGTTGCCACTATAACTCCGCAGTCAGGCCCGGCTGCGCCTCAATCACCAGCCCCAGCCTCAGCTGCGCCTCAAACACCAGCTGCGCCGGCACCATCGCAGCCGGCTGCTGACAAAACCCGGCTTTTTGCTAGCCCGCTTGCACGCAGGATTGCGGCAGATCGGGGCATTTCGCTTGACGGGATTGCCGGCAGTGGACCTTACGGCCGGATTTTGCTGCGTGATGTCGAGGCTGCGCCAACGCAACCAGCATCATCTCATCATGCACTGATAGAACCGGCCATTGGACAGACCATTGGGCAGCCAGCAGGTGACCTGCGGGGCGGCAGCGATCTGCTGGCAAATAGTCAGATGCGCAAAGTCATTGCGGGCAGGCTTCAGGAATCGAAACAGCAGGCACCGCATTTCTACCTGACCGTTGATTGCAAGATTGATGCCTTGCTAGCGGCGCGCACGGCGCTGAATGCACGGGCAGCTGATGGCGTAAAGATTTCTGTTAATGACATGATTATCCGCGCTGCAGCGATGGCACTGATGGCGGTTCCCGAGGCAAATACATCATGGGAGGGTGAGTATACCCGCCGTTACCATCACGCAGATATTGCGATGGCAGTTGCAATTGATGGTGGTCTGATTACGCCGATTGTCTGGGCGGCCGAGCAAAAGGGTCTGGCGGCCCTGTCGATGGTTACATCCGATCTGGCGGCGCGGGCGCGTGATGGTGCGCTGGCACCAAATGAATATACCGGTGGCAGCTTTACCATTTCCAATCTTGGAATGTATGGCGTGCGTGAGTTCGCCGCTGTCATCAATCCGCCGCATGGCGCAATTCTGGCCGTTGGTGCCGGCGAACAGCGCCCGGTTGTTATCGATGGCAATCTGTCTGTTGCAACAGTGATGAGTGTAACCCTATCGGCCGATCACCGCGCCGTTGATGGGGCTGTTGGGGCTCAATGGCTGAAGGCATTCAAAGGGTTTGTTGAAGATCCCGTTACCATGTTGCTGTAACCCGCTATTCATGGCCCGCCGCTATAATTTGCCGCTGGAGTTTAGTCATTGATTGGCCGCGCGCTACGCTGATGAGGAGAGAATAATGACCGATACGCAATTTGATATCGCCGTGATTGGTGGCGGGCCGGGCGGCTATGTCGCGGCCATTCGTGCTGCTCAGCTTGGGCTGAAACCGGTGGTGATAGAGCGTGAGCATCTTGGGGGTATCTGCCTGAATTGGGGGTGTATTCCGACCAAGGCATTGCTGCGTGCAGCCGAACTGCGCCACTCGATTGATGAAATGGCTGCATTCGGCATCACCGTCGGTGAGGTAAAAATTGACCATGGTGCCGTCGTGAAAAGGTCGCGCAAGGTTGCTGGCCGCCTGTCGATGGGGGTTAGGCATCTGTTAAAAAAGAACAAAGTGACTGTGATTGAAGCCGAGGCTAAAATTGGCAGCGCGCAGGGCGGTCTGCGGCAAATCACCCTATCGTCGGGCGATGCGGTGCTGGCAAAACATATCATTATTGCCACTGGTGCTCGCGCCCGCGCGCTGCCGAATATTGCGGCAGATGGCAAAACCGTTCTGACCTATCGTGAAGCTATGATTCCCGAAACCATGCCAGAGTCACTAATCATTGTTGGGTCGGGGGCAATCGGCAGTGAATTTGCTTCATTCTATCATGATATGGGAGTCGCCGTAACTTTGGTCGAGGCGATGGATCGTATGCTGCCCGTTGAAGATGCTGAAGTTTCTGACTTTGTGCAGAAATCCTTTGAAAAGCGCGGTATCAACGTGATGACCGGGGTGAAATTGCAGTCCGTGACCAGTGATGCAAACGGCGTGACGGCAGTCCTTGAGGGGCATGATAAACCGCTGCAGGCCAGCCGGATGATTCTGGCGGTCGGGATTACCGGAAACACCGAAAATCTTGGCCTCGAAGGCACCAAGATTAGGGTTGATCGCGGGCATATCACCACTGATGAATGGGGCGCAACCGGTGAGGCTGGCATTTACGCCATTGGCGATGTTACCGGGCCACCATGGTTGGCGCATAAGGCCAGCCATGAGGGAATTATTTGTGTGGAAAAAATCGCTGGAATGAGTGATGTTCACGCGATCGGCGTTGGGGCGGTGCCGGGCTGTACCTACTGCCGCCCGCAGGTGGCATCGGTTGGCATGACCGAAGTGGCGGCAAAACAGGCGGGCCATGATTTGAAAGTTGGCCGGTTTCCGTTTGCCGGAAACGGCAAAGCCATTGCGCTTGGCGATGATGGCGGCTTTGTTAAGACGATTTTTGATGCCAAGACCGGCGAGTTGCTCGGCGCGCATATGGTTGGTCCCGAGGTAACTGAATTGATCCAAGGCTATGCGATTGCGCGCACGCTTGAGGCCACCGAGGCTGAATTAATGGCGACAATCTTTCCGCACCCAACCCTGTCTGAAGCGATGCATGAGTCTGTTCTTGACGCCTATGGTCGGGCGATCCATTTTTAACAGCCGGAGTAAAAGCCTTTACCGTAACCGTTAATCGGTTGGTCTTTCCGAGGTTAGTCTGCTAAGAAAAAATCATGCCGCAAGTAAACACAAGCAAAGGGGCGGCGCGCCACCCCGAAAAGCGAAAAAATCCGGATAGGCCGCAGCCCCGCCGACCAGAATGGTTGCGTGTGAAGGCGCCGGTTTCGGCGGCCTATGCAGAAACCAAATCACTGATTCGTGAGCATAATCTGGTAACAGTTTGCGAAGAGGCTGCCTGTCCAAATATCGGTGAATGCTGGGCGCAAAAACACGCCACCATGATGATTCTGGGGTCGGTTTGCACGCGCGCCTGTGCGTTTTGCAATGTGGCGACCGGCCGGCCTGATCTGCTGGATCCGCATGAGCCAGAAAATGTTGGCAAGGCCGTTGCAAAGCTGGGGCTGCGTCATGTGGTGATCACCTCGGTTGATCGTGATGATCTGGATGATGGCGGTGCGCAGCATTTTGCCGAGGTTATTCTGGCCATTCGCCGCTTGTCACCGGAGACGACTATCGAGGTTCTAACACCTGATTTCCTGCGTAAAGATGGCGCGGTTGAAATTGTTGTCGCGGCGCGACCTGATGTGTTTAACCATAATATGGAAACCGTGCCGCGCCTCTATCCGTCAATTCGGCCCGGTGCGCGGTATTTTCATTCGCTGTCGATCCTGCAAAAGGTCAAATTGCTCGATCCGAAAATCTTCACCAAATCTGGAATCATGGTAGGGCTTGGCGAAACTGATGGCGAGGTGGGGCAATTGATGGATGATTTGCGCAGTGCCGGTGTTGATTTTATGACGATTGGCCAATATCTGCAGCCAACGCCAAAACACGCGGTAGTTGAACGGTTTGTCGAGCCTCAAATATTCGCCCAATACGCAAAATTGGGCGCTGGTAAAGGGTTTTTGCTGATGTCTTCAACGCCGTTGACACGATCCAGCTATCATGCCGATGCTGACTTTGCCGCATTGCAGGCGGCACGAAACGCAGCGCATCAGAGCGTTTAACCATCGGAGTTCGCAGCATATGACCGTTCACAGCGAAAAACGGGTGATCCGTCACCGGCCCGAAGATCTGTATGTGCTGGTTGCCAATGTGCGCGCCTATC
The DNA here is from genome assembly GCA_016778895.1 of Candidatus Puniceispirillum sp. Taxonomy (GTDB): domain Bacteria; phylum Pseudomonadota; class Alphaproteobacteria; order Puniceispirillales; family Puniceispirillaceae; genus UBA3439. The sequence goes on from JADHOR010000007.1 coordinate 34,991, forward strand.
CCGAGTTCTTGCCATGGTGTCTGGCGTCGCGGATCAGGCATGAATCGCCTGACGCGCTTACCGCAGATTTGATCATTGGCTTTAATATGTTCCGTGAGCGTTTTACATCCTATGTAGAACTTGATGCGGAAAACTTGGAAATCACCGTAAAATATGCCGAAGGGCCATTTAAGCATCTGACCAATCATTGGCGCTTTCTTGATCATCCGGATGGCTGTGAGATCGATTTCTATGTTGATTTTGAGTTTAATTCGCGGCTGTTACAGACGGTAATCGAGACCTTGTTTACCGAGGCGGTCAAGCGGATGGTGCGTGCGTTCGAAACTCGCGCTGATGCGCTATATAGAAAAAATAAATAAAATTATAAATTATTTCAATTCATTATAAATCATTGTTAAAGCGTTTAGCAATGATTTTTTTCTTACTGTTTCGCGGTCGCCTGTAAAGATATGACGCTCATGCTGCGCCGCTTTTCCACGCCTCTGACAGCTAAAATGCACAAGTCCAACAGGCTTGTCCGGGCTGCCCCCGCCGGGTCCAGCGATGCCAGTAACCGATGCCGCCAATGTGGCGCGCGGGGTTGCGGCTAAGACGCCGGCGGTCATGGCGATAGCCGTTTCGGCTGATACCGCACCATACGCGACAAGCGTTTCATTACTTATGCCGAGAAGGTCAATCTTTGCTTCGTTGCTGTATGTCACAAGTCCACGATCAACCACCGCCGATGATCCCGGGATGTCGGTCAGGGCAGATGCGATCAAGCCGCCGGTGCAGGATTCGGCAAGGACAATGACGATATTCTGCTTACCGGCGAGCTCAATGATCGCCGTTGCCAACGCCATCGGGCTCATTTTTGCCGCTGTTGCCATCTCTGTTTCGGCTGTCATTCTCGTGCCCCGCCTTAAGTTTAGATGGCAAACCCACCAAGCATTAGCCCCGCGCTCCAGAGACAGATTGCCGCCAGTAATCCAGCGATAATATCGTCGGCCATCACACCAACCCCGCCCGCAAGCGACTCGGCCATGCCAACAGGCCCGATCTTGGTAATATCAAAAAACCGGAAAAGAATAAACGCCGCGGCAAACCACCACGGATCAAGCGGCAGGATAATCAGCGGAAGCCATTGCCCGGCCACCTCATCTATAATCACCTCGGCTGCGTCTTTTCGGCCGGTTTGCTGGCTATAGGCATCGGCAGCAAAGACTCCAATGACAGTTACCAGTAATGTTGCAGCGGCCAGCAATCCGGCGCCATGGCTGGCCAAAAAATAGCCGCTAAAAACAGCAATGGCTGAGCCGATCGTCCCCGGGGCCGGTCGCAGATGCCCAAGCGGCCCAAGCGTCGCTAAACAGGCAAGCGGCGGACAAAATGCGCTACTAATCTTCATCAGCAGTTCGTGCCTGATGTGACGGTCGCAGACGGGCCTGTGGGCGCAGATTGCCCTTTGGGAAGAGCTATGCTGGCGCTGGCTTGGGCAGCGATACCTTCACCTCGACCGGTGAAGCCAAGCCCCTCCGACGTCGTGGCTTTAACGCCAACCCGGTCAATCGGCAGGCCGCAGATTTCGGCAATGCGCTGGCGCATCAGATTGCGGTGAGGACCAATTGTTGGCGTCTCGCATATGATTGTCAGGTCAAGGTTAATGATGCTGCCACCGCGGGCCGCAACACGGTCAACCGCAAACTGAAGAAATTTTGCGCTGTCCGCGTTTTTCCATTTCGGGTTGGATGGTGGAAAATGCGCGCCAATATCGCCATCGGCAAGCGCGCCAAAGATCGCGTCGCATAATGCGTGTAGCCCAACGTCACCATCTGAATGCGCAAGCATTTTCCGGTCGCTATCCAATTCTATGCCGGCAAGCCATATCGACCCGGCTTCATCACTGAATCTGTGCACATCAAAGCCGGTACCCAGGCGGGTTTCTGTTATCATGTCCTGATCCGTCGTCTGCAGTCTGTTTGACGCTGTCAGCATCGTCTTGGCAAGCTGCGTTAGCATAGCAAAATCATCGGCGTCGGTCAGCTTCATAAGTTGCTTTGCGCCGCTAATACCGATGATCTGGAAACCGGCTGCCTCGGCAAGGCTGCAATCATCGGTAAACCCGTTGTTAGCAGCATGCTCATTATGCAGTTTGATAATTGCCTGACGACGAAATAATTGCGGCGTCTGTGCGGCACCAAGAAAGCTGCGATCAATGCCGCCGGTGATAAGGTGGCCGACTAATTTTTGCGGTGCTGGAGGTGCGGGAGTTAACGTCTTGACGCTATCGGCAATCGGCACGATCGGAACTGCGCCAATGATTTTGCCGTTACTAATAGCCGCATCGCCGGCCATATTGGTGGCGGCGATTAATTGATCTAGTAATCCAACGGGGATGAGCGGACGTGCGGCATCATGGATTGCGACATAATCAATGCCTTCGGCATCTGGCAGGGTCCCAAGCTTGGCAAGGCCGGCACGAACTGAATGCTGGCGTGTGGCGCCCCCACTTACAATGTAAACCGGTGTTTTAGCTGTTGATAAAAGCCCCGCCATACTGTTGATAAAGCGGTCTGCCACGACGACAATGATCGCGGAAATGCTTGGCTGTTCGTCAAAATAATCCAGCGAATGCGCAATCACTGACTTTGTCCCTAGCGGCCAGAATTGTTTCGGCAAATCCTTGGGCAATCTGGCCAGTGAATTGTTCGATAAATCAGGGGCAGGGTTGTTTCGCTGATCCAGCGTCGCCGCAGCGCGCAATCCCGATCCTGCAGCGACAATAATTGCTGCGCAGCGCGGGGTGCCGGAGTGGTCGGGGCGTGCTCTAGAGTTCTTTAGCATGACAGTCACTCTTATCCCCAATGTGTGCGGCTTTGTCCAATGGATATTCCATCGCCAGAATCACCGACTATCCAAGCTTGGCGGCGCGATTAATGCAGCTCTAGCAGATGCGGCTGCTGCTTGCCTCAGGCTTGGCGGCTGCTAACATCACCCGCGAAACGTTAAGTGATGGATTTTTGAGCATTAATTGCCTATTATCTAGGCGTTTTTAGGGTTTCTAGTCATTTTTCGTCTAGCCAGGGTCTTTTTCGGGGGCTTCCATGTCTCTTGTCATTGCTGGAAATGTTCTGCCGCACGCGGCCATTCTTGCGCCGATGTCAGGTGTTACTGATTGGCCGTTCCGCCGTGCTGTGCGCCGTTGTGGTGGCGGCTTGGTGGTAACCGAGATGATTGCCAGCGCTGCCGTTCTGCGTGATGTGCGAACCGAAATGCGGAAATTAAGGACTGAGGCGAAGTCTGAGGCGCCATTATCGATTCAGCTGGCCGGTTGGGAACCGCTGGTAATGGCCGAAGCGGCTAAAATTTGCGCTGATCTTGGCGCCACCTTCATTGATATCAACATGGGCTGTCCGGCGAAAAAGGTAACTGGTAAATTATCCGGCTCGGCGCTGATGCGCGATCCGCATCTGGCTGGTGCGATTATGGCGGCTGTCGTCAATGCGGTTGATGTGCCGGTGACGCTAAAAATGCGGCTTGGCTGGGATGATAAAAGTTTGAACGCGCCAATTTTTGCAAAAATGGCCGAAAATAATGGGATTAAAATGCTGGCGGTGCATGGCCGAACCCGATGCCAGATGTATAATGGCGCCGCGGATTGGGGAAAAATCGCCGATGTTGTGAATGCGGTTGACATTCCGGTTGTGGCTAATGGTGATATTACGTGTCTTGACAGGGTGCGGCGCGCGCTTGCTGCTAGCGGTGCTGCGGGTGTTATGATTGGCCGCGGCGCGCAGGGCAGGCCGTGGCTTTTGGCACAGGCCGGTGATTTGCTTGCCGGTAAGGCGGTTCGTCCGCCCCCTTCAATTGCGATGCGGCATCAAATGATGCGAGCGCATTTGGATGATATGCTTAGCCATTACGGAACGGCCGCGATGCGTCTGGCTCGCAAACATATAGCCTGGTATGCGTATGGCTTGCCGGGTGCCGCCCAATTGCGCGATATAGCCAATAATACCACTGATGCGGCGATGGTTTTTGCCGCGGTTGATCAGTTTTTCGCGTCACTCAACCCAAAAGAAGTGGCGGCATGATGCGTGTGCCAAAATCAATAGAAATGGCCCAGGCTGACAAGCATGAGGCTGCCGGATTTGAGCGTTATGCTGATGGTTCTGGCTACGATGCCGGTCAGGCGTCAGGCTTTAACGCGGCACAAATTCTGGCGAGTCTGCCTAATCCGATTTTTGTTTTGGATGCTGAAAACCGCTTTGTGTATCTTAATCAGGCTGCTGAGATGTTTTTCCAGTCAAGCCAGATGATCCTTGCCGGGCAATCGCTTGAGGGATTTATTCCAACCGATGCCAGTCTGTTTTCAATGTTGCAGCGGGCACGTGATCAGCATGTATCGGTTGGTGATCAAGGGTTAGAACTTGCCGGCCCAAAGCTTGGGCTAAAGCTGGTAAATGTGCAAATCACCCCATTTGGCGAAATGCCGCCACGGCTCTTGGTGTCGATACAAGAACGCGCACTTGCCGAACGGTTGCGGGGGCAATCATTGTTTCGCGGGGCAGCGCGTTCAATTTCCGCAATGGCGGCCCTGCTAGCGCATGAGGTGAAAAACCCGCTTGCCGGCATTAAGGGTGCGGCCCAGCTCTTGGAGTCCAGCCTTGGTGAGGAAGACCGCGCGCTGAGCAGGATGATTGTCGAGGAAAGTGATCGAGTGGCGGCGCTGCTGGATCGGATGGAAGGATTTGCCGGTGGTGCGCGGCTGGTTTTAAGTCCGGTGAATATTCATGAAATTCTAGACCATTGTCTTGGGCTGGCGGCGGCGTCTTATGGTGCTCATCTGGTAGTCCGACGGCAGTATGATCCCTCATTACCATTGGTGAACGGGCATCGGGATCTGCTTATTCAGTCTTTTATTAACATTATTAAAAATGCTTCAGAAGCAACTGATAATAATGCAGAATTAGTAATTAAAACATCATACTCCCGAGGTCGCCGCTTGTCATTGGCGGCCAGTGATGGCGGATCTCTCGTGCCGGTTCAGGTCGATATTATTGACAATGGGCCCGGCATTCCTGAAGACATCCGCAACCATATTTTTGATCCGTTTGTCTCGGGTCGCAGTGGCGGAAGCGGACTGGGGCTGACGATGGTAGCAAGTATTGTTGCCGATCATGGCGGTATGATCGACGTTGATACGACCCCGGGCCGGACTGTGTTTCGGATGAATTTTCCGGTGGTAGAAAAGGGTCAAACGGCTGCAAAGTCAAAACCTCATAAAGTGGCGGCAAAACAGAAAGACGCGGTAAAATGAATGAAAAACTGCCGATAGTTCTGGTTGCAGAAGATGATAAATCGGTCAGGCTCGTTGTGCAGCAGGCGCTTGCAAGACAGGGCTACGCGGTGCAGTCAAGCGGCACCGCCGCAGGTCTATGGAAGCTGATCGAGTCAGGCAAAGGCGATGTGCTGATCACTGATGTGGCGCTACCCGATGGTGATGCGCTGGATTTATTGCCCCGAATTCAGGATCGCCGTCCAGACTTGCCAGTGATTGTGATGAGTGCGCGGTCAACATTGCTAACCGCGGTTAAGGCACAGCAGGTTGGGGTGTTTGAATATCTGCCAAAGCCGTTCGAATTGCGCAATCTTATTGAAGTTACCCAGCGTGCGGTTGAGACGATTGGCGCGCCGAGTCGGACCGCTGCAAAATCAAATTCGATTGAGGAAGGCGGTCCGTTAATCGGACGGTCACGCCCAATGCAGGATATTTTCAAGGCAATGGCGCGGGTTGTAAGTACTGATCTGACTGTTCTTGTGACCGGTGAAAGTGGAACTGGCAAGGAGCTGGTTGCGCGCGCTTTGCATGATCTTGGCAGTCGGCGGGCAGGGCCGTTTGTTGCAATCAATCTTGCTGCAATACCGCGTGATCTGGTTGAGGCGGATTTGTTTGGGCGCGGCGAGGATAGCCTTGATACGCCGGCAAAGCATCATCAGGGCCGGTTTGCCCAGGCCGAGGGTGGCACGCTGTTTCTTGACGAGGTTGGCGATATGCCTCCAGAAGCTCAAACCCGTCTTGTGCGGGTATTGCAGGATGGTGAGTATCTGCCGGTTGCCGCCCAGAGCCCGATCAAAACTAACATCCGTATTGTCGCAGCGACAAACCAGAATCTGCATCATTTGATGCATCAGGGACTGTTTCGCGAGGATTTATTCTACCGGTTGAATGTGGTGCCACTGCGTCTGCCACCATTGCGTGAACGGATCGAGGATATTGGCCCACTAGTTAATCACTTTCAGTTGCAGGCAGTAAAGGAAGGGCTGCCGTCCAAAACTTTTTCGTCAGAGGCTTTGCGCGCGCTGAAATCATGGCATTGGCCGGGCAATGTGCGCGAACTGGAGAATCTGGTAAGGCGAATGTTGGTGCTGCACGCCGATAACAGCATTGATGCAAGCGCGGTTGAGCGCGAATTTCCAGTAAGTCAGGCTGAAATAAACGATGATAGCGAAAGCCTGTCAGAATCAGTTGAAACCCACATAAAGCGTTATTTCGAAGCCTTGAAAGGTGGGATGCCTGCGCCTGGCCTCTATGGACGTATCCTTCGCGAGGTAGAGCACCCGCTTATTCTGGCAACTTTGGAAGTAACCCGGGGCAATCAGGTTCGGGCTGCAGATATTTTGGGACTGAACCGTAATACCTTGCGAAAAAAGATCAAAGATTTGAACATTAAGGCAGGTCGTTAATATGTTGAAATCAAATGATAAAATTATGTCAAAATCGGGTAACCAAGTATGGTTCAGCGAAGATCGGCTTGCCTATATCTCGATCCTGTTTACGCTTGCAATGGGGGCGGTAACCGCCTATGCCCTGACCCGGGTTGATTATCTTTCGAATGACACTGACACGCTGATTTGGCTGGTTGTGATCGATGCGCTGGCACTATTAGTGCTTGGCACGCTCGTGGGCCGGCAAATATGGCGACTTTGGTCAGAGCGTCGCCAACGGCTTGCGGGTCATCAGCTGCATTGGCGCATGGCGGTTCTGTTTGGTGGGGTCACGACTTTTCCAGCGTTGATTGTCACGCTGTTTGCGCTTTTTATTGTTGATTACTCGTTGCGTGGTTGGTTTGCTGAGCGCATTTCGACCGCAGTCAATGAGTCAGTTCGGGTTGCCGAGTCCTATTTTGATGAGCATGCGCGCTCGATCTCGGGCGAAGTGCTGACGATGGCAAATGATATCAACCGCGAGGCCTATCGACTGGTTGGTAAAGGCAATCTGATGGGCCGGTATCTTAGTGACCAGGCCGCGCTTCGTAATATGGCGGATGCAATTATCTTTGATGGTACCGGGCAGGTTCTTGCCAAATCGCAGTTTGCCTTTGCGATTACCTTTGCCAATCTCAATTCCAGCTGGGTTGAGCAAGCGCGCAAAGGCGAGGTGGTGATCTTGCGCGCTGACGAGACCAATAAATTACGCGCTGTGGTAAAGTTAAATGGCTATGTCGATGCCTATTTGCTGGTTGGGCGGTTTATTGACTCAAAAGTTCTGCGGGCGATGGATCAAACACGGCTTGCCGCATCAGATTACCAACAGCTCGGCTTCCAGCAGCTTGACCTGCAGATCAGCTTTGCTGTGCTTTTTGGTATTGTTCTGCTGTTGATCCTGATTGCATCGCTATGGATTGGGCTAAATCTGGCGACGGCTATTGTCGGGCCACTAGGCTCGGTTATTCATGTCGCCGAGCAGGTACGCAGGGGAAACCTGTCGCAACGGGTGCCAGATGATTTGCAATTAGAAGAGGTTTCACGGCTTGGCTCGGCATTTAACCGGATGCTGGACGAACTGGCACGCAGCCGCGAGCAACTCGTTCAGGCAAACACCCAGATTGATCAACGCCGTGAATTTACCGAAGCAGTGCTTGGCGGCGTATCGTCGGGGGTGATCGGTCTTGATCGCTATGGTAAGGTAACGCTTCCAAATGCGACGGCGCGAAGCCTATTGGCGAAGAGTGACACCGATCTGATGGGGAAAAAGCTGGTGGAAGTCATTCCTGAATTCAGAGGGTTACTGGGAATTATTAATCAGAAAAGGCGGCGTTTTGGTGAAGAGCAGATTATCTTGCAACGCCAAAACAGTCATCTGATCCTGCGCGCACGGATTGTCAGCGAGGTGATCGAAGGGCGGGTGATAGGCTATGTCGTGACGTTTGACGATGTTACTGGCCTTTTGAGCGCGCAGCGCAAGGCTGCCTGGTCAGATATTGCGCGCCGCATCGCCCATGAGATTAAGAATCCATTGACGCCAATTCAGCTGGCCTCCGACCGTTTGCTGAAAAAATACCGTCCGGATGATAAAAAGGCGGCTGATCAATTTGAGGAATATGTGCAGATTATCACCCGCCAGGTCGATGATATAGGCCGGATGGTTGATGAGTTTTCAGCCTTTGCGCGGATGCCCCAGCCCGAAATGGATCGCCATTCGCTGCTTGGCATCGTGAATGGGCAGATTTCGCTTTTTGCGGGCAGGGATCTGTCACTTGATGTCGAGATTGACGATGCAAATAATGACTATGCGACGATTTGTGATGCGGGGTTGGTGCGGCAAGCGCTAACCAACTTGCTGCAAAATGCTAAAGACAGTATGGACGAACATCGCATAGCCAGCCCAACGATTCGAATTAGGCTTCAAAGTGAGGATGATATGATTGCCATAATCGTAACCGATAATGGCCCGGGGTTCCCCGACATGGACTTTGAAAAGCTGCTAGAGCCTTATGTCACAACGCGGCAAAAGGGGACTGGTCTGGGGCTTGCGATTGTGAGCAAGATCATGGAAGACCACGGGGGAGCAATACACCTTGGCAATGCTGAAAATGGCGGCGCACTGGTTTGTTTGAAATTTCCGATGTATGCAGCGACGCATGCCGAAAAGGTCAGATAGATGGCTGATGATATTCTGATTGTTGATGATGAGAAGGATATTCGCTCGCTTCTGTGCTTGATGCTTGAGGATGAAGGCTATAATACCATTGAGGCGGCAAATGCTGACGATGCGCGCACAGCATTGTTGGCGCAACCGCCAAAGCTGGCTATTCTGGATATCTGGATGCGTGAGTCCGATATGGACGGCATTGAATTGCTGGAATGGGTAAAATCAATCTATCCTGGTTTGCCGGTTCTGATGATTTCTGGTCATGGCACAATCGAAACTGCCGTACAGGCGATAAGACTTGGTGCCTATGATTTTATCGAAAAACCGTTCAAGGAAGCGCGGTTGCTGATGACGGTCGAGCGCGCGCTTGATAATGCGCGGCTGGCGCGTGAAAATACAGAGCTGCGGGCGCGGGTAAATGCCGGTGAAAAACCTGAATTAGTTGGTAACTCGGTGCTAATGCGTGGCATTCGCCAATCGATTGAAAAGGTTGCCCCAACCGCAAGCCGTGTTTTAATCAATGGACCAAGTGGCAGTGGGAAAGAACTGGCCGCGCGCGTGATACATAACCAGTCAGACCGCGCCAACGAGCTTTTTGTTGTTGCCAATTGCGCGCGGTTATCAAGCGACCGGGTTGATGCCGAACTGTTTGGCGCTGAGAGCCTGCAAAGCCATCGGCGGGTCGTTGGCCTGTTCGAACAGGCGCATCGCGGTACGCTGTATTTTGACGAAATCTGTGATTTGCCGCTGGAAACACAGCGCAAAATTGTCCGGGCGGTTAATGAACAGCGATTTCGGCGCGTTGGCGGCAACAGCGAGGTCGCCGTTGATGTGCGGATGATTTCAGCGTCAAGTCGTGATTTGCCGGTTGAGATCAGCGAAGGCCGGCTTCGCGAAGATTTATATTACCGACTTGGTGTGGTGCCGTTGTCAATGCCATCATTGGCAGATCGGCGCGAGGATATTCCGCTTCTGGCAAAATATTTTACCAACCGGATTGCCAAAATGATTGGGGTTAAACCGATCCAGCTCAGCGAAGAGATATTTGCCGCCATGCAAGGCTATGATTGGCCGGGTAATGTGAGGCAAATGCACAACGTAATTGAAACTTTGTTGATTATGGCGCCAGATGATCGCAGTAAATCGGTTGGCCTTGATTTACTGCCTGCTGAAATCCAGAATATGTCGCGTCATAGTGCCAGATCTGATATGGAACAGTTGCTGGCCTTGCCATTGCGAGGCGCACGAGAAGAGTTTGAGCGCGAATATCTGGAAACGCAATTGCATAGGTTTAATGGTAATATCTCACGGATGGCGGCTTTTATCGGCATGGAGCGATCTGCATTACATCGAAAAATGAAATCGCTTGGGATCGGAACCGATCTTCAAGAAGAGGGTAACAAGACATGAAAATTGTCATCTGTGGCGCCGGACTTGTGGGTAGCGCCATCGCCAGGCATCTTTCCCAGGAACAGAATGACGTTACCGTCATTGACGCATCGCCGGAAAATATCCAGCGTATAACTGATCAGTATGATGTGCGAGGGGTCGTTGGGGTTGCATCGCATCCTGACCGGCTTGCTGAGGCCGGGGGTCGCGATGCTGAGCTGCTAATTGCGGTGACCGAGTCAGATGAGATTAACATGGTTGCCTGTCAGGTTGCCCATACGATTTTCAATACACCGGTTAAGATTGCGCGTATTCGCGCCAATGCCTATCTCGATCCGTCCTTTTCGAGCCTTTACAGCCCTGAAAACCTGCCTATCGATCATATCATTTCGCCTGAGGCCGAAGTATCGTCGGCAATCAGCAACCAGCTTCGTGTGCCCGGGGCATTTGATGTGCAAAACCTGTGTGGTGGCAAGATGAATCTTGTTGGTGTCCAATGTACGGAAAACAGCCCCATTCTGGGAACATCACTTCGCCACCTTACCAGTCTGTTCCCTGATCTAAGCCTAACGATTCTCGCGATTATCCGAGATGGTAACGTGATTTTACCACGGTCCGGGATTGAGGCAATGCAAACTGGTGACCGCGTTTATTTTGTTTGTGACAGCAAGCATCTGGATCGAGCAATGGCCAGCTTTGGGCATGAGGAAGGGGAGGCGCGCTCGGTTGTTATCGCAGGTGGCGGCAGTATCGGTCTGACGCTCTCACGGGAGATTGAGGCAAATTTCCAGAATACGAATAACCAGATTATTGAGCTTGATAACAGCCGGGCCAAATCGTTGGCCGAGGAATTGCAGGGTACCAGCATCATAAATGGTGATGCGCTTGACGGGGCCATCCTGCGCGAGGCTGGTGTGCACATGACCGAAACCTTTGTTGCCGTGACCGAAGATGACGAGGTGAATATTCTATCGGCGCTGCTGGCGAAAAGAACGGGTGCAAAACACGCGGTTGCCTTGGTAAATATACCGGGGTTTATTCCGCTTGTTGGCACTTTGGGCGTCGATGCAGTGATTAACCCCTCGCAGATTACGGTATCGTCAATTCTTGAGCATGTACGCCGTGGGCGTATCCGCGATGTGCACCCGATTGTTGAAGATCTGGGTGAAGTGCTTGAGGCCGAAGCCCTGCCATCATCATTGCTTGTTGGTAAACCGTTGCGCGCTGCAAAAATCCCGAAGGGTATCTCGATTGGCGGCGTTTACCGTGATGAAAAGGCGATGGCGGTTCGCGGTGATACGATAATCGAAGCCGGCGACACAGTAATTATTTTCGTTGTCCGTGGCAAGATCGCTCAAGTTGAAAAGCTATTATCAGTCAGGCTGGATTTCTTCTAGGGCTTATAGCGTGAATTTAACGCTCGATCGGGTGCTTGCCAAAAAGGCGGGATCGGGCATTGTTTAATTTTTAAATTAACGCTAAGGTTTTCAGCTAGTAGGGGAGATAATAAGATGGCCAGTGAAAAGAGCCGCAATTTGCAAGAGGTATTCCTAAATAACGTCCGAAAATCTCATGCCGCTGTCACCGTTTTTCTGGTTAACGGTGTCAAGCTGCAGGGCATTATCACATGGTTTGATAATTTTTCGATCCTGTTAAAGCGCGATCAACACGTGCAGCTGGTCTATAAACATGCGATCTCGACAATTATGCCTGTAGCACCTTTGCAGTTGCAGGAATTTGATGGCAAGGACATGGAATCTGACAGTGAATGACGCCGCGATGGTGCCGGCGGTAACGCGGCCACCAGTTAATCCAGCGTTGAAATCTATCATCGCTGCACTTCTACGCGAAGCATCAGACCGGTTTATTCTGCCACGATTTCAGAATTTGCAATCGCAAGACATTACCACGAAAACCAGCGATACCGATTTTGTGACCATCGCCGATCAGCAGGCTGAGGCATGGTTAACCCCAAGATTGTTAATCGAACAGCCTGGCTTTGTGGTCGGTGAGGAGGCGTCTGCGCTAGAACCGGCAATTCGCAACAGTATTCCATCAGGCTATGGCTGGACCATTGATCCGTTGGACGGCACAAAGAATTTTGTCAAAGGCAAGCCAGCCTTTTGCAGCATGGTGGCTTTGCTTTGGGACGGCCAGCCTGTTGCCAGCTGGATTTGGCAACCGCTTACCGAAACGTTGTTTTATGCGGCTGAAGGCGAGGGGGTTATCCGCATCAACGCGCATGACGAAACCCGGCTGGTGCTGGCAAACCGGCCTGTCGAAATTGATCAGATGTACGGATCGGGCAACAGCCTTGGGTTAAAAGAGCCGCAGAAAAGCGCGTTTCAAGCGCGTTTGCGGTCACTTGCCGGTCGCCGCTTTACGGGCAGCTCCGGAATCCAAGCTTGCCTTATTGCGAATGGTGAAGAAGATTTCCTGATCCATGGTGACTCAACGCCTTGGGATCACGCGCCGGTCGATCTCATTTGCCGAGAGGCCGGCGGTCATGCGGCAATGCTGCATGATGAGAGCCGGTTTCATGTAGCGATGAAAGCACCCTTCATGGCGGTGTCGAGTGCAACGGGCTGGCGTAAATTGCGCAGTGCGGTCTGGTGCGATTAATTCTGGGTTGATCCGGCCTCGAGGTCTTTTGATTTATGCTCAAGAACCTTGGCGTCCTGCCAATAGCGTTCCATCAACTCCAGTGATGCGTCTTTTAATGAGTTTTGATTTAATTCAACCTGTTCTTCAATGTAGTTAAATCTTTTTTCAAACTTAAGATTGCAGGATTGCAACGCTGTTTCAGGGTCAATGCCAGCTTTTCGTGCTAGGTTGACAGCCACAAAAAGCAAATCGCCAACTTCATCTTTTATGCGATCCTGATCGCGGTCGGCACGGGCGAGCTCTTCACGTAACTCGGCGGCTTCTTCGTTCACCTTTTGCAGAACCTGATCGATATCTGGCCAGTCAAAACCAACACGCGCCGCACGTTTCTGCAGCTTCAAGGCGCGCAACATCGGCGGCAACCCGCGAGCGATACCGTCGAGAACGCGGGTTTCGCCCTTTTTGGCACGCTCGTGTGACTTGATGTCCTCCCACAACCCGTTTTGGGCTTCCGCTGACGGGCGGTCCTCGCTGCCAAAGACATGCGGGTGGCGCGCAATCATTTTATTGCTGATGCTTTTGGCAACGTCGGCCAGTGTGAAGCTGCCCTCTTCCTCGGCGATACGGGCATGAAAAATGACTTGAAGCAGCAGATCACCCAGCTCGTCACGGATCGCGTCGTGATCGCCATTTTGAATAGCGTCTGCCACCTCATAGGCTTCTTCGATAGTATAGGGGGCGATGCTGGCAAAATTCTGTGCAACGTCCCATGGGCATCCAGTGTCCGGATCGCGGAGACGGATCATTATCTGATACAGTCGATCAAGTTCATCTAAATGTTTTTCCATATGCAAACCGTAACAAACCTGTGGATAGATGAACAATGAAAAGCGGTATTTAAGCGGCAGATTTTTGGGCAGAGCCTCGTTTGTCTGATCGAGCTGCGCGATGCCGGTTAGACCACCCCATCTTAGTGTTTGGGGCTGACTAATCACTGCAGCATTGAAAGCAGTTGCTAATTAAGTGTAAAAAGCGCAGACAGAAACCAGTCAGGATTCAAATTTAGACTAGGTGGAAGTTTGTCAGGCATTTTGATATGTTTTTAACGGGAATCACGCGATGATGATAAATGACAATGAGCCAGAATTGGTAAAGCGGGGCTTGCTTGCGCGACTGCGTGGATGGTTTTTCACTGGTCTGTTGGTAACAGCGCCTGTGTTGTTGACGGTCTATATCACATGGGCAGCGATCGAGCTTATTGATGGACAGGCGAACAAGCTGATCCCGGCTTTTTCAACATGGAGCCTTGGTGATATCCCGGGTGCAGGACTGCTGGTCGGTGCGGTGCTGATCACCCTTATCGGAGCAGTTGCCGCTGGATTTTTAGGGCGCTGGATTATCCGTCTCGGTGAATCGCTGCTAAACCGGATGCCGGTGGTGCGCACGATCTATGGAGCAACCAAACAGATCCTCGAAACCGTTATCTCGGCGCAATCTGATGCGTTTCGCGAGGTTGTTCTTGTTGAATATCCGCGGCGCGGTCTTTGGGTAATCGGTTTTGTGACCGGTGCAACCAAGGGTGAGGTGGCGCGGATGGTCCCGGGGTCGAATGTGAATGTGTTTATCCCGACAACGCCAAACCCGACATCGGGCTTTTTGCTGTTCTGTCCGGTTAAAGATATCATCTATCTTGATATGACGAATGAAGAAGCGGTCAAACTTGTGGTCTCGGGCGGTATTGTTTCACCGCCAGATCGCGGCAATGTTGCGGCAAAAAACGTCAAAAAAGCTGCTGCCAAAAAAGTGGCTACCAAAAAGTCAGCAGCCAAAAAACCAGCAGCCAAAAAAGCGGCTACCAAAAAGCCAGCAGCTAAAAAAGCGCGGTAAATCTAGCCAGAGGCCAAAAACTTTACCGCGCTATCGCGCTCAAAAAGGCTAAGCAGCAAATTCATATGCGGCTGGTCATTATTGTCTAATGCGCGGCTAGCTTCGGCTCTTGCGATGCCTAGCAGGTCACGATGCACCGCTAGGTCAGCCAGCACAAATTCCGGCATTCCAGATTGTCGTTGTCCCAGAAACTCGCCCGGACCGCGTAATTCCAAATCCTCTTCGGCAATCAAGAAACCGTCATTCGTGTCTCGCATAACGGCAAGGCGTTTTGACGCTGTGTCGCTCAATGGGCCCTGATAGATCAAAAGACAGCTGCTTTGCTGGCTGCTTCGCCCCACACGGCCGCGCAATTGGTGCAATTGGGCAAGGCCAAACCTTTCGGCATGTTCGATAATGATGATGCTGGCTTGGGGAACATCCACCCCAACCTCGACAACAGTGGTTGCGACCAGTAATTGAGCTGTGCCATCACGAAATGCCTGCATCGCGTGATCGCGTTCGCCAGCTTTCATTTTGCCATGTGCCAGCTGAACCGTGACACCGGGCAACGCCCGCACCAAGGCGGCGAAACGGTCTTCAGCTGCGGCAATATCTAATTTGTCCGACTCCTCGACAAGTGGGCAAATCCAATAGGCGCGCTTGCCATCGCCAAGAGCGCGCCCGAGGTTGGATATCACATCGCCAAGCCGGTCAGACGGCAGTACACGCGTATCAATGGGCAGGCGGCCAACTGGCTTTTCGTCGATGCGCGAATGATCAAGGTCACCATAGGCAGTCATTGCAAGGCTACGCGGAATTGGTGTTGCGGTCATCACCATTACATCGACATGCGCGCCCTTTTCGCCGAGCAGAATGCGCTGGCGCACACCAAAGCGGTGCTGCTCGTCAACCACGGCGAGACCAAGGTCATGAAAGGCAACCGTTTCCGATAAAAGCGCGTGCGTGCCAACCACCAGTGGCAAACTGCCATCGGCAAGCCGTGTCAGCGTTTCCTTGCGGCTAAGAGTGCGGGCAGTTCCATTCGCCGTCCCATTTTCACGCGCCGTTCCAGTGCCGCGGCCTTGGCCCAATAACAGCCCTATTTCAATGCCAAGCGGTGCCAGCATGGCCTGAATACTGGAATGATGCTGACGTGCGAGAACTTCGGTCGGTGCCAGCAACGCCGCCTGCACTCCGGCTTCCATCGTGGTGAGCATCGCCCATAGCGCAACAAGCGTCTTGCCCGATCCCACATCCCCCTGAAGCATGCGAAGCATACGCTTCGGCTTGGCCTGATCGGCGGTAATTTCCGCAATGGCGCGGCGTTGTGCGCCGGTCATTTCATACGGCAGGCTGGCTAACAGCTGGTTTGTAATGTGACCATTGCCGCAATAGGCGCGCCCCGGCGTTGTCTCGGCGGCGCTGTGCCGTACCATCATCATGGCAAGCTGGTTTGCCAGTAACTCATCAAAGGCAAGGCGCGCGCGTGCCGGGCTGTTGGGCAAAAGGTCAGACGCATTTTTTGGCGCGTGAGCAATGCGCATTGCCGTGGCAAAATCGGGCCAGCCATGCTGCTTAACGAGTGCAGGGGGGATCCATTCAGGCAAATCTGGAATGCGGGTCAGCGCATCATCAATTGTCCGGCGAAGAATTTTGGGCGTCAGGCCAGCGGTTAAGGGATAGACCGGCTCGAAGACAGGCATTTTATCTGCCTGCGTTGGGGCAAGAATATGATCGGGGTGCGCCATCTGCACACGGCCTTGAAATAATTCGACACGGCCACTTACAAGGCGGCGCTCGCCAACGGGCAATTGTTTGGCGACATAGTCATCATGTGCATGGAAAAAAACCAGTTCCAGTGCGCCAGTTTCATTCTCACAAAAAACCCGGTAAGGACGCCGTACGCCGCGGGGCGGGCGGTCATGCTTTACCACCAGAACGTCAAAGGTCGCGACACTGCCATCGGTTACGTCAGCGAGGGCGGGGCGCTGGCTGCGGTCAACCAGGCCGACAGGTAAATGCCGTAAAACGTCGATAACGTAATGCCCCACACGCTTTTCCAGCACTGACGCCAGCTTTGCGCCAACGCCAGAAAGACTGGTTGTGGCGGCAAAAAGCTGAAAAATTTCAGGTGGACGCTTTGGATGCACTGCGCTGTTCTCCTGTTAAAACGGTGTATGATCAAAACTGGCAATCAGTTAAATGACATCGCGCCGCCACGCTTGTCTCTAGGCATTATCGCTCATATCTGTTATCCCATGCCAGCCATTTGTTGCCCCGATCAAAACGCGCAACGGGTTGAAAAGGAATTCTACCATGTCAGCATCACCCAATTCACCAGTCCAGCCTGATCTCTCAAACCGTGTTCGGCGGCTAATCTATCAGGCGAGCTATACAGGCATGAAGGAAACTGACCTGCTGCTTGGACATTTTGCCAAGATGCATTTGCCGCATCTAGGTGAGGCTGATTTGACCAATTTTGAAAATCTACTGGCGGCGGGTGATCCGGCAATCTATGCGTGGGTAATGGGCAATGCACCGTTGCCAGACGAATTTGACACACCAGTTTTTCATTTAATTAAAGAGTTTAAAAAAGAACAATAATTAAATGAAATTTATAAATAAAGTTAATTTATCAAGTGACATATGGGGCGCGCCTGATGGGGTGGCGTCGTTGGCTTTGTTGCAGGTGGCACAGGCCGGCAAATCCTTTGTGTATGTGGCGCGTGATGACGTGCGCATGAATTTGATGGGCGATAGTTTAGCGCGGTTGTCGCCCGATTTGCGCCTGCTTGATTTTCCGGCGTGGGACTGCTTGCCATTTGACCGGCTGTCGCCGCAAGGTGGGCTGGTCGGGCGCCGGATTGAAACCCTTGCCCAGCTTGCCGCCGGTCAAGAAACCGTGCCAACGATCTTGCTAACAACGACCAATGCGATCTTGCAGCGGGTACCACCAAAATCTTATTTCACCGATAGCAGTTTGGTGATTGCTGCCGGTCAGGCGACGCGCGAAGGTGAAACCGGACAGGCATTGGGGCCTGCGGCCTTGGCCGATTATCTGGCGGGGCAGGCCTATTTGCGAACCGATACGGTGCGGGAAACCGGGGAATTTGCCGTTCGCGGCGGTATCCTTGATGTGTTCCCACCGGGGCAGCTATCACCTGCGCGGCTTGATTTCTTTGGTGATGATGTTGAAACCATCCGCAGTTTTGATCCAGCGACCCAGCGCAGTACGGGTGCAATCGACCAGTTAATCCTGCGGCCGGTTGCGGAATTTATGATGAACGAGGCAACGATTGCCCGCTTTCGCACCGGCTATCTGGCGTTGTTTGGCGCCACCGCTAGTCGTGACGCGCTGTATGAGTCAGTTTCAGCCGGTCGCAGCCACCCCGGGATTGAGCATTGGTTGCCGCTGTTTCATGGCAAAATGGCAAGCCTGACCGATTATTGCGCTGGCTGGCCGGTGGTTCTGGATCACGAAGCTGACGCCGCAATAGCCGCACGCTATGCGCAGATTAATGATTTTCACGCGGCGCGGCTGGCGCATGGTAATGATGATGCGGCCAGCCCATACCGGCCATTGGCGGTTGACAAGCTTTATCTTGCTGAGGCGGAAACCGAACAGGTTTTTGCAAATGGAAAAGCGTGCCGGCTATTTGCCTTTGCCCCACTGTCGGACAAGGCTGATGGGCCAAGCCAAGCCAAAGACCGAGCGAGCGCTCCGCAGGGGCAGGATGCAGGAGGGCGCGCCGCCAACCGGTTGGGAAAGGTCGAGGGCAATAGCGCGGTTCCCGAACTGGCTGGTCTGGTAACAGCCGAGCGCAATGCCCGCAAGCGCCCGATCATTGTCGGGTGCAGTTCACCAGGTGCGGCAAGCCGCCTAGCGGATCTATTGGCTGCATATCTGGGCGCGGCCGCACTGCAGCCGATTACCGCGATGGACGAGCTGGTGCCGGGCGGCTTTTATGTGATGCAATGGCCGCTGGAAACCGGTTTTCAAACCGATCATTTAATCGTCGTGTCCGAGCCGGATATTTTTGGCCAACGGCTATCGCGTCCGCAATCCAAACGCGCCAAGGGTGATGATTTCCTGCGTGAGGTTAGCGCGCTTGAAACCGGCGATCTGGTGGTCCATGCCGAACATGGTATTGGCCGCTATGAGGGGCTGACCATTATCAACAGCGCCGGCGGTGATCATGATTGTTTGCATCTGGTTTATGCTGGCGGTGACAAGCTGTATTTGCCTGTTGAGAACATCGAGTTGCTATCGCGCTATGGCAGTGCTGGCGGCGAGTCGCAGCTTGACCGGCTGGGGGGTGCCGCATGGCAGGCGCGGGTTGCGCGGATCAAGGGTCGTGTTCGGATTATGGCCGAACAGCTGATCAAGATTGCCGCAACGCGTTATAAGGCACAAGCCGAGCCGTTAATTGCCGAAGATGGCAGTTTTGGTGAGTTTTGCGCGCGGTTCGCCTTTACCGAAACCGAAGACCAGTTGAACGCCATTAATGATGTTGTGACCGATCTTGCCTCGGGCAAGGCAAGTGACCGGCTGATTTGCGGTGATGTCGGGTTTGGCAAGACAGAAGTCGCGCTCCGCGCCGCCTTTATTGCGGCGATGGCGGGTTATCAGGTGGCATTGGTGGCGCCGACGACGTTGCTGGCGCGCCAGCATGGCAAGGTGTTTGTCGAACGGTTTGCCGGATTTCCGGTCAAGATTGGCGTATTGTCGCGAATGACGTCCAGTGCAGATGCACAGGCTATTCGAGAGGGGATTGCCACTGGTGAGATTCAGATTGCCATTGGAACGCACGCATTATTGGCGAAATCAATCGAGTTTAATCACCTCGGACTTTTGATTATTGACGAAGAACAGCATTTTGGTGTCGGACAAAAGGAACGTTTAAAAGAGCTTCGTGGCGACATTCACGTTTTAACGCTGTCGGCAACGCCGATCCCACGGACCTTGCAAATGGCACTGTCCGGGGTTCGGGAGATGTCGCTGATTGCAACGCCGCCGGTGGACCGTCTGGCGGTCCGTACCTTTGTTGGGCCGTGGGATGGGGTTGTGCTTCGTGAGGCGGTACAGCGGGAAATGTTTCGTGGGGGACAGGTCTTTGTTGTGTGTCCGCGCATTGATGGTATGCAGCGGGTCTATGACCGGCTTACCACGCTGGCACCTGAAGCCCGCATTATTTCTGCGCATGGGCGGATGCCGGCAAATGAGCTGGATCAGGTGATGACGCGCTTTGCCGATGGCGAGGCTGATATTCTGCTTTCAACCAACATTGTTGAGTCCGGCATTGATATTCCATCAGCTAATACGATGATTATCCACCGCGCTGATATGTTTGGCTTGTCCCAGCTTTATCAGCTTCGTGGACGCGTTGGACGGGGTCGTCAGCGTGCCTACGCCTATCTGACGTCTGATCCCAAGCGTCTGTTGAGCCCGCAGGCGCGTCGCCGTCTTGAGGTGATGCAGACGCTGGATACGCTTGGTGCCGGATTCACCCTTGCATCTTACGATATGGATATTCGTGGGGCCGGTAATTTGCTTGGTGATGAGCAATCGGGTCATGTGCGTGAGGTTGGGGTCGAACTATATCAGGAAATGCTGCGCCAGGCGGTTGATGCAGCCAAGTCTGGCCGCGGCTATGCGACAGATGATGATGCCAAGCCTGCATGGACGCCGCAAATTAATCTTGGGCTGGAAATTCGCCTGCCAGAGGCCTATGTGCCAGATCTGACCGTGCGGCTGTCACTTTATCGCCGGATTGCTGATCTGGCCGATCCGCAGGCAACTGATATTTTGATTGCCGAACTGGTCGACCGGTTTGGCGGTCTGCCCGATCCGGTAAAAAACCTTTTTTCGGTGATTGAATTGAAACAATTATGTCGGTTGGCAAATGTTGAAAAAATTGACGCCGGGCCCAAAGGTCTTTCGCTGTCTTTTCGCGATAATCATTTTGCCCGTCCTGATGCACTAATCGGCTGGATTGCCGGCCAGAGTGGGCGGGTTCAGCTTCGCGCCGATCACCGTCTAGTAGTGGTAACGCCGTTACCAAAGCCGGAAATGCAGCCTGATGCGTGCAAACAGACTCTGCAAGAACTGGTCGCCCTTTTGTAGATTAAAATGTTGTCGCGGCTGTTTCTGACCGGCAATTTGGGAGGCTGTTTCGGCCTAGGTTGTCGGTTTCACCAGACAGGCATCAATGGCCGGGATCAGATGTTCGGGCATATGCGCACCAGCGATGGCATACTGACCCGCAAACACCATAAAGGGAACGCCATCAACCCGCAATTGACGCGCCATCTCGATATCATTGGTGATCTGCCGGTCAAGGGCCGGATCGGCAAGGTGATCAGGGTTAATCTCGACGCCCCGTTCGCCAGCAATTCTGGCCAGTTCCTGATCATCGCCAATATCGCGGCCATCAAGAAAATAGGCCTGGAAGAAGGCGTCGCTTAAATCATGCCCCGCTGCCGCCGCGGCCAGAAGATAGCGATGTGTCTTGCGGCTGTCAGGGGTACGCTTGATCGCGTCAAAATTAAAATTGATACCGCTTTCAAGGCCTGCTGTGACGATTCTGCCATAAACCGCCTGCGCGGCATTGCCAAATTTTCCAAGCAGGTAGGCGCCGCGGTCCATGCCATCTGCGGGCATCGATGGGTTAAGCAGAAAACAGCGCCAGATATAGCGAGGGGTGACTTGCGGGCGGGCGGCAAAGGCGGCATCTAGGCGCTTTTTCCCGACATAGCACCATGGGCAAATGATATCTGCATAAATTTCAACATCAACAAATTGGCTCATCTTTGCTATCCTTCACCGCGGTTTGACCCTATCGAAACCTATTTGCGGTGGGCTTGGCAAGCAAAGAGATCAGCGTGATGCACAGGCGGCACCTTTGTCCGGTGCTGAAATCATGCTAGATAAGGAACATAGCCATTGCGAAGCCATCTTGGAAAATCGCATGCCGTTTAAACGCAGTATGGTTCGTAACTAATTGTTTCAGGATTATTGTTTTGAATATCTTTTTCGTTGATTGTTTGGGATAGCACCGATGCAGGAAAATACCGCTTTTGAAGAATCGTCCGGAATGCAGCGGGAAAAGATCGAGGCGGCACGCGATGGTCTGTTGCAGCTTCGCACCCTGCAGTTGGCCGTCAACAGCCAGCAGGGCAGTCCTGAAATGGGCGTGTCGCCATTTATCCGGCGCGATGATGGATTATATATTTTTACCAGCCACCTGTCGCAGCATGTTCGTGACCTGATGGCTTCTGGCACGGCCACTTGTATGCTGTGTGCGGATGAGTTGAAAAGCCAGAATATCTGGGCGCGTAATCGGATGAAATTCACCGTCGATGCTATCGAAATCATGCGCGATGATGCAAGATTTGACGGGCTTTGTGATGATTTCGCCAGTGCCCATGGCCCGACCATGGATCTGATCCGTAATTTTGGTGATTTTCATATGTTCCAGCTAACGCCGCGTGATGGGGTTTTGGTTCTCGGCTTTGCCAAGGCCTTTACGGTGACCGGCGCTGGCTTTGATATTGCCGCACATATAAGCAAGGCCTAGGGCCGTGGTGGATGAGGGCCAGCTGCCCACTTTTTGGAGTTTTCGGCGTTGCCCCTATGCGATGCGGGCGCGCCTTGCGATCGCGGCAAGCGGGGAGGTGGTTCGTCTGCGTGAGATTTTGCTTCGGAACAAACCAGAGGCGTTTCTCTCGGCATCTCCCAAAGGCACAGTACCGGTATTAGTGCTTGCGGATGGAACAGTCATTGATGAAAGCCGTGATGTCATGTTTTGGGTGCTTGGCCGCAACGATCCAGACGGCTGGCTAACGATCTGGCGGCAAGATCCGCAGAGGGTCACAGCATTTCTTGATCGGCTGGATGGTCCGTTTAAAGATGACCTCGATCGGTATAAATATGCCAGCCGCTATGCTGGTGCCGATGCAAAGGCGCATCAGGCCAGCGGTGCCGGATTTCTGCATGAATTGGACAAGGCGCTGGAACAGACAGGTGCGCTGTCGGGGACAAATCTGGGAATTCTGGATTTTGCCAGCCTGCCGTTTGTCCGCCAATTTCGAATAGCCAACCCGGATTGGTTTGATGCCCAGCCATGGCCGCATCTTTCTGTATGGCTTCAGGCATTTTTAGACTCAGCAAGGTTTCAGCAAATCATGGAAAAATATCCGCAATGGAACGAGGGCGCATCGCCAATAATTTTTCCAACACCGGGCTGAAAATTCAGACTTTGTTCAAGCAGTATGCCGATGTTTGTGACGCTGGTAGTGTGCGGTTTTGCCGCTTTAGCATTGATTAGGCATTTAATCATTGTATTGATGGTTTGACGCTGGTTGATATACGTCAGCTGAAGCCAAAAAAACGTTAAAGTTATATTGGCGGTCAATTAATGGCGGCGTCTTAGCAGCAGTCTGGCACAAAATTTGCGTCTATTGGTGGCTTCAGCAAACCATGGGAGGTAGGCGTTATGGCACCAAAATTGGACTCGGACTTAATTGTTGATGTAATTGAGGCAACCATCCGCGTATTGATTGAAACTGGCCTCAGCAGGGAGGAGGCGTTGCAGGTAATGCTTAGTCAGGTCGCTTCGCAAGTGTCGCCTGAGGTGATGAAAATCGCCACCGATCTGAACCAAAAATATCATCAGGATTTCTGTTATGCTGAATGGGATGAGGTAGCATCAAAACAGGACAAACCGGTAGGCTCGGCAGAATTTGCCTTTGGCCCGCTCTAGGGCTGCATTGGCATTTGCACTGGCATAACCTGCCAGCTGGCTTTGTCGCAATCTCGAAGCCAAAATTTTGGTCTAACCAAGGATTCTAACCTCACCGACCGCAGGGTCAATCTCGACGGTTTGGCCGGTTTTGATAAGGCAGGTCACATCACCATCTTCGAACCGGTCGCACATGGTCATGTTGGCAAGGGCTGCACCCTGCACCAAAATGGAGTTTGCCTGATTGAACAATATCGCTTTTGGGGTGATGCCCCGCGCGGTCATTTCATGCAGCATCCATGCGGTAGCGACGCCACCCTTTGCCGTATTAAACACCAGAATCTTCTGATCATAGGACTGACTGGCAAGCTTATGCTGCGGTCGTGAAAAAATTCCCTTGATCCGGTCGAGATCATAACGTGCGGAAAAATTATCATCGGCGACAAGCGCTTCGCCAATAACTTTTGGGCCAACGCCCTTGTGGCATTTTAACAGCTTCATTTGACAATCTCTCCATGGATAGCTGCAGTGACACAATCGGCCATGCTGGCAAGCACTGGCTGATAGCCATAACCGCCAAGAATATTAACAATTTTGGCCGAGTTACTTAGCAAACGAACCCAGCCATTTGCCTCGCCAATCTCGCGCGCATATTGTTGGTAAAAGCAGGTGCCCTCAAGAACCGTGCCACCAGCTGACTCGATCTTATCGATAAAACCCATCCGGAGGGCATCGCCATAGACCTGCGGTGAGGTGCATACAATCATTGGTAATTTCAGTTTTTGTCCATTAACGAAGCTAGCTACCTGATCCATCTCGACAATTGATAATTGTGGCGCGGCAAACACCACCACATCAGGCTTTTCACCTTTGTCGGCAAAATTGCCAGCCAGTGCGGCAAGATCAGCATCGGTGATTTTGGTAACCGGCAGGTCATTGGCTCCAACCGCTGCCAGATTTGGTGCTTCGGGTGTAATGCCGATCATATGAAATAGCGGTATTGACCCATAGCTTGCCATGGCGGCGCCAAAATGTTTGATTTCATCCGATGTTGGGACGCGCTCGATCCCCTCGATAACAGGGACTTCCCAATAGGATCCTGCCATCCGGCCAATCACCGCGCCAAGAATCCCCCAATCGGTTAGCTCTTTTGGCTGGCATGTCACCCGAAAGCGGCGGGTTGCCGCGCGGTTTTGGTCGAGATGCAGGCCGTATCGCGGGGTTCGGCCGGTTAAGCCGGCGGCGAGTGCCGAGGGGCCGCCCTCAAAGTTTGAGCGGGCACCGCAAACGCTGTTGGAATAGATCACGACACCGGTATCACCATAGGCAACATGATCGCCAAGCAATGGCGGCATTATTGTCTGATAATTGACGCAAGTATTCGTCATCATGATGCCAATCGCCTCACAGGCTGCAATAAAGCGGCGCTCAATATTGGCCATCTCTTCGGTCTGGCCAAGCGGCCGGTAATGTTTCAAATCAACCCCACGCGGATCGGTAATCATTGGGATCGCTACGCGGCCACCATCATTGGCAATCGACTCCATGAAATCGACACCGGCATTTCCCACCGATTCCGGGTCAGCCATCATATGGGCCTGACTTACCGCCACCATGTCTTTGGCGTCAAAGAACTCGCCTACCTTAATTTGATGATCGATTGCCCATTGTTTGGCTTTACCAAATTCGCCATTGAGCATGGCCTTTTCTTCGTCGCTCAGATGCATCAGCGGAGCTCTTGTTTTGGTTGCTGCTGGGGGTTAAGGATACTCATATTGATTGGAGCTCGCCAAGGGTAAAATAGCGTGGCCTTGTTAAAGAAGGTTTTCATGCCCATTTAGCAGTGTAGGGGCAGAGCATTAGCAATGGATGTTGTTCGATGATTGAAGTGTTTTTTGACGGTAAATGCGGACTTTGCAGTAAAGAAATTGCTTATTACCGGCGTATCGCCCCAATCGGCACTTTTTCGTGGATGGATATTGCCGCTGATGCGTCCCCACTGGCCGCGCACGGAATTACCCAGGCTGCAGCGCTTCGTTATCTTCACGTTCGTGATGCAGCCGGCCACTGGCATATTGGCGCGCCAGGCTTTGCTGTCATCTGGCAACAGCTAGCCTATTGGCGATTATTGGCGGTATTAATGCGCCTGCCGTTGATTAGGCAGGTCGTAAACGCCGTTTATATAAGGTTTGCAGATTATAGATTTGCTAAGCTGGATCATTGCCAATTAGCCCAAAGCCAGATCGTCCAAAATCAGCACCCGAAGAATCAGGTCAATTGAATTCTAGGCAAATTGATGAACCGACTAAATGCCCTCAAGAACAATCAAGGAAGCAGATGAGTTTGCCAGCCTTATTGCCTTGATCGGCGCATATTCGGGGTTGTCCAGAAAAGCATGGGCGGCGGTGCGTGACGGGAATTTAATTAGCACGATGCGGGTCGGCTCCCATAACTCATTCTGCACGATATCCATGGCGCTGCCGCGGGTAAGATAAACCCCGCCAAAGCTCTCGACAATCGGCGCTGCTGCTGCCTTGTAATCTTCATAGGCGACCGGATCAGTTATTTTCGTATCTAACAGGATATACGCGGGTTTCTCGGCGCTCATCGGATGATCCCCATAAATTGACAATTAAACTGTTGTCTCAGATCGTCGGGCAATCCAGACCATCTGCAACGCCCTCGACACTATCGGCGATAATGTCCCAGTCGCTTGTGGCCTCGAAATCAACGATCTGATCGACTCCGTATTCGTATGGTCGGTTGATATATGCAGTGCGCATACCTTCCTTGCGTGCCGCCTCAAGATCGTCATTATGGGCAGCGGTCATCATAATTTCATCGGGTCGCATGCCCAAAAGGCGAATGGCATTTTGATAGACTGCAGGATTACGTTTGAAAGCGCGGTGCATATCGCTAGAGAAAATGAAATCCCAAGGGATGCCGGCGCGCTTAGCCATCGTCGAAAGTAACACAACCGATCCATTTGAAAGTGGCGAGATCAGATATTTGGATTTGATTCGTTTAAGTCCCGGAACACTGTCCGGCCAAGGAGTCAGACGATGCCAGGCGCGGTTCAAATGGTCGCGCTCAACTTCATCAAGCATCGGCAGGCCGAATTCTGGCAGAATTTCGTCAAGCCGTTCACGGTAAATCATATCAATCGAAACAAACGAGCGCTCACCGGCGGTAACTCTGGCCATGCCCGGCCGATATCCGGCGCGCCATGCGCGGGCAAATCCATCACCATCAAAGTCTTTGACGCCGTTGCGCGTTGCAACCGCTTGGCCTTCACGGGCGATCGATGAACGCCAGTCAACAATAGTGCCAAAAGTATCGAACAGAACAGCTTTAATCATACGAGGTCTCAATTTTCAGGTTGGTGTTATCTGGTTAGTGCCGGCAGTAATTCGCGGCCGCAGACTATCCCGGGGCCTGACGACCCAATTAAACACGGCTTACGGCGGCATCAGCGTCTAGAAAGCCACTAATAAAGGATAAGCGCAATGACAAATTGCCAAGACCGAAACCAACAAAGGCAATAAGCACCCCGCCATTCAGCACGCTGCCACCGGTTAACAGCCATCCAACTGTGCAGCCACCGGCAATAACGCCGCCAAAGGCCATGCAGAATGCACCAAGAATATAGCGTAGCGGATGCGGTGCGTTGTTAAAGCCCTCAATCACGATGCGGCCAGATAGTTTGGCTGATAAAACCGCCCCGATTAACGTGCCACCAACAAGGCCAAGCCCAAATTTAGGCGCAAGCGCAGTCGAATAGACGAAATACCCAAGACTATCAGCAACCGGCAGAATGAAACGCAGGCCCTCAACTGGAACCGGATCAAACTCATCTGCGCCGATAACCGCTGTAATAAAAAAACAGACCGGCACCAAAAGGCCAATCAAACCAGCCATGATGGCACGCTTTAGCGGCTGGTCAGCCCCGCCGCGCCGTAATATGGTCACGATCGGGGCCAGTAAGAACATGACCCAGATTGCAACGAGACTGTTGGATAGCAATGGCGCGTACTCAAATTGAAAAAGACTGGCAAGTGTAATCCTTGGCACCGCTAAAACGCCGCTGATCGCCGACCATGAAAATAGCGACAAGAAGATAAGGGTAATGAATGCGCGGACATTACCGCGGCCGGAAAGGATGATTAGGCGTGAAACACAGCCACGGCTTAGCCCCATCCCGACGCCAAATAACAGCGTTCCAAAAAACAGACCGAATAGGTTTAGTGGTGCCTGATGCTGGCGCGCGCCGTCGATTGAAATCAGATCCATCTGTGCTGCAAGGCTGACCGCGATGATGGCTGATAGGGCGGCGATCGACACCTGCCACAGCTGATTAAAGTGACCGCGTCTTTCTGGTGCGGCGTTTATCGCTGCAAAATTGGAGTTCGCCCGGTTGGATGTCGCCAAAAATAATTCATCATAGGCCGAGCGCGCACAATAATCGCTGCGCTCTGCGAGCCAGCCGAACAGGCCGCCAGCAAGTAATCCTGCCGCCAGAACAATTGTTGTCACACCATAAATGTCACGCCATTCGATAATTGTTTCCATAACCCACTCCAGAACGCCATAGCTCTCACGCCATCTGATAGCATTTTTTTATCTTTTTAAAATATTAACATCGGACAAAAAGAAATTTAATCCTCAATTATAAAATTATATGGTAATAATTTGCAAAATTTTGGTTTTTTGTAAAAAGGCCAAGATTGCCGTTAATTGCTGCGTGATCTTCCCGCTTGAAATTGCGCTGGAGCCTAGCTAGGGTATCTGTTCTGTTGGGGTGCTTTGGCACTGTCCGTATGGGCGGGGTTGGGGCTGAGAAGCAAGGGCTAACCCATAGAACCTGATCCAGTTAATACTGGCGTAGGGAACGGAGACCTTTCCAGATCGGAACCCTATCCAGATCAAAATGTCTCATCGATCCATGCGTCAATTTATTGCGTGTAGGATTTTTGATGGGAAAGACAAATTTGCAAGGCAAGGTTGCAACGGCGCTAACTATTGCCGGATCTGACAGCGGTGGTGGTGCTGGTATTCAGGCTGATTTAAAAAGCTTTTCTGCGCATGGTGTATATGGCGCTAGTGTCATCACCGCCATCACTGCACAAAATACGCGATTGGTCAGTGGCATTGAGGCGGTATCGCCAGGGATGATCGGCGCGCAAATTGATGCTGTTCTGTCTGATATCCGAATTGACGCAATCAAAATCGGGATGCTGGCAACGCCGGCGGTGATTAAGGCGGTGGCCGTTGCTTTGGCGCGCTATAACGGGCCGATTGTGCTTGATCCGGTCATGGTGGCAAAATCGGGTGACGCGCTGTTACGAGATGACGCGGTATCATGTTTGACCGAGATGCTATTGCCCCGTGCTAGCCTGCTCACGCCCAATATTCCCGAAGCAGCGCGCCTGTTAGAGGGACAGCACGATATAAGCCCTGAAGAGCAGGCCAAGGCGTTGCTGGCATTGGGGCCGGCAGCGGTGTTGATGAAGGGCGGGCACGCCAACGGTGCAGTTTGTCACGATTATCTGATAACCAGCAGCGCAACCGCTGTCTTTGAGGCGCCGCGGATTGCCACCGAAAACACGCATGGCACCGGCTGTTCACTGTCATCGGCGATTGCTGCCGGACTGGCCAAATCGATGCCGCTTGAGGCGGCGGTCGGTGTGGCACATCGCTGGTTGCATGGCGCTATCAAAGCTGCTGACGAGCTTGACATCGGTCAGGGGCATGGCCCGGTTCACCATTTTTACGATATTTGGAGATAGCTGTTGGCAAAACCGCAAATCACAATCGTTGGTAGCGGCGTTGCCGGGCTTTGCCTTGCTGCTGAACTGGCTGAACGCGGCATGGTGTTTCGGTTATTTGACCGTCATGGCCGTCCGGCAGAACATGGCTGCTCATGGTGGGCTGGTGGGATGCTGGCGCCATTTTGTGAGAGCGAGACAGCCGAAGAGCCTGTGGTGCGGCTTGGTCAAGAGGCGGCGGATTGGTGGCAGCGCCATAATGTTGATGTCAAACGCAATGGCTCATTGGTGCTAGCACTTGGTCGTGATGCCGGTGAACTAGATCGGTTTGCCCGCCGGACATCGCAGCATGAATGGGTTGATGAAGATGGGGTGGCCGCATTAGAGCCGGATTTGGCAGGGCGTGCGCGGCGCGGACTGTTTTTCGCGACCGAGGCGCATTTATCACCGCGGGATGCGCTGACCTGTCTTGTTGGCGAGCTTAAAAGCCGCGATATACCGATTGAAACAGCGAATTGGCTGGATTTTTCGGATAATGATAATGTGGCAGGCGCACCGTCACCGATTAGCAAGATCGACTGCCGCGGACTGTCGGCAGCAGATGCTCTGACCGATTTGCGCGGTGTCAAGGGTGAGATGCTGATGATCCGGTCAGCTGATATCCGGCTGTCGCGACCGGTACGATTGCTGCATCCGCGAATCCCCATCTATCTGGTGCCGCGCGGTGAGGGCGTATTCATGCTTGGTGCCACACAAATCGAATCCAGTAACCGCAATGGGGCAACCGTGCGCTCGGTGCTTGAGCTGTTGAGTGCGGCCTATGCGCTGCATCCGGCCTTAGGTGAGGCTGAAATTTTGGAGATCGGCGTTGATGCACGCCCTGCTTTTCCAGATAATTTACCGCGTATAAGACGGCGCGGTGACCGACTTTATGTGAACGGATTGTTTCGACATGGATTTTTACTGGCACCCGCAATGGCCCGCATGGCGGCTGATTATCTGTTTTCGGGGCAAATCCCGGAGGTAATGGATGAAAATTTCAATTAACGGTGTCGCAACAGAGGTGGCTGCGACCAGCCTTGACGCAATTTTGCAGGAAGCTGGCTATGGGGATTTGCGCGTGGCAACGGCGGTAAACAGAAATTTTGTTCCGGTCGGCCAACGCTCCACCTACCAGATTGAGGCCGGTGATGCGGTGGAAATTGTCGCACCGCGGCAAGGAGGGTGAAATGAACAGTTTTTATGGCGTGAAACTGCCAACCGCCTTTATGCTTGGCACAGCAAATTATCCGTCACCAGCTATCCTTGACGCGGCGTTTCGCCAGTCTCAAGCATCAGTTGCCACGGTGTCAGTGCGGCGCGAGGCGGCTGGCGCGCGGGCTGGCGAGGGGTTTTGGCGACTTATCCGTGAACTGGGGGTGCAGGTTCTGCCCAATACAGCCGGCTGTCATACCGCCAGTGAAGCGGTCACAACCGCGCACATGGCGCGTGAATTATTTGACACTAACTGGATAAAGCTTGAGGTCATCGGGCATAGCGATAGCCTGCAACCCGATCCTTTTGGTCTGGTCGAGGCCGCAACCATTCTGTGCCGCGACGGGTTTAAAGTATTCCCCTATACCACCGAAGATTTGGTCCTTGCCGACCGATTACTGGATGCGGGTTGTGAAGTGCTGATGCCGTGGGGCGCGCCAATCGGTACCGGATTGGGGCTTATCAACCCCTATGGATTGCGCAGTCTGCGTGCGCAATATCCTCACGTGCCAATGGTGATTGATGCCGGTCTTGGCCTACCGTCTCAGGCGGCACAGGCGATGGAGATGGGATTTGACGCGGTGTTGCTGAATACCGCCGTTGCCAAGGCTGGCGATCCGGTGGCAATGGCTTGTGCCTTTGCCAAGGCCATCAAGGCTGGCCAGCTGGCAAAAACTGCTGATCCGATGGAGCCGCGCGATATGGCCGAGCCGTCAACCCCGTTAATTGGAAAGGCATTTCTGCAATGAGTTTGAATCACGGCCTTGACCGGTTTTACCCTATTTTTGACCATCCTGACTGGCTGGAAAGAATGTTGCCACTTGGGGTAAAGCTGGTGCAGATGCGGATCAAGGATTTGCCGGCTACCGATGTGCGGGCTGGCCTGCACCGTGCCCAGCAATTATGTGATGCGGTTGGCGCCACTATGGTGGTTAATGATTACTGGGAACTGGCCATTGATCTTGGCTGTTCGTGGATTCACCTCGGTCAAGAAGATCTTGACGATGCAGATATGTCGGCAATCCGGCGTGCCGGCCTTAACATAGGCATCAGCACGCATGATGAGGAAGAGCTTGAGCGCGCCCTCGCTGAACAGCCTGATTATGTTGCGCTGGGACCAGTCTATCCCACGATCCTGAAGAAAATGAAATGGACTGAACAGGGGCTTGATCGTGTCAGGAAATGGAAAGACCGGATCGGTGATCTGTCGTTGGTTGGTATTGGCGGCATGAACATTGACCGGGCACCCGGGGTGTTTGCAGCGGGGGCTGATATTGTTTCGGTTGTGACTGACATTACGTTGAATGAGGCTCCGGAAGCTCGGCTGAAAGACTGGATAGAGGCAACAAGATGAGCAGGTATGACCGGCAAATCAGTGTTGCCGTATTTGGCCGTGACGGTCAGGCCAAACTAGCCGCGGCGCGAGTTTTGATTGTCGGTGCCGGCGGGCTGGCAAGTCCGGTATTGCAGTATCTGGCCGGAGCGGGGATTGGCCACATCCGGCTGGCCGATCCTGATATTGTGTCGGTAACGAATATGCACCGCCAGACAATTTTTCGCACCAGTGACCTCGGTATGGCAAAGGCGTTGGCAGCGGCCAGCCACATGCGCGAGTTAAACCCCGATTGCGAGATTACGCCAATCGTTGCGCAAGTGACGCCAGACACCATTGACGGCTATGCAGCAGAGGTTGATCTGGTTCTTGATTGCGCCGACAGCTTTGCACTGAGCTATTGCGTTTCTGATTATTGTTTTGTCAAGCGGCTGCCGTTTATTCATGCCTCAGTGGTCGGGATGGCAGGCTATGTTGGTGGCTTCTGCGCCAGTGCGCCCAGCCTTCGCGCGGTTTTTCCAGATTTGCCGCATCGTTTTGGTAGTTGTGCTGAAGACGGCGTTCTGGGGCCTGTCGTCGGTGTTATCGGTTCATTGCAGGCGCAAATGACGATTGCCACAATAACCCGAACGCAGCCATCGCCGCTAGGCCAGCTGGTTACATATGACGCGGTTGAAAACCGGTTCGGTGGGTTTCGGTTCGATCATGCTGAAGAACCCAATTCCGGATTGCTCTTCATTAGCCCATCACAAATTCAGCCGCATGATCTGGTCATTGATTTAAGAACGCCCGACGAGGCGGGGCTAGTAACACCCGATGCGAGGCGCCTTGCACTTGATCAGATAAACACAGATTTACCGCTCGATGGCGTCGCCCGCATTGTGCTTTGTTGCCGATCTGGACAACGCGCCTGGGTGGCGGCGGAAAAATTGTCTGGCTTTTGGCCGGGCGCGATTTCATTGATCGCAGTTGGCGATCCAAATTTCATTCAGAAAGAGGTTTAGAATGTATCATTATATTATTGTTTTAATTTGTTTATTATTTTCATCTCCGCTGCAGGCAAAAGACCGGGTCACGCTGTTACTAGACTGGTTTATAAATCCTGATCACGGGCCAATTATCATCGCGGAGGAAAAGGGCTATTTCGCCGATGCCGGCCTTGAGGTTGAGGTGATCGCGCCAGCTGATCCAGCTGATCCACCAAAACTTGTTGCCGCCGGAAAGGCTGATCTGGCGGTATCGTACCAGCCGCAATTGCACCTTCAGGTTGCCGAGGGTATGCCCTTGATCCGTGTTGGAACTCTGGTTGCCACCCCGTTAAACTGTTTGCTGGTTCTAAAAGACGGCAACGTTAAAACGGTGGCTGATCTGAAAGGTAAGAAAGTTGGCTTTTCAGTTGCCGGCGTTGAAGAGGCGCTATTAACCACGATTTTGGTGCGCAATGGCCTCGCCATGTCTGATATCGAGCTGGTGAATGTCAATTGGTCACTGTCACCGTCCTTAATGTCAAAGCAGGTCGATGCGGTAATTGGAGCCTTTCGGAATTTTGAATTGAATCAGATGGATATTGAGGGCGTTCCCGGTCGTTGTTTCTACCTCGAAGAAGAGGGTCTGCCAGCCTATGACGAACTGATATATGTCGCCAACCCAGACCGTATGAACAAAGACGTCGTGCGCCGCTTTTTGCAGGCGACCGAGCTTGCAACCCAGTATATCGTCAATCACCCGCAGGAAAGCTGGGAGATTTTCAAAGGCACAGCCAAGGAACTGGATGACGAGCTGAACAAGCGTGCTTGGAAGGATACATTGCCGCGCTTTGCTTTGCGGCCTGAAGCATTGGACGAGGGGCGTTACAGCCGGTTTGAGGCCTTTTTAAAAGATACGGGCCTGTTAAAAGACCTCCGTCCAGTGTCCAAACTCGCTGTTGATCTGGGGGCAGAATGACCGATTACGGAACAAGTTTTGGCGCATGGCGAAAGGCGAGCGGCGCGGCGTGGCAGGATTATGTCTGCCATGAATTTGTCACCCAACTAGGCGACGGCAGTCTTCCGAGGCCTGCCTTTTTGCATTATCTGGTACAAGATTACCTGTTCCTGATTCATTTCTCCCGCGCATGGGCTCTGGCTGTAACCAAGGCCAATGAGGTTGCCGAAATGCGCGCTTGTGCGGCGACGGTGAATGCGTTGGTCAATGACGAGATCAGTTTGCATATCCGTATTTGTGCCGAGGCTGGCATTGATGAGGCAACCCTATTCGCTGCTGAAGAGGCAACCGCCAATATTGCCTATACGCGCTATGTTATGGATGCCGGACATTCTGGCGATTTTCTGGATCTTATGGCGGCCTTGGCACCATGTGTTCTTGGCTATGGCGAGATTGGCGCAAGGTTGCTGGCAGAGGGCAGCAAAACACCCTATCGCGATTGGATTGAAACCTATGGCGGCAGCGATTATCAGCAGGTTTGCTATGATGTTGGGGGCTTGATTGATGCAGCAGTTTTGCGTCGGCTAGGTGATCAGCCAGCCGGCAGTCCGCGATGGCCTGCTTTGTGTAAACGGTTTATCACCGCAACACGGCTTGAGGCTGGGTTTTGGCAAATGGGGCTTGATGGGTGACCGGCAATAACGTCAAAACTGTGCCAATCGGCAAAGCCAGAAAAATGCCGGACAATCCCGGCCCGGCATTGCAATTTACTGGCAGCGCCAAGATCGCCGGAACGCGGATTTTTGACAAGCTGAACCTGCCAATTGCCGCCGGCAAATGGACCTGCCTGTTAGGGCCGTCCGGGGTTGGTAAAACAACGATATTACGTTTGCTTGCTGGTCTTGGGGACCATATTGAACATGATGGGAGGATTTCGGCGGATGATCATCAGATGATTGCCGGCCGGATCAGCTTGATGGCGCAAACTGACAACCTGATGCCGTGGCTGGATGTGCATGATAATATTGTTATCGGCAGCAGGCTTCGTGGTGATGAAATTCAGTCAGCGAAGGCTGAGGTGCTGATCGAACAGGTCGGCCTGACCCCGCATCGTCATAAAAAGCCCAACGCCCTGTCTGGTGGCCAGCGGCAGAGGGTTGCATTGGCGCGTACCTTGATGGAGGGGCGGCCAATCGTCCTGCTCGATGAGCCATTTTCGGCACTTGATTCCAAGATCAGAGCCGAAATGCAGGAACTGGCGGCGAGGCTTTTTGCCGGAAAGACTGTTTGTTTGATTACGCATGATCCGGGCGAGGCGGCACGTCTTGGTGATGTCATATTTGTAATGAATATGAACGGGTTGCAATCTGTTGAGCCGCCATCATCTCCGGTAATCCGTGATTATGATGCGCCTGATGTTCTCTTGTGTCAGGGGCAGCTTTTGCGGCTGCTGCGTGATGTGCCATGATCCGAGCGCTTCGCATCGCGGGCGTGACAGCGTTAATTCTGTTGCTTTGGCATCTGCTGGTTTTGGCAACGGGGCTACCTGCATTTATTTTGCCATCACCCGCACGGGTGGCGACGGCACTTTTCAGCAATCTAGAATTGATTGCCCATCATGCCAGCGTGACCATGGCCGAGGTTATGATCGGGCTATTGCTGGGGGCGCTACTGGGGGTGGTAACGGCAATCAGTCTTGCGATGTCGCCAATGGCGCGGCTGGTTGTTCGGCCGATGATGGTGCTTAGTCAGGCATTGCCGGTATTTGCGCTGGCACCAGTTTTGACATTGTGGCTTGGCTATGGGTTATGGCCAAAAATTATTATGGCGCTGCTGATTATTTATTTTCCGGTAACCTCTGCGTTTTTTGACGGGTTGATGCAGACGCCGCACGGTATGCTCGATCTTGCCAAGGTAATGCAGGCACGGCCATGGCTTATCATGCGACATATCCGTATTCCGGCGGCAATACCGGCATTGGCATCTGGCCTGCGTCTGGCGGCGGTCTATGCCCCGATTGGCGCAATTATTGGCGAATGGGTCGGCGCATCGCAGGGGCTGGGTTACTTAATGCTGCTGGCAAATGGACGTGCGAAAATCGACCTGATGTTTGCGGCATTAATTGTGCTGGCAGTGCTTACGCTAGTGCTGCACGGTTCGGTTGACCGGCTATGCCGTTATGTGGTGCAGCGGCAAAACAGCTAGCCGCGCCCGCGGTAACCAGAAACACCCTGATCTGGAACCCATGTGCCTTCGGGGATTTTGCCATGCTGCCAGAACACATCAATCGGAATGCCGCCGCGCGGGTACCAGTAGCCGCCAATGCGCAGCCACCGCGGTGATAACAGCGCGAATAGTTCCTTGGCAATATCGACTGTGCAGGCCTCGTGAAAGGCCTGATGGTTACGAAAGCTGCCAAGATATAGTTTCAGCGACTTCGACTCGACCATCCATTGGTCAGGGATATAATCAATCACCAGATGGGCAAAATCAGGTTGAGCCGTCACTGGGCAGAGTGAGGTGAATTCCGGCTGGGTAAAACGCGCGACGAAGTTGCAGTCTGGGTGCGGATTGGGCACGCGTTCCAATTCGGCTTCTTCAGGGCTGTTTGGTAATTTTGAGGCTTGTCCAAGCGCTTTTAAATTTTCCATTTCATCCTCGTGTTAATCCTCGTGCAGTGACGCTGCGCGCAATCATAGCTGGGTGCGGCCAGATCAGGGCTATTATGCCGTTCGTCAGAGGGGTTAGCCATAACCAAGCATTGCGGTCAAGCCTCTTTTTTGAAAATGGTACGATCGTGAAAACCGCACCGGTTCAGACCGGGTCAAAATAAATATTAGAAATTTTGAATTTATTGGTTGTGCTTTAACCTCAGGACAGCTAACAGAGGCGCGTTGCGATGACCGATCCCAACTCATGGGTTTTTTCCGATGGGGGGTGCTAAGGCATTGCTGGTTCATCTACTGGTTCTGAAAGGGGTGCGTCATGGATAACGCCAACCTTTTCCAACTGGGGATAGGTCTGGCAACGGGCACCCAAGCGGAAGATATCGACTGCAGCAATGCTGCTGCGCGTAACGACTATGCACACAAATCTCATCAAGGATTAAAACTGGTTACCGACGAGGCACGGGACGATCATTTCATCCGTCGTGATGGCAAGGTCTTTGCCGGAACGCACCTGATTATTGAGGTGGTGAACGGCACGGGTCTTGATGATGAGGACTTAATACAATCGGCGTTTCAGCGTTGTGTTGATGAATGCGGCGCGACCCTGCTGCATATTCATACGCATAAATTCAGCCCGCAAGGCGTGTCTGGTGTTGCAGTTCTGGCAGAAAGCCATATTTCGGTTCATACATGGCCAGAAATTGGTTATGCCGCGTTTGATGTCTTTATGTGCGGTGATGCTCAGCCATGGAATGCGGTTGGCGTTCTGGCCGACACATTTGAAACAAACGACGTTCGTGTTCGTGAATTATTGCGCGGTGATGGCGTCGTAGGGGCAATGCTATGAGTGCGCGCTTTACCGAAACATTGCATAGGAGTTATGCGCAGTCACTGGCTGTTGAAAATGTCCTTTATGACAACAACAGCAGCTTGCAACATATTCAGGTGTTCGAGAATAAGCGGTTTGGTCGTGTACTTACGCTTGATGGTGTTGTGCAGACAACCCAGGGCGACGAGTTTATCTATCACGAAATGCTGACTCATGTGCCAATATTGGCGCATGGCAATGTTCGCAATGTTCTGGTGATCGGCGGGGGTGACGGCGGTATGGCGCGTGAGGTTCTGCGCCATAAATCGGTTGAAAAGGTCACAATGGTTGAGATTGACGCCGGGGTCGTTGAGTTTTCCAAGACCTATTTGCCGAGTCTGTCAAATTGTGCCTTTGATGACCCGCGTCTTAATCTGGTGATTGCTGATGGCGCTGATTTCATGGCGACTTCGCCCGATCATTTCGACGTGATCATCATTGATTCGACTGATCCTGTTGGCCCCGGTGAGGTGCTGTTTACCGACAGTTTTTATGGTCACGCGAAACGTCGTCTGGCTGAGGGCGGTATTCTGGTTACGCAAAATGGTGTGCCGTTCATGCAACCGGATGAATTGACCGGTACAATGCGCGCCTTTCAACAGCTTTTTGCTGACTGGGGATGTTACATCGCCAGCATTCCAACCTATGCTGGTGGCCCGATGGCGTTTGGCTGGGGTAGTGATTCAACCGCCGCGAAGGCTGTCGATGTCGAGGTTTTGCGCGCACGTCTTGATGCGGCAGGTCTTGATCTCGGCTATTACACGCCGGCCGTTCACAAAGCCGCCTTCAGCCTGCCGCGCTATATCGAAAAGCTATTGCCCTAACCTTGGCAAGGCGGCTTAATAGGTTCCGTTATCGCAGTAACGGGGTCTTTTTATGATGTCTGCCAATGCCAAAGGCGCCGTTTTGATGACAGTTGCGCGTGTTGCGTTTGTCACCAACGACATTTTTATGAAATTCCTGTTTGTTGATATGTCGGTTTTTCAGGCGATGTTTTTACGTGGTGCTGTGGCGGTGCCGATTATTGCGGCTTTGGCTTGGTATCGCGACTGTCTTTTTGTTCGACTAGGCGTCGCCGATTTTGGCCTTTTATCTGTTCGGGCAGCGGCGCAGATCGGCATGGCAAGCTGTTTCCTGACGGCACTGGCATATATGCCAATTGCCAATGTTTCGGCGATTATGCAGGTTGTGCCCTTATCGCTTACCCTCGTCGCAACGCTGTTTCTTGGCGAAATTCTTGGCTGGCGGCGCTGGAGTGCGGTCATCATCGGGTTTTGTGGGGTGCTGATGGTTATTCGCCCGGGAACAGATGATTTTAATGTCTATTCAACGCTTGCTGTTGGTGCTGTGGGTTTCGCCACGCTGAATGATGCGGTAACACGCCATCTGCCAAACCGCGTCC
The DNA here is from genome assembly GCA_016778895.1 of Candidatus Puniceispirillum sp. GTDB lineage: Bacteria > Pseudomonadota > Alphaproteobacteria > Puniceispirillales > Puniceispirillaceae > UBA3439. Next base: position 73,722 of record JADHOR010000007.1, read on the forward strand.
CTGCCTTGTTTGCAGCCTTGTTTACCGCCGCCGCTGTTTGCCTTTTTAGCGGCGCCGTCACAGTGACGATACCCTGGCAAAAAATCACCCCATATAATTGGCTAATTCTGTCATTCTGCGGCGTTAGCGTAGTTACAGGTTATTTTTTTCAAGTGATAACAATGCGATTTGGCGATTTGAGCTTTGTTGCGCCATTTCGATATGTCGGGCTGGTATGGGCAATTGCGCTTGGAGCGCTGTTGTTTGGTGAATGGCCAGATTGCTGGACATGGGTCGGTGCAATAATTGTTGTTACGACTGGTCTCTATTCCTTTTACCGCGACAGTATGCGGCACGCGTAATACGGTGTCAGCCGCTGGCAGATGGCGCTAATGGGTACTCTAATGTACGGTCAGGCTTACCGAGCTGGCACCGGCTGGTTTGCCCGGCGGATTTAGTGGTAATATGCACCGGTATCAGTAAACTATGGGCAACTGATTAACCCGCGTTCAGGTCACTTAATTTCAGGAGCAAAATTTATGTCTAGCCGTCTATTTACCCCGATTGAACTGTCCGGATTGGGCCTTGCTAACCGCGTTGTGGTGGCGCCGATGTGTCAATATTCAGCCAATGATGGCACGATGAATGACTGGCATCTGGCAAATTTGGGACAATTTGCGATGAGTGGGCCGGGACTGATTATTATCGAGGCAACGGGTGTTGAGCCGGCCGGGCGCATCACGCATGGCTGCACAGGGCTATATTCGGATGAAAATGAAGCAGCGATGAAGCGGGTGGTCGATTTCTGTAAATCGGTTGGGCATAGCAAAATTGGTGTCCAACTTGGTCATGCTGGCCGCAAAGCATCAAGTCAGCGCCCATGGGAAGGCGGTAACGCCTTGTCCGCGGATAGCTCAATGTCCGAAGCTGCTTGGCAGACCTTTGCGCCGTCAGCAATCCCTTTTGCCGAGGGTTGGCACACACCTGAGGCGCTGGATGATGACGGTTTGACGCGGATTAAAGAGGGTTTTGTCTCAGCTGCCAAACGTGCGGTTAGAATGGGCATTGATGCGATTGAGCTGCACGCCGCCCATGGCTATCTTTTTCATCAGTTCCTATCGCCGATCAGCAACCAGCGCGATGATGCCTATGGTGGATCGCTGGAGAATCGGATGCGCTATCCGCTCGAGGTTTTTGCTGCGGTTAAGGCAGTGGTTCCGGCCAAAATGCCGGTTCTGGTGCGGGTGTCCGCATCAGATTGGGTCGATGGTGGCTGGGACGTATTGCAAACTATAGAATTTGCGAAGGCGCTTGATGCGGCCGGCTGTGCCTCGATTCATGTCTCAAGTGGCGGTAATTCAATGGCACAGAAAATCGACATTGGCTATGGCTACCAGACCGATCTTGCAAAACAGATCCGTGACGAGGTCAAAATGCCGGTCATTGCGGTTGGGATGATCACTGACCCGTTGCAGGCTGAGACCATTATTCGTACAGGACAGGCTGATTTGGTGGCGCTTGCACGTGAGTTCCTGCGTGACCCACGTTGGACATGGCGGGCGGCACAGGCACTGCGCAGCACGTCGTCTGTACCTAACCAATATGCCCGCGCGGTGAGCTTCTAGACGGGCAGATCAGACGGGCGGCTAATCACAGGGCCAACATTGATTACGTTTTAGCAGAGGAGAGGGGCTGCAAATATGGCCGGTCAAGACAAAGCCGCCGCTTATGCAATGTTGTGCCGTGATTGCGGGACGGCGGGTCATGTTGGCAATCTTGGCCCGCTAGAAACCTGCCCTATGTGTCATTCGGCCAATATTCGCAGCCATCCTGATTTATTCACCCTGACCATTGCGCATATTGATTGTGATGCCTTTTATGCATCAATTGAAAAGCGCGATAATCCGGCACTGGCTAACAAGCCGGTAATCGTTGGAGGAGGTGATCGCGGCGTTGTTGCGGCGGCGTGCTATATTGCCCGTCAGTTTGGGGTACGCTCGGCAATGCCCACATGGCAGGCGTTAAAGTGTTGCCCCGATGCGGTGGTGATCCGGCCAAGAATGGATCGCTATATTGCTGTCGGTCAGGAAATCAGGGAAAAGATGCTGTCTTTGACGCCATTGGTTCAGCCACTGTCAATCGACGAGGCGTTTCTTGACCTTGCTGGCACGCAAAAGCTGCACCGCGCCAGTCCTGCAGAGGCGCTACACAATCTCCAACAAGAGATTAAACGCGACATCGGTATTTCGGTTTCGGTCGGGCTTAGCGGCACAAAATCGCTAGCGAAGATGGCATCTGATCGGGATAAACCAGACGGGTTTTTCGTGATTGGCACGCGTCAGGCACAGGCATGGCTTGCGCCGCAGCCATTGTCAATTCTTTACGGGATTGGCAAATCGGCGATAACACGGCTTCATGCGATTAACGTGTTTACCTGTGATGATCTGGTAAAGGCCGATCCGAAATTGCTGTCGAGTGTTCTTGGCAGTCAGACCTTCACCGTGATGAACCTTGCCAGGGGCATTGATCCGCGTCCCGTTGTGGCCGAACGTGCAGCAAAATCACTGTCGAATGAAACCACGTTTGCCAAAGATATATGTGAGTTGGGAGCGCTAGAAACCGAGCTTGAATTTCTGTGTCAAAAACTATCGACAAGGCTGAAAGCAAAACAGCTTGCCGGCGGGACGGTAACGTTGAAGCTGAAGCTGGCAAATCACCGGATCATTACCCGCAGCCGAACCTTGCCAGACCGGATTCATAAAGCCTATCACTTGTTTGATATTGGCCGTGAATTGTTAAAAAATGAAGTTAAAAAATCAAATTTTTTCAGGCTAATAGGTATAGGTGTTGATAATCTTGGCGAGGTTGGCGATGCACGGCTGTTTGATCTTGATGGCGGCGCTGATGACAAACGCAACCGGCTTGAGTCGGCGGTCGATCAGCTGCATCAGAAATTAGGGTTTGATGCGCTGCGAACCGGGCGACAATTTTCTCGCGCAAGACCGCGGCTGGCACCCCCAAAAGGCGGCAAAAACCAAGGTGCGACGCCGCAGGGCGATTACCGCGCAAAGCCAGGTGAGTGAGTGGCACGCTTTTTAAGGGCTGGCCTAATAGGGGTTTTTTGCGGCGCGGTCTGCTGATAATGATGGCGTTTTTGCATGGACAAGCTGTTCGATCGCATCGGCGATATGGCGCCGATCAATGGTAGCGTCACCGGCGGCAACCCGAATGTAATGTGCGGCGGTTAATACCTCGGTATGCGTCAAGCCTGCGGGTGGTTCAAAACGGTAGGATGCTAACTCGATCAACAGTCCAAGGGGATCGCGGAAATAGATTGAGTCCATAAAGCCCCGATCCTTTGCGCCTGAATGTTTGATTTTGCGGGCATCAAGTCGTTCAACAGCCTGCCAGAAACTGGCTTGTGAAATGGTAAAGGCAATGTGGTGAACCTGCCCCGGTTCTTGCGGTAGCCGGGTCATTTTTGCACGGCGGCTTTCATCGGTAAAAATGGTGATTAAACGCCCATCGCCTGGATCAAAATAGAGATGGCCTTCGTTCGGATTGTCCAAATTCGGTTGTTCAAAAACAAATGGCATACCGAGGACGCCTTCCCAGAAATCAATCGATGTTTGCCGATCTGAACCGACAAGCGTGATATGATGCACGCCTTGAGATTGGATCTTCTGCATTATGTCTTCCCGATCTCTCTTATTCTGTTACCAGGCGTTGCCAGCGTTGTGGAGCTGTTCCGCATTATTGGTGCTTAAATCAGATTACGCCGTAGGTCGTAAATCACCAGCCAGCCGAGCCGGTTTTAATAAATGTACCATTGTTTAATTCGCGCATAGCCTGTTGTAACTCTGCCTGAGTGTTCATGACAATCGGCCCGTGCCAGGCAACTGGCTCACGAAGTGGCGCCCCGGATATCAGCAAAAAGCGAACCCCCTCATCGCCTGACGTCACCGCGACTTCGTCGCCGGCGCCAAAAACGACCAATGTACGATTGCCAGACAAATCCCGGATTTCTAGCTCTTCGCCGTTAAACTCCTTTTCGACCTTTACCCCAAACGGGTCAGACGCGTCTTTAAATCGCGCGCTACCCTCAAAAATATAGGCAAATCCCTGCCGCCGTGTATCAAACGGAAACTTTTTGAAACAACGCGGGGGCAGGCTAATGTCAAGATATTGCGGGTCGGCGGCAATGCCGTCGACTGGTCCAAGATAGCCGCGATAATTGCCGGCGATAATCCGGATTTTGCTGCCATCATCATCTTGCAGTTCAGCGATTTCTTGCGACTTGATGTCTTGATAGCGCGGCGTTGTCATCTTTTGCGACGATGGCAGGTTTGCCCAAAGTTGGAAACCGTGCATTGCGCCGTTCTTGTCACCCTTTGGCATCTCCTGATGAATAATGCCGGAACCCGCGGTCATCCATTGAATATCGCCGCCACCGAGGGTTCCGACATTGCCAAGACTGTCGCCATGATCAACCGTGCCCTTCAGCACATAGGTGATTGTTTCAATTCCACGATGCGGATGCCACGGAAAGCCGTCTTTATAGAGTGCCGGATCATCATTACGGAAATCATCCATCATCAGGAATGGATCAAATGGCTTGGTATCGCCAAAGCCAAAAATACGATGAAGGTGAACCCCGGCGCCTTCCATAGTGGGGCGGGCTGTACTCGACATTTTTACCGGACGAATTGACATAAATAACTCCGTGTTTGAAACAAGCCCAAACCTAACACCCCCAGCTATTTATAGCGTGCTGGCACCAACAGTTTGAACGCTAAATAACAATTTCATTTTACGCGTTTTTAGCGCATTTTGGAGGGGGGCAATCAGAAAAGAACTTTTGCGCTATTGATAACAATAAACCACCATTATTGCGAATTTAAGCGTTAGTGCCGCTGTGTTTTCTTGTTGTTTTGTCAAGAAAACAAGCGCATAAGCTAATCATATTTTGCCAGTTTGCCTGATTCCGATATGCTGGAATGAACAAGGCACATTTAAAAAAAATCGGTGCAACTGCCATTCGGTACAAAAAGTTATGAAACTAACCGACAATGTTTTTGGCGCCATCTTGATGGCGATCAGTATGCTGTCCTTCGTCAGTAATGACGCCTTGATGAAGTTTCTGTTTGAGACCATTTCGGTCGAGCAGGGTATTTTTATGCGCGGCCTGGTGTCGGTTCCGCTGTTGGCCTTTATCGCTTATCTGCGCAAAAGCCTGTTTATACGGATTGACCGGCGTAACTGGCGGGTTGTCATAACTCGCGCTTTTGCCGAGCTTGCGGCGACGATGGTTTTTTTGACGGCATTATCAAAGATGCCGCTTGCAAACATTACCGCTATATTACAGGCGCTGCCATTGACGGTTACAATGTTTGCGGCAATTTTTTTTGGTGAGCAGGTTGGCTGGCGGCGATGGAGTGCCATTCTTGCCGGATTCATTGGAGTCTTGATCATTATCAGGCCGGGCGGTGAAGGATTTAATGAATATGCAGTACTGGCGATCATTGCTGTCGCCTGTGTGACCGTGCGGGATGCAATTACGCGCCGCCTTGACCGCTCGGTTCCGTCCTTATTTGTAGCCTTTACATCTGCGATCCCGATTTTTCTCTTTGGCGGAATTACCACCGCCACAACCGGTTGGATGGCTGTTTCCGGTGCGATGATTGGTGTCGTTGTGATTGCTGCAATTGCGATAACCTGCGGCTATCTGTTTGCGGTCATGGCAATGCGCAACGGCGAGATTAGTTTTGTCGCACCTTTCCGGTATACCGGTATGATCTGGGCAATTCTTTTTGGGTTCTTGCTATTTGGCGATTTGCCTGATGCGGCAACACTCCTTGGCACATTAATCGTGATCGTCATGGGGGTTTATGCATTCCACCGGGAACGTGTGAGGCAAAGGGCCGACGCGTCATCCGCCTGACGGAACGTTGGTCCCTCTATCCTGAGTTGGTTTCATGCGGTGAATTAGACAACGGGACAACTGCCGCCATCTACATTGATTGCGGTGCCGTTTATGTATGAGCCGGCGTCCGACGCCAGGAATGTTGCCATATTGGCAAATTCTTCAGCTGTACCAAACCGTCCGATATTCAGCCCTGCAGCGGCGTCGGCGTACCATTCCTCGAGGCTCAGGCCGCGTGGATCAGCGGCGTGCCTTTTTTCCCACTGATCACTGCGAATTCGGCCAACAAGTAATGCATTGACCAAAATATTATGGCTGGCATTTTCGTTTGCTAGAACCTTGGTTAATGCCATACCGGCGGCACGGCTTACAGCTGTTGGCGCGCCGAGTGCGTTAGGTGCTTTTGCCCCAATATTTAATACATTGATAATGCGCCCCCATTTGCGCTCGCGCATATCTGGGATCACAAGACGACTAAGCCGGATCGCCGAGAATAGTTTGAGGTCAAGGTCATCTTGCCACAATGCGTCACTGACATTTAGAAAATCGCCGCGCTGCGATGTGCCGGCATTATTCACCAGAACGTCAACATGGCCAAAGACTGATACAACTTCGTTAATAACATTTTGGCAATTATTGTCATGCCTGATATCGGCAGACAGGGCAATTACACGCCCAGTCGCCTCAGCCTTTTGACCCTCGGCCTCAATCTCCCTTTTGGCCGCATCAAGCACGTCCTCACGTCGTGCAACAATTGCAACATTTGCTCCAGATGTAAGGAAATTCTTGGCAATGGCTTTGCCAATACCGGCACTGCCACCGGTGATGATGGCATTGCGCCCGTCCAGTCTCGCTTGCATTTACTCACCTATACCTATCTTTAAAATTGGCAGAACTGCCGAATGATGTCGTTCATACAATACAGGCTTTGGCAGATTTGCCAAGCGATCCAAATCAATGGATGCTGTATTTTGGTTTTGGATCAGGTCGCTTTTTTATCCAAAAACGGGGTAATCTATAGACGAGACAGAGTATCTAATGCTAGGGTTTTTGGATGCCACACGATCATCACGATGAGGCTCATGCCCACGCGCTATTACCCTCTGAACCTGCGTTGCGGGTTAAGGCGCTGGAGACGATTCTCACCCGGAAAGGCCTAATTGATCCGGCCGCGGTTGATGCAATCATTGACCTATACGAACATAAGATTGGTCCCCGAATTGGAGCGGGACTGGTGGCGCGGGCTTGGGTTGATCCGGGGTTTAAGGCCCAGCTGGTAAATAATACCGATGGTATTCTATCTGATCTTGGCTTTGGTGGCCGGCAAGGCGAACATATTGTTGTTGTTGAAAATACCCCTGACTGCCATAATCTGGTCGTTTGTACCTTATGTAGCTGTTACCCGTGGCCTGTTCTTGGAGTGCCGCCTGCATGGTATAAATCTGATGCTTACCGTAGTCGTGCAGTGCGTGAACCGCGCACGGTGCTGGTTGAATTTGGCGTGATAATCCCGCCCGAACAAAGCATTCGGGTGTGGGACTCAACCGCTGAAATCAGGTATCTGGTTCTGCCTATGCAGCCTACCGAGAGTTATGGCCTTGATGAGGCTGCGCTTGCCGGCTGGGTTCATCGCAATTGCATGATCGGCACCGGCTTGCCATCTGCTCCCAGGACAGCAGCATCAGGTCATGACTGATAGGGAGTGGCGATGAAACCACATCATGACATGGGTGGCGATCCATCCGGACTGGTCAAGCCTGATCAGCCGGATGATCCGGTTTTTGAACAGCTTTGGCACAAACGCGTCCTTGGTCTGACCGTGGCGGCTGGGGCGATGGGCGCGTGGAATATCGACACATCGCGGTTCTGGCGTGAAACCCTGCCAAGGCAAGACTACCAATCTTTCAGCTACTATGAAAAATGGCTGGCGGCACTGACCAATCTTTTTGTCGCCAAAGGATTCGTGACGCGTGATGAAATTGCCTGTGGTTATTATGCCGGTCCCCAGCAAAATCTGCGTGATGGAGTGCTTCGCGCTGCGGCGGTTCCGCTTATGCTTGCAGCAGGCGCCAAGGCGTCACGCCCGGCCATAGCTGAACCACTGTTTCAACGGGGGCAAAAGGTTCATACCCGATTACCTGATGATACCAAGAAGCAGATGCCTGGCCATACGCGGTTGCCACATTACGCCGCTGATAAAGTTGGCACGATATTGTTTTCCCATGGTTATCACGTTTTACCCAACAGCAATGCCCATTTTCTTGGGGAATGCCCCGAGCCACTCTATTCGGTAGAGTTTTCCAGTGCAGATCTCTGGGCTGATGGTAATGGCGGTGACAAGGTCGTGGTTGATTGTTGGCAAAGTTACTTGGTGCTGGCCGAATGAAACCTGAAAAGCCCATCATTGAACAAATTAGCAAGCCTAAAAACGCAGCCGATAATGGTGATGAAGGGGCGCTGGCAGCAGACAGTGCGCCGCTGGTGCCTGATCAGCCCTTTGATGTGCCATGGCACGCTGAAGTCTTTGCCCTTGCCGTGCATTTGAGCGAGGCCGGCCATTTTGGCTGGCAAGACTGGGCCAGCCGGTTTGGCAAAAATCTTGCGGCGGCTTCATCTATAAAGGCTGGTGGGCTCAATGGCGGTAATGATTACTATCAGATAATGCTTGAAACCCTCATTGGCCTGATGAAGGAAAAAGACATTGTTGATCCTGAATTATTGAGCGCGCTGGAATTGCAGTGGCGTGAAGCCTATATCACCACGCCGCATGGGGAACCGGTAAATCTCAGAGCATAACAGTGCCAAGATCATGCGACACTCCTGTTTATCACTCATTTGCGACATGATCGCAGCTCAGAGCCGCAGAATGATCCCATAGTAACCTGGCGATTGTCGCCAGTTGATTGCAGATCGGCGGTGGCTTTATTGAGCAAAGTCTTTATAAGGCTAGTCTCACAAATAAAAAAGCGAGTTCGTTTTGCGCCCCAGTTTCTTCTCCCGGTTACCCAATTTCTTGTTGGGCGCCACGCCTTATAATGGCTTCCCCCAGACCCTAAGCCTACGTCAAATAAATCTTGATGTTCTCTCAGGTTTAACCGTATCACTGGCATTAGTGCCTGAGGCGATTGCGTTTGCCTTTGTTGCCGGTGTCGCGCCAATTGTTGGGCTTTATGCGGCCTTTATTGTGGGCTTAATCACCGCAATTTTTGGTGGTCGTCCGGGTATGATTTCGGGGGCAACTGGTGCTTTGGCCGTGGTTATGGTGGCGCTTGTCGCCCAGCATGGTGTCGAATACTTATTTGCGACGGTGATCCTGATGGGTGTTCTTCAGTTATTTTTCGGCGCAATGCGTTGGGGTAAATTCATCCGTATGGTGCCACATCCGGTAATGCTGGGCTTTGTAAATGGGCTGGCAATTGTCATTGGCCTTGCACAGATTGATCAGTTCAAAATTACTGGTCCCTCAGGCCAGCGTGACTGGCTGACCGGTGAGGCCCTGTTAGTGACCGGTGGGCTGGTTGCCGCGACGATGATTTTGATCTGGGTGACGCCCCGGCTGACTCGGCTTGTGCCGGCACCGCTGCTGGCAATCGGGGCTGTAACCGCGGTTGTGCTGGGCTTCGATCTTGACGTGCAGCGAGTCGGTGATCTTGCCAGCCTATCAGGCGGTTTGCCCAGTTTTGCTGTACCTATAGTGCCAATTACTTTGGAAACACTGATGATTGTTTTTCCGTATGCGTTGATATTAGCGGCTATTGGATTGATTGAAAGCCTGTTGACGTTAAACCTTGTTGGCGAATTGACCGACCGGCGCGGTGGTGCGTCGCAGGAATGTCTGGCACAAGGCGCGGCTAATTTATGCACTGGTTTTTTTGGTGGCATGGGTGGTTGCGCGATGATTGGCCAGTCAATGATTAATGTGAAATCAGGTGGACGAAGCCGCATTTCTGGCATTGTTGCGGCTATGTCTTTATTATGTTTTATTCTTTTCACTGGCCCGGCCATTGAATTGATCCCAATTGCTGCGCTGACTGGCGTAATGTTTATGGTAGTGATTGGTACATTTGCCTGGAATTCGCTGAAAAGCTTGCTAGCGGTACCACGGGCTGACGCGCTAGTGACGATCGTTGTTACATGCGTTACAGTTCTTGAAGATTTGGCCGTCGCGGTAGTGGTTGGCGTGATCATGTCGGCATTGGTCTATGCGTGGAATGCAGCAAAACGCATTAATGCGTCAACCAGACCTTCCGTACGAGAGGCAGGCGCGTTAGTTTATGATATACAAGGACCTTTATTTTTTGGCTCGGTTACGAGTTTTCATGAATTATTCGATGTAAAGAATGATCCGGATAAAATCATCATTGATTTTGCTGCATCACGTGTTGTCGACCAGTCTGCCCTGCAGGCGATTGAGGATATTGCAGCGAGATATGATGCTTTAGGAAAGACTGTTTTTTTAAGGCATTTGTCTCGTGACTGTTATCGATTGTTAACGAAAACGGGTCAACTAATCATCGATAGCCATGATGATCCTAAATATGGGGTTGCGGTCGATTATGGTGTTAAACTCGGCACTTTGGATGCAAAGCACTAATTTGCATCGGGTTAGGGATTGCCTTGGCAAGATTTGCGTAATTGGAGAGCCAAACAAACATGCATGGGTGCGTCCAATGCATTGCCTTTCTGGCTTTTTTGTTCAGGCAAAAAGAACAGTGTAAGATCGTATTTTTACCACATTTCGTAAAAATTGATAACAAATCTATCAGTGATAGATATCTGATTAGTTAAGAGGCATCACATGAACAAAATTATATTCGCAGCCATAGTTTTCTTACTTGGTGGATGTAATGCTGCATATATTGAAGCAGTCAACAAGCAAGTATCAGATGGCTTCAGGTGGGTTGAGATACCCTGTCGCCCTGTTAAGCCAGATATACCCGCAATTACTCTGAATACCCCTAACGGGAAACAGTTGGTTTGCAACGTTTTGCAAAAGCAGGGGCTTTGACGCTAGCAATAATAACAAACTCAAAATATCAACAACCATTTAGCTTTTCTTAACGCTGTTTAATGTAATAGTAGAAGCGTGAGAACAACCCGGAACTCTCGCTGAGTTCTATCCACAAGTCCTGACGATGGATATGAACGGCTGTATCAAAGAGACTACAGTCATTGAGGGTGACTTGATCAAGTACAATGAATCTTAGGTTACTTCCGCCACTTTCTAAAATTTTTTGGGTCCTGCTGACATGTCTTAATCAGTCTTGGGCTCAATTATTGAAGTTTGGCTGCTGGGGCGCTGGCTTGCGTTTTGGTTTGGCTCATGCTCACATATATTCAAATGTAATTGTTGTTTAAAAAAGATGAATAATATTCCTTCTGGACATGCTCTTTAAAGCGCTGACTATATGTAATTATCAAATTTGAAGACGAAGGGGATAGAAGTCTTGAGGCACAATGATCCGGTATCAATCTGGGGTTTAGTCTCACAAGAAACCGAAAATTATTACAATGACTTGGTGGAGAGAGAGGTTGATCTTGCAATTATTGGGGGTGGATATACTGGCCTTTCGACAGCACTTCACTGCGCCGAAAAAGGTCTTTCCTGTCATGTTTTTGAAGCTAAAGATATTGGCTTTGGGGGGTCTGGGCGAAATGTTGGTCTAGTGAATGCTGGAGTTTGGCTGCTCCCGCAGGAAGTAAACAAAATTCTTGGTGAAATCCAAGGAAAACATTTTCTGACACAATTCAGTCGCGCGCCTGAATATGTGTTTTCGTTGATAGAAAAATATCGAATTCAATGTGAGGTTGCTCGGACAGGAACTATACACGCAGCCCACTCACTAAAAGGATATTCTAATTTAAAGCTCAGAAAAGAAGAATGGGACAGGCTTGGAGAGCCAGTTGATCTTTTGTCGCGTGAGGAAATGGCGGCATATAGCGGCAGCCCAGCCTTTTGTGGCGGTTTGTTGGACCATCGTGCAGGGACAATCAATCCAATGGCCTATTGCCGTGGACTTGCTCGTGCAGCGCGTGCTGCTGGCGCTTCGATAAGTTGTCAAACACCTGTGTCTAAATTGGAGCGTAATGCTAGTAGGTGGCGTGTTATAACGCCTAATGGTGAAATTATGGCACGCAACGTTGTAATTGGTACTAATGCCTACACTGATGAATTATGGCCTGGACTCAGGCGCAGTATTGCAACGTTACCATACTTTCAGATTGCCACACTCCCCCTTGGTAATCGGATCAAAACGATATTGCCGAAGCGGCAAGGTCTTTGGGATACAGGTAAAATTATGTTTAGCTTGAGGCGTGATATCAGTGGCAGGTTGATAATCGGTTCCATGGGAGATTTGCTGGGAAGCAGCAAAAGTGGCGTCTCATGTCAGTGGGCGAGAAAACAATTATGTCGATTATTTCCAGGGTTGGGGCCGGTCGAATTTGAACAGGCGTGGCAGGGCCAAATTGCAATGACATCGGATCACTTGCCACATGTCCATAAACTTTCTGAAAATCTTTACTCAGCTATCGGATACAATGGTCGCGGTATCACTACGGGCACCATTTTTGGAAAAGCACTGGCTGGATTGTTGACAGGTGAAGGTGCTGAGACGTTACCTATTCCAACGTCCCAACTTAACAATTTCAAAGGCTTTCGCTTTAAGGCCGCTTTTTATAGAATAGCGTTTGCAGGCAATCAATTATTCAAATCAATTTAGTTTAGTAAGAAAATTGAACCACAATAATATTAGGGGTTTTAAGTTGATGCCTGTGTCAGAGTGAATTTACAAAAAAGAAACTGGTTCGCAGTAAACAGACAGTTTATATCTAGTGAAACCTTAAAAAATATAGTGGCGTAGACTATCGTTAAGATACGTTACTCAAAGTTTGTCGGATATTCCCGGGAAGAGACACATTGTTGGCATCAAACTTGACACCATTATAATTTTTGCCTGGGCCTGTTTACGGTCTTTTTGGCCATGAAATAACTTTGCCGTAATCAAACTTATTAACTTACCATGCTGTGGATTTTCTGGATTGGTTCTGCGCAAAAACATTCCGTCAAAAGCAAGCTTTGTTCAAGAAAAAAGTGGAGGGTATTTGCATTCTCCCGCTGCAGAAAGAAATTTAACCCAAATACTTGATATCGTTCGCAGTTACTCTCCCAAAAGCGGTAAAGCTTTAGAAATAGCCAGCGGTACGGGCCAACACATAATGGAGCTTGCTGTGGCATTTCCTGGCTTAGATTGGCAGCCATCTGACATCGATGAAACCCGCTTGAATAGTATCTCGTCAAGAAGTTTCCAAAAGCCGTTACCTAATCTTTTGCCACCCGTAAGGTTGGACGCAACAGACAAGCACTGGTCAGTTTTATTTCCAAACCGGGACTTTATACTATTGGTAAACCTTTTGCACCTTGTTAGCGAGAGCGAGGTTAAAGCAATCGTTGACGGGATTTCTCAATCTCTAGTCCATGGGGGCCGGTGTGTCATTTATGGTCCTTTTATGCGAAATCGTGTTCTAATTAGCACTGGGGACACAGCTTTTCATCAAAGCTTGAAGGCGGCTGACCCAGATATTGGCTACAAAGATGATGTTTGGATGATTGATCTGTTTTGTCAGCAAAAGCTTGATGCCGTCAAAATTTTAGAAATGCCAGCCAACAACTTGGCTTTTGTTTTGGAGAAGCGTGACAGCGAATAACTTTTCCGGAAAAAGGTGTAGGGAAAACTGTATCAACCGGGTCATGCGTTAGTTTGGCACTCAAATAACAACATAATTTTAGTTAATATTTTACTTTATAATTACATTTTAAAACATTGTTTTATTGTTTGAAAGGTTTCACTAAAAACAAGGCAATCACGCCAGCGCCCAGCGCAGCAATGGTCAATAATAAAGGTGTGTGCCAGTTTTCTGGAGTAGTAATAAAGAATGCAAAAAACAGCCCAACAAACACCAGTAAAAAATTATAAATTGGGCTGTCTTTAAATTTGTGGTCGGGGTTTTTCAAATTAACACCCTGATCCTTTTTGGTAACTGCCGCGGTCGAAGCAAAATTATTTATTTTTTTGGTGGTCGTTTTTCGAAGACTGGAAGGCCATCTGGCAAGTGATGAAATGGTTGGATATCACAAGTGAAAATAGCTGCTTGTGCTGAGAATGCTGACGGGTCATCAAGTGTCCCAACTTTTACAATCATTGAGTTTGGACGAGCGGGGCTCTCGGTTCCCATCGCCGTTCCGCATTTTTCACAAAAATGTCTAGTGACAGGCGTCTCAAGATCGGCTCTCGCAAACTTTTTTGGGTTCCCATCTACGTAGCGAAATGCATTTTTAGGAAACACCATAACAATGTTTGGGTTGCCGCCAGTGATATACTGGCATTCTCGGCAGTGACACTGGAATGCAGCCTCGGCTTGCCCATCAATTTCATACTTAAGGCTTCCGCAATAGCATCGTCCTGTGGTTTTCATCCTTGGATCCTCTTCTTCGCACCATAGACTTTGACATATAACTGCGTTAAAGCAAAAGTGAAATGTTGAAGTTAAAAAATGAGGGCGTTGGGAGTTTGATCTTATTGCTTGTCGCGACTTTTTGGCCGGCAACGCAGAACAGGATGCCGGGGATTCCTTGATAATTCATTGGAGGCCTATCAATGGCTCAGGACAAAAAAACATGTATTATTGTTGGTGCTGGTAGCGGCTTAAGTGCCTCTCTAGCAAGGATGTTTGCTGCAGAAGGTATGTCTATTGTCTTAGCAGCTCGCAATATCCAAAAATTAGATGGGCTGAGGGAAGAATTAAATTGTGAGTTGGTAAAATGTGATGCGACTCAAATTGATCAAGTAGAAAATTTATTTGCCTCCACTGATCAAATTTCAAAACAGCCTTCAATTGTGATTTACAATCCTTCAGCAAGAATTCGTGGCGACATTACAAGTCTCGACCCAGTTAAAACAAAATTAGCTATTGAGACAACTTGTTTTGGAGCTTTTTTAGTTGCTCAACAAGCTGCTATTCGAATGACAAAAAATGGTTTTGGAAGCATTTTCTTCACTGGTGCTTCTGCCGGAGTGAAGGGCTTTCCGAACTCTTCTGTATTTGCAATGGGAAAATTTGCCCTTCGTGGCCTAGCACAATCTCTTGCTAGGGAGCTGCAACCAAAAAATATTCACGTTGCGCACTTTGTTATTGATGGCGGCATATCCTCTGACTTTAGACCCGACCCTGGGGAGCAAACCCTTTTGAATCCCGACGAGATTGCGAAGACTTACCTTCATTTTTACCGACAAGATCGCAGTGCTTGGTCTTGGGAAATTGAACTGAGGCCTTGGGTTGAGAAATTCTAGGGCTTGAGAGATTGTAAAGCATAGTAACTTACTAACTATGAATTGTCCAAGAACGGTCCCACTATAAGTAGGTCTGATTATTTTGCTGATAAATGACATTCATAAAGAAAATTTTATTGGCCGCCTTTTGATGGTGTTGGCGATGGCAACATTTGCCGTCGAAGATAGTGTGATAAAATTTGTCTCATCCGCACTCCCAGTCGGGCAAATTCTTTTTCTTTTAGGACTCGGAGGAGCCTCAACATTTGCTGGGTTGGCTCTGATCCGAAGAAAAGAGGTATTTTCAAGAGATATTTTCAGTAAGCCGATGCATTTTCGCGTACTATCTGAAGTATCCGGGCGTGTTTTTTACTCATTTGCCCTCGCTTTGACACCTTTAACCTCAACCACAATGATCCTACAGGCAACTCCAATTGTTGTCGTAGTCGGTGCTGCTGTGTTGTTCAATGAACGAGTTAGCACCCTGAGGTGGGCTGCCGTTTTACTCGGATTCCTCGGCGTTTTGATCATAGTTGATCCCGCTAGTGATAGCTTCTCATTCTCATCAATTTTGGCGGTACTGGGAATGCTAGGTTTTGCGGGGCGAGACCTTGCCAGCAGGGCAGTGCCAAAATCACTAAATATATTGACCCTTGGAGTTCACGGCTTTATCTCGATTGCCTTTGCAGGCGCAGTCTTGAGCTTACTGCTTGCTGAGCCATTTATCTGGCCAGATTTCAGCTCTTGGCTCTACCTGCTTGCCGGTGTTTTGCTTGGAACAATTGGATATAGTGCAATTGTCTCAGCAATGCGTATTGGCGAGGTGTCTGCAATTACACCTTTCAGATACTCAAGGATCATTTTTGGAGTGGCAATCGGTGTATTATTCTTTGGAGAGAATATCACATTAACTGCATCTATCGGGTGCGTGTTAATCGTTCTTTCTAGTTTAATTGTTCTACAGCTAAGTCGCCACAAAGAGGATCAGGACGATTTCAAAAGCGCAGACGAAGAGTAGGGTAAGTTTGCGGGTCATTAGAAAAGCTTCTTTTGGGGGTCGAGTTTTTTACACTCGCCATCAATATCAAGCCCCTTAATTAATTTAGCTAAGCCTTTTTTGAATTCTGCATCTTTTGGGTTTTCAGTGAAAAGTGCGTCTTCTGTTTTAAACTCTTCAATCTCTATTTTACCTGTAATTTTGCCAGTTAGACGGTCAATACTGAGGTAAGCACTGCTAACGACAAACGGTAAATCAGATAAGATCTCAGTTGGGATAGCTCTTTTGTCTGCTTCTATGAGAGTGTCCGTAACCTTCAGACTTATTTGTTCATCCAATACACTATCTTTTATTGAAATCCGCTGCGAGAACTGTCTTCGCTCAGCCGTCATTTGTTCTTTCAAAAATTCGAGAATCATCATCGCTGCAAACGCGTCTTCTCCCTGTACTGAGCGGAAATCTACGTTCCAATAACCTTCACACAAAAGCTCGGCGTTGAGTTTCTCTGCCCAAGCCGTCTGGCTGAATAGGATCAGGAATATGGCTGTGAGTATGGTACGGGTCATCGCTACCTTAGCTGCTTATCCAGTGGCCGAGCGGCAGCAGCTGCCCCAAAATCAACGGCATCGCCGGAGTCAGGATTTCACCATCCTTCGGCATAACGATGATCGCCAGATTTTCGTCCCTAGCAAATTTCTGTTCAAACCTGTCGCTTATAATCTCGTCAGGATTGTCAGCAGCCATAAAGACCCGGCCATCTGTATCAAGCTTCAGATTGGGAATGCCGGCAAAGATTGCGAGCGCAATCAACATTGTAGCAATTGCCATCTTGATCCTGTTGTTCACAACGAAATCAGCGAAACGTTCCACATGTCCCTCTTCGGATTGGATGTCTTCCAGCCTTATGCTTTGGCTCCAGTTGGTGGGCTTGGCTCGAGCGCGGCCTAGCGTAAATGCTTGTTATCTAAGTCATACGAGAGTCACATGTCAACAGATGGTTGTTCCGGCACAAAATACGACGCCCGGTATTTACGGCCTGAGGTTCAAGGGCCATGGCCCAAGTTTCACGGACCACTGTCCAGAAGCCACGGACCTCGGACCGGGTTTACTGTGGGCGTTTCTTAGTCTGATTTGAACATTGTAACGGAGTTTGGTGATAGTCGTTCGAAGTGGCAAACAGGATAGCACTCAAGCCGTCTGCTTTGTCTTAGTGCGTATTAACACCATAGCCATGATCGCCAGGTTGAAAAGGTTCCACAGAGCACCGTTCAAAAATGCTATTTTATAGCTTCCAACCGAGTCATAAATAATACCCGAAAGCCAGCCACCAAGCGCCATTCCGAATACAGTCATCATCAAAACGAGACCAACTCTCTCTCCGGCTTCTTTTGCCGGCAAAAACTCTCGGACAATTATCGCGTAGGATGGCACAATGCCGCCCTGAGAAAGGCCAAAAATTGCGCTTACGATATAAAGTGACACGACGCCATTAAAGGGTAAAAAGAACAAAACTGACAGCATTTGTAATGTGGAGCTCAGCATTAATGTTCTCACGCCACCAAGCTGGTCCGAGATGATACCAAATGTCAGCCTACTAATGACCCCGCAAGCTAGCATTACCGAGAGGAGTTCAGCGCCAATCGCTGGCCCATAACCAAGGCCAACGCAATAGGCAACAATATGCACTTGTGGCATTGACATAGCTACGCAACAACACACTCCAGCAATTCCAAGAAGCCATTGCAGGTTTCTGCCAGAAAGCTCAGTTTCATTTATTTTTTCATCAATATCTTTTGCAACGCTGTTTACATTGCTAGCTAGTGGTCTTTCAGCCATCGCAAAGGACATTGGAATAGTTAAGACAACCACGATCACTCCTAGAAAGATATATATATCACGCCAACCACTCTCTATAAGCATTGGGGTTAAAAAGCTGGGCCAGATCGCACCTGACAGATAGTTGCCGCTGGCAATAATCGCCACTGCAATTCCACGCTTTTTTTTAAACCAATGTGAGGCATCGGCAATCAACGGTCCGAAGCCAACTGCAGTACCAACGCCCAGGCAAAAATGTATTACCGTTAGCTCGGTGATGCTTGTCGCCAGCGCTGCAAAAATAAAACTGCCGCTTATCAGAATACTCCCGCCCAAAAGCGCTTGAACAATACCAAATCTGTCCATTGTTCGGCCCAGCATAAAATTACCAATACCAAAGCCAATCATAGTAAATGTATAAGGAAGAACGGTTTCGGCACGACCGGAACTGAATTCTGTTTCAATTGCTGGCATTACCAAAACAATTGCCCAGATACCGACATTGGTGATAATGGCAATTGCCAGCGCAAGTCCAAGCCTTCGCCATGATTTCGGCGTGTCAGTGGTCATTTTTTCATGTAGCCGGTGTCATTTAGACTTTTAGTATCGAGATGATTAAAAACTAATTTGTTTTTGGGGCAATTTTTTAGTTTCAGAAGTAATAAATAAAAGTCTTCTAACTGTACCTTTGCAATGCTGAATTTTAGTTTTTTTAGATACTATAAATCCAGCAATTGGTGACTCACCCATCAAAGGGTCTGACAATGACGAAGCTTAATCCTGTGGTTAAAAAAACGATAGAAACTATCCGTAAAATAAGCCATAAAAAGCGGATAAATTACCTTCGACGTTAAGATTGGATATCGGACCTGTGCCCTCTAACTCGGTCCTTGGTTGATTAATCGTCAGTGCTTTTTAAAAACAAAGCCAGCGCAAAGGCTGGCTTCATCGGAATGGTCCAGTCTTTTGGCTAAGCGCCGGGTGCGCGGTACGCTCCAGTAATCTTGTTTGCTTGACCAGCGATGTCGTTCATATCAATATATTCGAGTATCTCCAATTCATCTAAAGCCCCGGATGCAGCTACTAAAACTTTTACGGCTGCTGCGTTTTCGAAGCTCGAAACCTCTGCAACAACCGCTATATCGTACTTTCCCCTCAGGAATTGAAGATCAATGAATTTACCACCGGATTTTTCTACCATCGCAGATATTGCAGCGCGCCGATCATCAGTTGGGTTTTTCAAAAAACCTGCAAGCCCAGTATTTGAGTACTTTCCAAGAAATAAAAACTTCATCCTTTCCTCCTTTTTTGCAGTGAAAGCTTGCCACAAAGAAAAGGCCAGCGCAAACGCTGGCCCTAATATACAAGGTGCTTTTGTAGCTGATCTATTCAGAAGGCTACAATACCCGCAAGTTCACTGCTGAGGTTTTGCCGTTGCTGGCTGTTTCCAAGTCATATGAAATCTGCTGACCTTCTGATAGGCCATTCAACCCTGAGTTTTGAACGGCGGTTATGTGCACGAAAACATCCTGTGACTTGTCTTCTGGTTCGATAAAGCCAAACCCTTTATTGGAGTTAAACCACTTAATCATACCTTTGTTCATTATCTTCTCCTATGAACCGTTGTTGGATAGCAACGCAAGTTCTTGAGAGAATTCATGAGGCTGTCCGAAGTCTCTGATATAACAGAGTGGGAGCGTGATGACAGGTTTTGAGAGATAAGTCTAGAGAATAACGCGTTAAAAATCTGCAACATCGTATCCTTGGTTAGGTTCAAAAAATAAGGCCAGCGCAAAGATTGGCGGAGTTCAGGGAGAAATTCGTTAGTTTCACAATTAACAAACCTAATGTGATGGGTTTCCGGCTGAGATGGCGTAATTGTGTATTTTTTCGATCAAATGAAAGGTCTAAGCTCCGTGTTCCGTGGACCAACACCCATCAGTTATGGCTCACCAACCGGGGTTACTGAAGCATCGTCCTATTTCAGAATGATTGTGGTCAGAGATTGGGGGTGTTTGTTGTCAAAACCTTTTTTGCGGTATCGAAAGTGTTTAAATTGAAAAATGTTGCACGTTGTGATCTCCTTAAACCAAAGATTGAAAATTTTTTCTGAATAGCATGGGAGATGAAGGATGAAAAAAGAGATAATATTGTTTTCGTCGCTATTCTTGGTCATGATGGCCGATGGTGCGGTGGCTAAAACACTCAATTGGGCTCGGGCGGGTGATAGTTTGACGATGGACCCACATGCGCAGAATGAAGGGCCAACACACGCTTTATCAAGCCAAATATATGAACCTTTAATTCAAAGAGATATGTCGGGCAAGCAGGTCGCCGCGCTTGCTACGGAATGGGGTCCAAGCAAGGAAAATCCAAATGTTTGGATCTTCAAACTCAGACAGGGTGTGAAGTTTCACGACGGCGCTGAATTTGACTCAGAGGACGTCGTTTTCTCGTTCAACAGGGCAATGAGTCCTAATTCGGACATGAAAGAGTTGTTGTCTTCGGTGAAGGAGGTTAGGGCCGCCGGAAAATTCAGGTTTGAAATTGAAACCAATGGCCCCAACCCCATTATGGCCGCAAACCTCAATGACATCTACATAATGGACAAAGGGTGGGCCGAGAAAAATAACTCGTTGAAAGTACAGGATGTTAAAGGTGGCGAAGACACATTTGCTGCTAAAAATACGAATGGTACTGGCCCATACAAATTGATCAGTCGTGTTCCAGATAGCAAAACTGTTTTGGAAAAAAATAGTGATTATTGGGGTATCGGGCAGTTTCCATTGGAAATCACAAAAATAAATTACACGCCAATTAAAAATGCAGCAACTAGGGTGGCTGCGTTGCTCTCAGGTGAGGTTGATTTTATTCAGGACGTTCCAGTACAGGATTTAACGAGGGTCGATAATGATAGCGGTTTGAAGGTTATCAAGGCACCACAGAACCGCGTTATATTTCTCGGAATGAATCAAGGTTATGGAGATCTTAAAACTGACAACATTCAGGGTAAAAACCCTCTTGCTGATCTTCGTGTTCGACAGGCAATGAATATTGCAATAAACCGCACAGCAATTCAAAAAATTGTTATGCGCGGGCAATCAATTCCGGCTGGTGTGGCCATGCCACCGTTTGTAAATGGTTGGACTAAGCAACTAGACGCTATTCCATCGAGTAATTTAAATGATGCAAAGGCATTAATGGCAGCGGCGGGCTATGGTGATGGTTTTAATATCACGCTAAATTGCCCAAACGATCGTTACATAAATGACGAAGCAATTTGCCAAGCCGTAGTGGGCATGTTTGGTCAGATTGGTATAAAAGTGAATTTGGACGCAAAACCAAAAGCACAACATTTTCCGCTGATTGGCAAGTTGGAGACAGATTTCTACATGCTCGGTTGGGGAGTTCCAACATATGACTCAGAGTATATTTTCAACTTCTTGGTTCACACGAAGGGTGATAAGCGTGGGTCATGGAATGGAACACGTTATTCAAACTCTGAGATTGATAAGAAAATTGTCAGTCTCGCTTCACAGACTGATTTGAAAAAGCGCGATGCCATCATTGCAGAAATTTGGGCGCAGGTTCAGCGAGATCTTCTTTATTTGCCAATTCATCATCAGGTCTTGAATTGGGGTATGGCGAAAAAAGTTCAAACATCTGTTTCACCAGATGATCGAGCGCGCTTCAAATATTTTACAATCAAATAGGTAGACGGAATAGAGAAGGTCCCTCTATCGAGACGGGATCTTCTCTCTAGATTTGGAGTAAATTTTGTTCCAATTTTTGGCTCGACGAGTGTTTCAATCATCGTTTGTCTTACTAGTCACTGGGCTGATAGCATTTTCAATGTTTCGCTTTGTTGGCGATCCTGTTGAGAATATGATGGGCCAGGAGCGCACTGACGCAGATATCGAATTGCTCCGAGAAAAACTCGGGCTTAACGATCCATTTTTTATCCAATACAAAGATTTTTTGATAGATGCAGCGCATGGTGATTTAGGCATTTCTTTTCGCCAAGGTAGACCCGTCGTTGATGTGTTAATAGAGCGCCTGCCGGCAACTCTGGAGCTTGCCGCTGTTTCAGCTTTTTTAGCTATTTTTCTGGGGGTTTCACTCGGTGTTTATACAGCAATAAATCCTAAAGGCTGGTTTACCAACATAATTTTGACGGTCTCACTTATTGGTGTCAGCTTGCCAACATTCTTAATTGGAATTCTATTAATATATCTTTTCGCAGTAGAGCTTGGTTGGCTCCCAAGCTTCGGTCGTGGAGAGGTTGTAGAGTATGGATGGTGGACGACCGGCTTGACCTCTGTAAGTGGAATTAAGGCTATTATTTTGCCGGCATTAACACTAGGTCTTTACCAAATGACTATGATAATGCGTTTGGTAAGATCCGAGATGACAGAGGTTTTAAACTCTGATTTCATAAGGTTTGCACGGTCCAGGGGTTTGCCTGAAGGTAAGATAAATTTTCGCCACGCGCTAAAAAACACCTTGGTTCCAGTCATAACGGTTACTGGATTACAATTAGGATCGATAATCGCTTTTGCGATAATTACTGAGACCGTATTTCAATGGCCGGGCCTTGGTCTTTTATTTATTGATAGTGTTCAGTTCGTCGACATACCAGTTATGGCGTCCTATTTGATGTTTATTTCAGTAATGTTTGTATCAATAAACTTGATTGTGGATCTGCTCTATGCGGTCATTGACCCTCGGTTGAGTATTAGTGGAACAAAATGAAGAAAATGATTAGAGAATTTATTGAATCTAATTTTTTCTACTCTTTCTCACGCACACCAGTGGCTATTGGTAGTTTTTTGACCACGACCATTTTGATTCTGTGTGCGCTAGCTGCGCCAATTTTAGCGCCTTATTCACCCTATGATCCAGCGACGTTAAATCTTATGAATGGTTTTTCTGCACCACTCGCTCCGAATAGTTTTACCGGTGATGTTTTCGTTTTTGGGGCAGATGATCAGGGTCGTGATATCCTCTCGACGATTCTATTTGGTATGCGGATTTCTTTGTTTGTTGGCTTTTCTGCAGTTTTATTCGCTATGATTTTAGGGGTCACACTCGGTCTAGTTTCAGCTATGGTCGGCGGTGTTGTTGATGCAGTTATAATGCGAGTTGCTGATGTGCAACTGAGCTTTCCTTCAATTCTAATTGCAATGCTTATTTTTGGAATTGCGAAAAGTATTACCCCGCCTGAAATGCGCAACCAGATGGCAATATGGGTACTCATTATATCTATTGGCTTGTCAGACTGGGTGCAATTTGCGCGCGTGGTCAGGGGTTCAGCGATGGTCGAATTACAGAAAGAATATGTTGAAGCTGCGAAGCTTATTGGCGTTTCCCAGTTCGGCATATCTTTAAGACATGTTTTCCCTAATGTGTTGCCTTCAGTTCTGGTGATTGCCACCATTTCACTAGCCCTGGCGATTATTTCCGAGGCAACGTTATCATTTTTAGGTGTTGGTGCTCCGCCTACGCAACCAAGTTTGGGCACACTAATCAGAATAGGCCAAGGGTTCTTGTTTTCCGGGGAGTGGTGGATTATTTTCTTTCCTTCAATTGCACTATTACTGTTAGCGCTGTCTGTCAATCTCTTTGGGGATTGGTTGCGAAACACTCACAACCCCAACATGGGAATTAAATAGTGCTTCTCAAAATTGAAAATTTGACGATTGAATACCCTGATCGTTTTGGAAGTTACCGAGCAGTTGAAAATGCTAGTCTTGGATTGGCTCGAGGAGAAATACTGGGTTTAGTGGGTGAATCGGGTGCTGGAAAATCAACAATAGGTAATGCAATAATCGGACTGCTGCAATCACCGGGTAGAATTGTCGCGGGAACAATTGAGCTTCAGGGTCAACGGTTAGATTTGCTAAGTAAGCGGGAATTTAGTGATGTCCGCGGAAAAAAAGTTGGAATGATTTTCCAAGACCCAATGACTTCATTAAATCCACTTGAAACTATTGGAATACAGCTTTTGGAGACTATTGCTTTGCACTCAGATCTCTCCAGAAACGATGCAAAGTTGAGGGCTATTGAGTTATTGACTGTTGTAGGAATAGCTTTGCCCAGAGTAAAAATGAGTCAGTTTCCACATGAATTATCTGGAGGTATGCGGCAACGGGTAGTTATTGCTCTGGTTTTGGCTGGCGAGCCTGATCTTATTATTGCAGATGAGCCAACAACGGCTTTGGATGTGTCTATACAGGCAACGATCCTCGAACTAATTCGCGAATTGTGCCGAAAGAAAAATGTCGGTGTTATCCTTGTTACTCATGATATGGGAGTGATTGCTGAGACTGCCGACCGTGTTGCAGTAATGTATATGGGCAAAATTGTTGAAATTGAGGAAACGAAACACTTAATCAAGCATCCCAAGCACCCTTATACTCGAGCACTAATTTCTGCTGTGCCGCCATCCAATCGTCGAATTGATCGTTTTACCAGAGTTAAATTTAACAAGGGTCGAGAAAACCAAAAAGAGATTGATCTACAATCACACTGGCTGGGTATGAAGACTAATGATTCAATTTCCTCTGGTTATTTGTTGGATGTTCAGCATCTTACGAAAGTTTTTCACCCACATAACACATGGTTTTCCAAAAAAAATGAGCCGAACCTTGCTGTTGACGATGTAAGTTTCAAAATCTCACACGGTGAGACTTATGGGGTTGTGGGTGAGAGCGGTTCGGGTAAGTCAACGGTAGCACGGCTGATAACGGGTATCCACAAACCGACGGATGGGGGTGTCTGGTTTGACAATCTGAACTTAATAAAGAGTAGTTCATCGTGTGAATACAAAAGGAAAAAACGCGAAATTCAGATGATATTTCAGGACCCTTATTCATCCCTAAATGGACGAATGAAGGTTGAAAAAATTGTAGCTGAGCCAATTCTTGTAAATGGGTTTAAGGGCAGTAAAGCTGAATTGTTTCAAATAGTTTCTGACCTTTTGTCGCTCGTGGAATTGGACGCAGATGCTGCGCGTCGGTATCCCCATGCTTTCTCTGGTGGTCAGCGTCAAAGAATTTCAATTGCCAGGGCTTTGGCGTCAAGGCCTAAATTTTTGATATGTGACGAACCCACCTCAGCCCTAGATGTATCTATTCAAGCTCAGATTCTCAATTTGTTAAAAGATCTTCAACAACGGCTTGGGTTGACATACCTATTCATCAGCCATGACTTGCCGGTCATGCGGCAAGTTTGTGATAGGATTGCTGTTATGAGGGAAGGGCGGATTGTTGAAGAGAATAGTGCTGAGAAAATATTCACCTACCCAAAACATCGATATACGCAAGAGTTAATACGTTTAATGCCAAAATTTGAGCATTAATTAAGCGCATATTTAATCGCTTAATTACAGCCTGATTGTGAGCCTAATCTCGATAGACTCCAGTTTTTTATATTATCATTCAATTTGCGAAAGCTGGCATCCTCAGCCCAAGCCGTCTGGCTGCACAGGGTTAGGAATATGGCTGTGAACAGGGTGCGGGTCATTAGCTTCAATCTCGCGAGAACGCTATGCTTATTAGCCTTACGGCATAGCCGTATAGAATTGGCAGCATAGAAACAGTCAAGGCAGGCCCCATCTTTTCTATATCTCCCCTGTCTAGCCCCATTTTTCAGTGCCACTTATTTTGTCGTTCTCTAATAAGGTTTCGGGGACGGGTGGTCTCATGCCCAATGCGTGATGAGGTCTGATCTGGTTATATTGTCTGAGCCAGGTATTGATTGCGACCTGA